>JBKPDW010000539.1:0-30153 GCA_046728115.1 Acidobacteriota bacterium | reverse complement strand
CAGTGAAGGTGCGAACCACCACGCCAGCCGACCGGACCGTGTCGAGCGGTATTACACGTTCGCCTTGGCTGCCGCGTACGATCAGAAACGCGACGCGGGTGGGATGATCCTGTGGAGCAACGGCGATTTCGCGCACACGTCCGCGCACGGTGCCGGTGGCATCGCGCACGGTTGCGCCGAGCAGTTCCGACAAGGCGACGAGGGACATGGACCTTGGTCCCCGAACAGGGCCATCGCTATCCAAGCCAAGAATAACAGGATCGTGCGGTATTCGCTCGCCTAAAGGCGTCGCCCCGCTGTGGAACGCGAGGGGGCCTCGTAGCGCGAGCCTTCAGGCGAACGTCAATGCACGTGCGTCATCGACGTCCCGCTGGGACGCCACCGCAGGAACACGTGAAACGATCGGGAACCAGCGTAGAACATCTCCATGTCGGGCGACATGCCGTACACGGTGATATCACCGCCGATGCCGAATCGCCCGCGCTGGATGATCGGCAGGTCACGCACGGCGCCGATCGTCACGGCCGTGATGTCCGAGAAGATGTGTGGATGGCCGAATCCTTTGGGATGGTAGCCAAGACCGAGGACTTCTTTCCTCACTTTTTCGGCGCGACCGTACAAGGTCGTCGCTTCTGTCGCCCGGAAATCGGACTCCAGCAGATAGCTGTCGGCAACGCCGCGAAAAGGTGTGAATTCGCGATTCTCGCCCCAGGCTATCGTCGTCGCGAGCGCCCGTCCGCCTACGCTTCCATCGAAGCCGACAGAGGCTGTCAACCGCGTCATGTTGTAAGGCTCGAACCATTCCGGTTCGTGCAGGCGTCCGCCCGAGAACTGCGCGCTCCACGGCCCGTTGCGCCATTGCACGCGACCGGCCCACGAATCCAGACGCGGGCGATCGATGTTCAGGCGATTCTCGTTGGGCTCTTCGCCGCGAAAGACCGAGGTTTCGAACGTGAAACCCTTCGTCTCGACTCCTGCACGAAGAACACCTGGAGTGACGTGCGTCGAGTCGAGATAGTGGTGCGAGAGCGGTGCCTCCGGGTTGTCGCGGGCGGAATTGCGGTGCATGTACGGCGTCGGCCCGAGCGTGGGGGAGCCGACGGCGTCGGCGCCGAAGACGTAGGCGACGCCGGGCCGCTCGAGCCGGTACGTCGCGCCGAGATTCATGATGAGGTCGTGCGGATGCTGAAAGTTGATGATCGGCGCGCCCTGATAACTCTCACCCGTCTGGAAGAGCTGGGGGGACCCGCCGGCGTTGATGTGTTCGCCGCCGCCGTAGACCAGCTTGCCGATGGTGAACGGTTCGAGGGAAAGCATCGCCTGAATCGTGAGCCGGCCGCTCCCCACCGTGCGCTCGCCCGAGCCCATGAACCAGTTCTGGGACTCGAACGCCGAGAAGTCGGCGTAGAGGCGATTCTGATAGTTGTAGCCAACGAAGACATTCGCGTCGGTAGTCCACGACCATGCGCCATCGGTGACCTGTGACGAATGCGTGCGATCGGTGGGTGGAGTCTGTGCCGCAGCCGAAGTAGTGAGCAGACACAAACCGAGGACCGCCAGCGTACCCGATACCTTGTCCACGACTTCCAAGTAGTTTACGCCGCGAGGCGACCTCAGGCTGGCGTCGCGGCGACGGTCTCTTATGCCTCTGTGCTAAGCTGTCTGTTCGATGGCGTGGATGCGGCCTCAGCTTGTGCGTATCGCCGGCGGCTGGCTCGTACTCCATCTGTGTCTGCTGGTCTCTGTTCCCAGGGCCCTGTGCTCGACCACATCTGCTGCCGTTGGAGCAGAATGTACTTGCGAACACGGTGACGGGCAGATGTGCCCGATGCATCACACGGCATCGAAATCCAAATCGACGCCAG
The DNA here is from genome assembly GCA_046728115.1 of Acidobacteriota bacterium. Classification (GTDB taxonomy): domain Bacteria; phylum Acidobacteriota; class Vicinamibacteria; order Vicinamibacterales; family CAVVIG01; genus CAVSWN01. The sequence goes on along the minus strand of JBKPDW010000539.1, from coordinate 28,288 downwards.
CTTCGCATTCCTGCTCGTGTCGCAGCACCTCGGATCCGCTCGCCGCACTAGCGGCGTCGCTCGTCGGTCCGGCCGGCGTGCTCGCATCGTCAGCGTCCGTGATCGCACCGAGCAACACCGCTCGTTGCGCGTCTGTGTTCAACGCGGATCCTCTCGGATGGTCCTCTCCTCCCGACTCGCCACCCCCGCGCGGATAGTTCGTTCCCGAAACGACCACACGGCCTGATTTTTCGGTTCAGGTTCGAGAAACGCCGAGACGCGTCGTCAGCTGACCGCGTCTGCACGTCTCTTTCAGTGGTTCGATCGCGTGGGATTCATCGCGGAGGACGCCAGTGAAACTACTTTTGAGGCGCAGTCTGATGATTGCTGGCTGCGCCCTTCTCTCGGCTCGTCTCGTCATTGCACAAGAAACGATCAACTACGCCAGCGTCAGCGGACGCGTGACGGATCCTCAGGGCGCCGTTGTCCCTGGCGCGCAGGTGATCGCGCGTCAGATGGCAACCAATGTCGCGGCTGAAACCGTGACCGATTCGGAAGGACGTTTCAGGTTCCCCTATCTCAAGGTCGGCCGCTACGAATTGCGCGTTCACCTGCAGGGATTCACGGACAGCACGCGGACGCTGGTGCTCACAGTGGGCGCGGCATTCGAGATACCAGTCGCTCTGGCGGTTGCGGGCCTCGAGACGAATGTCACTGTCGCCGGCCAGGCGACCGTTCTCGAGGCGGCGCGGAGCCAGATCGCCGGGACGGTTCAGCAGGCCGAAGTTCAGAGCTTACCGATGAACGGCCGCAACTTCCTCGATCTCGCGCTGCTCGTGCCCGGCGTGTCGCCTACCAACGTCAACTCCACGCAGCTTTTTGCCGAGACGTCGGCCGTGCCTGGTTCAGGCATTTCGATCGACAGCCAGCGCAATTTCTCCAACAGCTTCATCGTCGACGGTCTGTCGGCCAACGACGATGCCGCGGGGCTCAGCGGAATCCCCTATGGTGTCGATGCCATTGAACAATTCCAGGTGGTCACATCAGGAGGGCAGGCGGAGCTCGGCCGCGCGCTCGGCGGATACGTGAACGTCGTTACGAAAAGCGGCACCAACGCCGTGCACGGCACCCTCTACGACTTCATCCGCGACGACATCTTCAATGCTCCGAACGCGCTGTCCGGGACGACGCTGCCAATGCACCAGCAGCAGTACGGCGGCAGCCTGGGCGGTCCCATCGTTCGCAGCCGGACGTTTTACTTCTCGAACTTCGAACAGCGCCTGCTCGATCAGACCGGCCTCGCCACGATCCTTCCGGAGAATGTGGCCATCATCAACGCCAAACTGGCCGCGGTTGGCTATCCCGGTTCGCTCATCGCCACCGGGGAGTATCCGAATCCTGTTCACAGCGCCAATCTTCTCGGTAAGGTCGATCATCAGGTCAACGGGTCCGATCAACTCTCTGTCAGGTACAGCCTGTACCACGTCACGTCGGACAACTCGCGTGGCATTGGCGCCCTGGCGGCCCCGAGCGCGTCGGCGGGGCTGGACAACGTGGATCACTCTCTCGCTTTCGGCAATACGTGGACGATCTCCTCGAAGACCGTCAACGAGACGCGTGCTCAATTCGCGTACGGCGACTTGAAGGCCCCGCCAACCGACGCGATCGGACCTGCCGTCAGCATCGCAGGCGTGGCATCGTTCGGCACGCTTTCGGGCAGTCCGACGAGACGCGTGAACAAGATGTATCAGCTCGTGGACAACCTGTCGCATCAGGCCGGAGCGCATGCACTGCGCGCGGGCGTGGATTTCGTGTTCAACGACGACACGATCACCTTTCCTCGATCGTCTCGAGGCAGCTATTCATTCTCGTCCCTCGGCAGTTTCCTTGTCGGCAACTACAGCGGCTTCAGCCAGACGTTCGGCGATCCGGTCATATCCCTAATCAATCCGAACATCGGCTTCTACGGACAGGACGAGTGGAAGATCGGTTCGAGCCTGACGCTCAACGCTGGCCTTCGGTACGACCTGCAGTTCCTCGAAACGATCGAGACCGATCGCAACAACGTGTCGCCACGCGTGGGGTTTGCCTGGTCGCCGACGGCGTCTCAAAACCTCGTCGTCCGTGGCAGCGCCGGATTGTTTTTCGACCGCGTGCCGCTTCGGGCCGTTGCCAACGCGATCCTGTCGGCCGGGAATACCACCGATCTCGGCAGCCTGCATCAGCCCAGCGTGTCGGGACTCATACCCACGCAGGACGGCGCACCGATCTTCCCGAATATCCTGTCCGCGCGCGTCCTGACGACGACGCTCGTCGATTTCTCGACGATGGACAAGAGCCTCCAGAATGCGTACTCGAAACAGGCCAGCATCGAAGTGGAGCGCTCCATCGGTCCGGGACGTACGGTGAGCGTTGGGTACGAGTACATCAGCGGGGACAACCTGCTGATGTCGGTGAATCAGAACGTGCCGACGTGCGTGGCTGCCGGCACGAACAACGGCTGCCGGCCGATTTCTGTGTTCAGGAACAACAGCCAGTATTCGTCGGTCGCTGATTCCAACTACCACGGACTCCACGTGTCGTTCGTGCAGCGGCCCACGACCTGGTCGAGTCTTCGCTTCACCTACACGTTGTCGAAAGCGATGAACGACGTCGGCGAGAACTTTTTCAGCTCGCCGATCGATCCAACCGACATCATGAGAGACTGGGGCCGCTCCGACGACGACCAGCGGCACCGTCTCGTGATCAACGGCACCGTGAACACGCCCATGGCGCCCGCCACGACGGCATGGGAACGCGTCAGTCACGGTTTCCAGTTGAGCGGCATGCTCCAGTACTACTCAGCGCTGCCGTTCAACATCACGTCGGGGGTTGCGAGCCTTCAGGGAACGACCGGCCGGCCCCTTTCGGACGGCGGAACGACGCCAGCGAATTTCGACGTACGGGCCGTCTCGTTCATCCCGCGCAACACCGGGATCGGCGGCGACTTTTTCAGCTTGAACCTTCGAGTGAGCCGTCAGTTCCCTCTCGCCGCGGGTACGAGGCTCGAGGGCCTGGTCGAGACCTTCAACCTGACCAATCGCGTGAACAACCTGACACGAAACACGAATTTCGGTCCGGGAGCGTATCCCACGAACCCGGTGTCGAGTTTCAATCAGATCACCGCGGTCGGCGATCCGAGAACACTTCAATTCGGACTTCGACTCATGTTTTGAACCGGAGGCGGGACGTGTCGTCGAAACGTCATCCCGCCACGGCGACACGGCCGCACGGGAGAACCATATGAATCTGTTGAACGCCAGCCCGCGAATCCTGCTCGGCGCTGCGCTGATGACCGTGGCAGCGTCAGGAGGGGCGAGCACTCGCTCGACCGATATCGCGGTCAAGGACCGCGGGAACGCGAATGCATCCCTTGCGACGAGCGGTCAATTTGTCGGTATGGCATGGGCCGCGAGCGGCAAGGAAGGTGTCACGGACATCTACGTCACGATGAGTCGCGATGCAGGAGAGACGTTCAGTGTTCCTGCGCGCGTGAATCAGGTGGCCGGCGAAGCCAGCGTCTCCGGCGAGCAGCCACCGCGGATTGCACTCATTCCACGAGCAGCAAACGACCCATCGATCGTTGTCGTGTGGACCGCCAAGGACGCGGCCGGCACGAGGCTCCTTTCGGCGCGTTCCGTCGACGGCGGAATATCCTTTGCGTCACCGACACCGGTCCCCGGGACCGAGGTCCCGGGAAATCGCGGATGGGAATCCATCGCGACGGACCGCGACGGTGGTGTCGTGGCCCTCTGGCTCGATCATCGCGAGCTGGCGGCCAGTGGTGCCGCTTCCATGAATCATTCCGGGCACCAGCACACGGCGTCCAGTAAACAGCAGACCGACGGCGTCGCGCGCGCGCAGCTCTCGAAGCTGTTTTTCGGGCGGCTGGCCCCCGGCACGGGTTCTTCGCGCGCCCTCACGGGCGGTGTCTGCTATTGCTGCAAGACGGCGATAGCCACGGGCATCGACGGTGCGGTCTACGCCGCGTGGCGCCATGTATATCCGGGAAACGTTCGCGACATCGCTTTTACGATGTCGTCCGATGGTGGCCAAACGTTTGCGCCGCCGGTGCGCGTGAGCGAGGACCATTGGGTGCTCGACGGGTGTCCGGAGAATGGCCCGGCATTGACGGTCGACGTGAATCATCGCGTTCATGTGGTGTGGGCGACGCTCGTTCCGGGCGAGACTCCCGCGCGCGAACCCACATCGGCGTTGTTCTACGCCGTGTCTGAGGACGGCCGCCGCTTCTCGGCGCGGCAGCGCATTCCGACCGAGGGCTTTCCTCGGCATCCCCAGATTGCGATGGGTTCACGGGGCGAGGCCCTCGTGGTGTGGGACGAACAATCCCTCGGCACCAGGCGAATCGCCCTGGCTCGCGGGACCGTCAGCGGCAGGGGCACTGTGCAGTGGGTGCGTCACGGCATCGGCGACGGCACGCCCGCGGTCTATCCGGTCGTTGCCACGACCAGCCACGGCACGATCGTGGTGTGGACGAGTGGATCCATGGGACAGACCGTGCTGCGTGTGGAGCGACTGGCGAATTGACCGTGTGGCAGGAGGTTCCATTCCGCATACGCGGCGGTTTCGGTCCTGAATTTCGGGATTACGGATTGGTGGTACGAGGCCTGGCGCGGGCGGCCTCGCAGTCTGCTTCGAACTTGCGCGTGTCGTTGTCCGGCTTCGTATCCGGCGTACGCAGCAGGACGCCGCAATCGAGCACCTTTTGGGCGTGCGAGATCGCTTCGAAGAACAGGCGATCGCCGGCCACTTCCGCCACCATGAAGTGGTGCTCCGACAGGGCAATCACGTCGTATGGACTGCGGCGGACGTTGTACAGATCGCGGCCGCCGCCTCCCGACACGAAATAGACGATGCCGCCCTGCTGCGGTCTCGTGCGTTCGTACAGATGATCGTGTCCGCTGAAGACTACGTGCATACCGTTGCGTACGAGCGCTGGTTCGAGCGCAGGCCGCATCACTTGCGCGCCTTCCTTCGCATGGTTACCTGACGAGTACAGGGGGTGGTGGAAGAACGAGATCCGCCACTTGTCCCCGGCATCGGTGAACACGGTATCCAGCCATTTGAGCTGCTCGGGATCGGACGGATGATTGCTGGTCAACGCCGCAAACCTGGCGTTGCCCTGTTCGAACCAGTACCGATCGCGATCGCCCATGTTGAATGGCTTGAAATGGATTTGGCCATCGCGGTCATGGTTGCCAAGCGTCGCGTAGAACTTCACGCCGCGATCGAGCAGCGGCTTGTAGGGAATCAGGAATTCCGACGTGTAATTGTCGTGGTACAGGTTGTCGCCGAGCATCAGCACGAAAGGAAACCGCCGTACGGTCGTGAAATACGTCAGCATCGCCTCCGCCACCTGCTGTTGCGGAATGTCGCCCGATCCGCTGTCGCCCATCAACGCGAAGATCGTGGCGCCGCGCAGTTCAGGCAGCGGGAGCGGTGACGTGGCGCCGCCCGCCACCGGCGTCGGCGTCGCGCCCGGCGACTCCGCCGCCGGCGGCACCTGGATGACATCGGGCAGAAAATCGACGACGACGTCGGCATCCACGTCCCGCAGGATGAGCGCGCGCTCGATGAAGTCGTATTCGAGCTGCGGCGGCAGCGGCGGCAGCGCCTCGCTCAACCGCGGAGGCACGCGGGGCGCGTCGAGCTTGGCGTTGATGATCGGCGTGGCGCCTCTGGCTGGCGTCGTGTTCTGTTCGGCCACCTCGTCGAGCACCAGGTCGCGCTGCGGTCCCTGGAAGAGCGCATCGAGACGTTGACGGATCGCCGGCGCGATTGCGGGCGTCAGGATCTCGCCTTGTCTGGCGTCAGGACGCAGCTTCGTCCGCAGCGCTTCTGCGAGCTCCTGCTGGCGCGTTCGGACCGCTGCCTCGGCGCTCGACGTAGGCGTGTCACGGCCGGCCACGCGCTCGGCAGCTTGTGCAGCCTCTCTCCGATACGGCTGCGTCTGGTCCACGTAGGTTTGCAGAGCGGTCTTGAACGGCTCGAGCGCCGGATCGGGCTGCGGCGGAACCTGTGTCGGCGGCAGCGTCGGCGAGCACGCAACCGAGGCCACCATCAAACAGCACGCGATTCGTCGCGTCGACAGGCGAGACGCGCGCGCAAACAGCGTACGGAGAACGTTTGCCCACTCCGAATGCAACGTCCAGGGGCGCGCACACCTTGTCTGCATCACAGGACGCCGCGGTGCGAGCACGCCGCTTGCGGCTGGACGCGCGTTTGCTTCGAAATCGGTTGAATCAGGCGAAAAGGAGCGCGGCAGCATACATTCCACTTGGCCGATCCCTGTCGGTATATCCGTTGCACTGACGCGACCGCATGTCTGCATCACGTCCATCGCGTCGCGAGTTCTGCGTTCACGCCTGTCAGGCCGTTTCGATCGTGTCGCTTGGTTCTCTCGTCCCCGGTTGCGGCAGCCCCAACAGTCCCAGCACTCCCAGCAGCAATGCACCGCAGCTACCGACGATCAATGCGACGGCATCGGGAGGCGCGGTCACGTTGACGATCGACGCAAGCTCGCCGCTGGCTTCCGTCGGCGGCGCGGCGCTCGTCCAGTCCGCGTCCGGCAGCTTCCTGGTCGCGCGAACGGGCCAGGACTCATTCAGCGCGCTCACCGCCATCTGCACGCACCAGCAGTGCACGGTCAGCGGATTTCAGAATCAGATGTACGTCTGTCCATGCCACGGATCGGAATACTCGCTCACCGGCGCCGTGCTGATGGGTCCGGCACCGTCGCCGCTCCGCCAGTTCGTGGCGCGACTGTCGGGCAACGTGGTGACCATCACCGCTTCGTAATCCTACCGTAAAGCCGCCGGCAATCAAGGTCGCGAGTGCTATTCTCGTGGTGTGGTCGAGGCACCCGTGAACCGTGTCGGCCGTCAGCGCGCGCGCCTCGTCCTGCTGCTGACGACGGCGTTCCTGCTGATAAGCATTGTCGCCGTCGCGCAGCGAGGCTTCGGCGGGTTTGGTGGCCGATGGGTGCCGTTCGTCATTCAACCCAACGCAAAATACGACGGTCGCTTCACGTTCGTCCGGGTGAAGTACGAGACAGCGCCGGGAGGGTACTGGTGGCGCGGCCTGCCGGCGTGGGCGCACGGCTATCCGCTTGCCGAGCAGAACCTCATGAAGATCATGAACGAGGTCAGCTTTCTCGGCGCCAACGAAGAGACCATTAACACGCTCGCCCTGGACGATCCCGAGCTGTTCAAGTACCCCGTCGCCTACATCATCGAAGTGAGCTGGTGGACGCTCACCGACCGCGAAGCCGTGGCGCTGCGCGAGTACATCGAGAAGGGCGGATTCGTGATCGTCGACGACTTCAAGATACCAGGCGATTTCGGAAGTCCCGGGTGGGAACCGTTCGAAGCGAACATGAAGCGCGTGCTGCCGAACGTCCACTTCTACGAGCTCGACGCATCGCATCCGATCTTTCACGCCTTCTTCGAGATCGACAATCTCGACATCATTCCCCAGGCGTACAACTACGGCAAACCGATCTTCCGCGGCGTGTACGAGGACAACGATCCCAACAAGCGGCTGCAGATGGTGATCAACTACAACACCGACATCTCGCAGTTCTGGGAATGGTCGGGGACGGGGCTGCGGCCGATCGATCAGACGAACGAAGCGTACAAGCTGGGCGTCAATTATCTGGTGTACGGACTAACGCATTGAGGAGTGCGGCGCACGCCAGGCCGACGGCAGCGCCGCCGATGACGTCCAGCGGATAGTGCACGCCGAGATACACGCGCGAAAACCCGATCGCGCAAGCAAGGCCCCACCAGGCCATGGCCGCTGCCGGGAGCGCCTGCGCCAGCTCGAACGCGCTGGCGAATGCATTCGCGGTGTGCCCGGACGGAAACGATGCATCGTGCGGACGGGCGCCGATGACGGTGATTCCTGCGACCGCGTCGAACGGCCTCGTGCGGTGAACGATCGGCTTGATAACGTGATTGGCGGTCAGGCTGGCTACCAACACGGCGGCGGCGAGCCGAACCACCACCATCGGATGCACGTAACGTGTGATGGCGAGCAGCATACCGAGCACCAGCCACACGAAACCGCCGCGTCCGGCGGCGCTCACCATCCACATCGCCGTGTCGATCGCATGAAAACGATGAGCGACGACCCAGCGGAAGACGTCAGCGTCGATCGTCGTCATCGACACAGAATAGCCGGTGCCGCTATTCTTGGTCGGCGCGCAGAACAGGAACCCAATGATCGGAGATGGTGACGCGTGAAGCGAATCCTGGCTTCTCTGCTCTTTTCATGCCTTGCGGCTGCGATGGTGGGCGCCGTGACGCGGATGCCGTCAGCCGACGGCCAGTTCTGGGACGTCCAGGACACGTCGGCATGGGCGCAGGACAGTGGCGGCATCGCGACGGGCGGCAACGCGAATCCGTTCAACGGGTTTGGATACTTGAAGCTGCAGGTCAGCCTGCCGATCGGCACTATCCTGACGCGGAACCAGTATCTGCGCGGCTTCGGCTTGGCCCATGACGGCGCCGAGCGTTTCGATTCGCTCATGCCCGTCGTTCACGACGGCATCGTGGTGGATCGCTCGCTCTTTGCGCCGAAAGAGACGAACTACCTGCGGTATCTGGATAGTTTCACGAACGTCGCCGAACACGCTCGTGTCGTACGCGTGGCTTGGGGCGGCGCCGCGGGCGCATTCGAGGACGGCGGGCGGCTGACGGTCGCCATGACGTCCGACGGCAATCGCACGATCGACGTGCACGACACCTTCGTGACCGTCATGCAGAACGCGAAGGGTGTCGCCAATCCGATGCAGGGGCCGTCCGGCCACGGACCGTCGGCGCACGTGCTCGGCTCGAAGACGTCCGGAATCCTGGCCAGAGTCGGCGACATGTACGCCGATCCGTTTGTCGACGCCTGGCCCGGCTTCGATCCCGCGCATATTGGCTACGTCTTTTCGTTCACCGTCGAGCCAGGACGGACGGTGTCGCTGATGACGTTCATCGTGAAGGGGTTGAGCGAAGTCTACGATCCGCGCGGCGGATTTCCGATACCGATTCGCGACGGGCTCGTCGCGCCGAAGCATCAGGCGCCGTTCTCGGAAGGGCAGCCGCAGATACCACCCGCGGGGTCGCAGATCGCGCAGGTGACCGATACCGCGCGGAGGCTGGTGGCGGATCCCGACCTGCGCGGCCTCACGTCGAGGCAGCGCGCGCAGATTCTGAATTGGAAGCTGCCGCAAACACCGGCAGCTCCGTTCACCGTCGTCGAGAAAACGATTCCGCAGCTTCAGGAGGCGCTTGCGAGCGGCGTCACGACGTCGGAGGACATCGTTCGCGAACAGCTGAGGCGCCTGTCGACGTACGACCGAAGCGGTCCGACGTTTCGAGCGATGCTGGCGCTCAATCCGCACGCCATCAGCGATGCGAGACAACTCGATCAGGAACGGGCTGCCGGCCACGTCCGGGGTCCGCTGCACGGAATTCCGATCGCCTACAAGGACAACATCGACGTGCTCGATCTGCCGACGACCGGCGGATCGCGCGCGCTCGCCGAGCATCGGCCGCGGCTCGATTCGCGGATGGCGGCGGGAATGCGGCGGGCGGGCGCGATCGTGCTCGGTAAAACAAACCTCGACGAATTTCCCTTTGGCGACTTCGGAATCAGCACCGTCGGCGGCACAATCGGCAACGCGTACGATCCGTCGCTCAGCACGGCCGGATCGAGCGGTGGAAGCGCCACGTCGGTCGCGGCCAGCTTCGTCACCGTGGCATTCGGAACCGACACCTGCAATTCGTTGTCGAATCCCGCTTCGTTTGCGTCGCTCGCCACGATACGCACGACGCGCGGGCTGACGAGCCGCGCCGGTGTTATGCCGCTGAACACGTTCAACGATGCTGTTGGCCCCATCGCGAAGTCGGTTCGCGAACTGGCGCTCGTCCTCGATCAGGTTGCCGGGGCCGATCCCGAAGACGATGCCACGGCGGATGCAGCGGCGCATAGCAGCGGCTCGTTTGCGGCAGCGCTCGACCCAGGCACCCTCAAGGGCGCCCGATTTGGAATCGTTCGCCAGCTGTTGGTCGGTGTCACCGGTGAAAAGGAAGTCGCTGGTGTCATGGAGGCGGTCGTCAGGGAACTGCGCGCCGCCGGCGCGGCGGTCGTGGATGTAACGATTCCCGATTTCGACGAGAAGTACCGCGCGGCCCGTGGGAGTGCGCCGGGATCGTTGAAGGCGGCGTGGTCGGCCTACCTGGCGCGCGGCGCCGCAAGCGGCGACAAGGTCATCACCATCGAAGACTTGTTGGCATCAGGGAAACTGGCGCCCGCCAGCGCACGACGCTTCCAGGATGCCCTGGAGCCGGTGCCGACCGGCGACGCGCTGCGCGCGGCGACGGCACGTTTCTACGCCGGCCGCGAGAGCTTCCGCAACCTGTTCGTCAGGGAGATGGAACAGGGACAGCTCGATGCGCTGGTGTATCCGGCCAATCAGGCGCGACCGCACACCCACGAAGGCGGGCTGGAACGCTACGGCGGCGAACCGGGGACGTGCGAGGAGAGTGCGATGACCGGCCTACCCCAGGTCACCGTGCCCGCGGGATTCATCGGCGGTCGGTACCCCGTCGGCGTTTCCTTTCTCGGCCGGCTCTGGTCCGACACGCGCCTGCTCGCGCTCGCTCACGCCTATGAGCAGGCCACGCATCATCGCCGTCCGCCAGACTGGGTCAAATAGTCGACCCTGAATGATCTTGCCCGCAAGGGGCGCACAGATCGCTAAAGGACAGCAGGAGCTTTTCTCCATGAAACGATGGACATCGATCGTGATTGTGGCTGGTGCGGTTCTGACAACGCCAGTGTCCACACAGTCCCCCGTGCCAGATCCGTTTTCGAACCTCCGCGCCCGATCCATCGGCCCCGCCGTCACCTCGGGGCGCGTGATGAGCATCGCCGTCGACCCGTCGAACACGGCGATCTTCTACGTGGGATCGGCGTCCGGCGGCGTGTGGAAGACCATGAATGGCGGCGCTTCGTTTCAACCCGTGTTCGATACGCAGGGCTCGTTCTCGATCGGCTGGGTGGCTGTGGATCCGCGGCATCCGAACGTCGTGTGGGTCGGCACAGGCGAACGCAATTCGCAGCGCTCGGTGGCCTACGGCGATGGCGTCTACAAGAGCGAGGACGGCGGCCGCTCATGGACCAATGTCGGCCTCAAGAACTCCGAGCACATCGGCCGCATCGTGATCGATCCGAAGGACAGCGATACGGTCTGGGTCGCGGCGCAGGGGCCGCTGTGGGCGCCGGGCGGCGACCGCGGGTTGTTCAAGACCACTGATGGCGGCAGGACGTGGACGCAGCCGCTCAAGATATCAGAGAACACCGGCGTGACCGACGTCGTTGTCGATCCGCGCAACCCGGACGTCGTCGTGGCCGCCGCCTACCAACGCCGGCGCAGCTTCTTCACGTTGATCGACGGCGGTCCGGAATGCGCCATCCATCGCAGCACTGATGGCGGGAAGACGTGGAAGAAAGTAAATAGCGGATTGCCCGACGAGGAACTCGGGCGGATCGGCCTGGCAATTTCGCCGGTCAATCCCGATGTGCTGTACGCGGTTGTCGAGGCCGCTAACTCGAAAGGCGGCATTTTTCGTTCGACCGACAACGGCGTCACGTGGGAACGGCGCACGGACTACAACCAGGGCTCCATGTACTACGGCGACATTTTTCCAGATCCCGTCGACGTCGACCGCGTGTACGTCCCCGACGTGATTTTTCAGCTCTCCGATGATGGCGGCAAGACGCTGCACTCGCTCGGGCAGCGCAACATGCACGTGGACAATCACATCATCTGGGTGGATCCCGACAACACGAATCACTTGCTGGTCGGCAACGACGGCGGCTTGTACCGTTCGTTCGATCGCGCCGCCACCTGGACGTTCTTCGAGAACCTGCCGTTGGCGCAGTACTACGATGTCGACATCGACAACGCGGCGCCGTTTTACAACGTGTACGGCGGCTTGCAGGACAACAATTCCCTGGGCGGCCCGTCACGCACGCGATCGGAGCACGGGATTCTCAATCAGGATTGGTTCGTGACGCAAGGCGGCGACGGGTTCGTGTCGCGCATCGATCCCGAGGATCCGGACACGATTTATGCCGAACTGCAGCACGGTGTCATCGTGCGCTACAACAAGCGCACCGCCGAGCGGATTGGTATTCAGCCTCAGGAGGAGAAAGGCGGCGTTCCGCTTCGCTGGAACTGGGACGCGCCCTTCATCATCTCGCCGCATTCGCACACGCGCCTCTATTTCGGCGCGCAGATTCTTTTCCGCTCCGACGATCGGGGCAACTCGTGGAAGGTCGCATCACCCGATTTGACCCGCCAACTCGATCGCAACGCGTTGCAGGTCATGGGGAAGGTGTGGGGTCCAGACGCCGTCGCCAAGAACACGTCCACGGCGCTGTACGGGAATATCTCGGCCATCGCCGAAAGCCCGAAGAAAGAGGGACTGCTCTACATCGGAACCGATGACGGACTGGTTCAGATCAGCGAGGATGGTGGCGGGCACTGGCGGAAGGTCGACAAGCTGCCGGGAGTCCCGGGCGATGCGTACGTCGCGCGCATACGCGCGTCGCAGCACGACGCAGCGACCGTGTATGTCGCGATCGAAAACCATCAGAACGGCGACTTCGCGCCGTACTTGCTGAAGAGTAGCGACGCCGGTCGCACGTGGAAGTCGATTTCGGGCGACCTGCCGGCACGTGGCTCGACGTATTCGTTTGCCGAGGATCACGTGGATCCCCGGCTGCTGTTCGCAGGCACCGAGTTCGCCGCGTACTTCAGCCGCGATGGAGGCGAGCACTGGAACAAGATTGCGGGCGTCCCAACCATCGCCGTACGCGATATCGCCATCCAGAAGCGCGAGAACGACCTCGTGCTCGGCACCTTCGGTCGGGGCGTCTACATTGTCGACGACTATTCGGCGCTGCGCGCGACGACGGTGGAGACGGCTGCCGCGACGTTGTTCCCGGTCCGCGATGCGGTGCTTTTCGTTCCGACGTTGCAGTACGGAATGCCGGGGAAGGGCTTTCAGGGCGAGATGTTCAATTCCGCGCCGAATCCGCCGTACGGCGCCCTACTGACCTATCACTTGAAAGACGCCATCAAGACATTGAAGCAGCAGCGTGTGGACGCGGAGAAAGCCGCCGACAAAGCGGGCCGGCCGATCAAATACGCTTCGCCGGACGAGCTGCGATCCGAGAGCGACGAGGAGGCGCCGACGATGCTGCTCACCGTGAGCGGCCCCGACGGCGTACCCGTTCGCGTGTTCACTGGACCTGTCGAGAAAGGTGTGCAGCGGGTTGCGTGGGACCTGCGCGCGCCCGCGCATCAGTTGCCGCCCAACCGGCCCCGCGGAGAGCTCGACGAGCTCTTCGGCGATCCGCTCGTGGGCCCCTACGTCGTCCCGGGCCGGTACAGCGTGACGCTCTCGCAGCGCGTCCGTGGTGTCGTGACGCAGGTGGCGGGCCCGGTGTCGTTCAACGTCGTGCTGGATCCGCAGGCCGAGCGGGTTGCGCCGGACCAATCGGCGCGCTGGCAATTCCAGGAGAAACTCCAGGCACTGCGGCGGGAACTCGCAGGCTCGCTCGAACTGGCGAACAGCACGACGACCAGACTCGAGGCGATCGTCAAGGCGCTCGACGCCACGCCTGCCGCGCCGCGCGCACTGCACGACCAAACGCGGGCACTGCAGCGTCGCCTGATCGCAATTCTCGTCGAGCTGCGCGGCGATCGGCGCCTGGGTTCGCGAAGCGGCGCGCTTCCGGTCGCGATTTCAGAGCGGGTCAACACGATCTCCGGTGAGCTGCTTCGAACGCTGTCGCGTCAGACAACCACGCACGAGCAGCAATTGCAGATCGCATCGGACCTGTATGCCGCCGAGCGGTCGAAGCTCAAGGCCCTTGTCGAGGCCGACGTACCGGCGGTTGAAAAGGAGCTGGAGCGGCTGGGCGCGCCGTATACGCCAGGACGGCTGCCGTAGCAGGGGAAAGGCTCTTTACAATTCCCTTTCGTCGTTCAGCGGCACACTCTTTCGTCACGCCCGCGCTTGCAGGTTGAGCGTCGGAGTTGAGTCGCGAAGAGAATCCGTCTCCTGCGCAAGGCTTCCTGCCGAGCGGGCTCATTGTGTATCCTGAGCGTCACGCGCTCGGGATGCCGTATCGCTGCCTATCAGTTCTCCTCGTCATTGCCGCCGCGGGCTGTCGGACCGCGCCTGCGGATTCGCGCCCGCAGGCCGCGCCTCACGCGCCCATCATCCAGCCGGGCGCACCCGGCCAGCCGAGCCAGGTGATCACCGCCGACAAGGCGTCGGACCTGTCGAAGGTCGAGTACATCGGTGCCGACATCAAATTCATGCAAGGCATGATCGGCCATCACGCGCAGGCCATCGAGATGGTCGATCTGATTCCGACGCATACGGACCGCGACGTCATGCGGATGCTCGGGCAGCGGATCGACATCTCGCAGAAAGACGAAATCAAGATGATGGAGGAATGGCTGCAGGCACGCGGACAGCTGGTGCCTGGCGTGAACGCGATCCATCAGCACGACGCGGCGCTGATGCCCGGGATGCTCACCGACGACGAAATGAAGCACCTGTCCGACGCCAGAGGCCGCGAGTTCGATCGCCTGTTCCTCGAAGGCATGATCAAGCACCACGACGGCGCGTTGACGATGGTGAAGGAGCTCTTCGAGACGCCGGGCGCGGGACAGGACGTGAGCATCTTCTCGTTCGCGTCAGATGTCGACGCAGACCAGCGCATGGAAATCGAGCGGATGGGCGCGATGCTCGACCTCTTACTGAAGGAGATGAAGAAATGAAATTCGTTGTGGCCGGCTGCCTGTGTGTTTCAGCCGCGTTCGGCGGTGTGCTGGTGGGCCGCGCTCAGGAGAGGCCTGTCCCTCCGACAGCGCAGGGCCCTGCCGCAGTCAAGGTCGAGGGTTCGACCTTGAATGATCCGCGTGTGGGCCTCAAGCCGGGATTCCACGATGCCGGCGAGGCAGCGAAAAACCTCGAGCGGGTCGCGAGCCTGCCGAAGCCCGAGGGGTTCTTCGATCCCAAGGCGCCGGCCGGCAACCCGATGCCGCCGGAGCAACCCCGGGATCCGAACGCGCCGCCACGCGATCCGAACGCACCGCCGCCGTTCGACGCCGTCATGGCGAACCGACTCGGATTTACCAATTCGGATCTGGCGTTCAGCGGCAACCACGTCTTCGTCGGCAGCTATCACGGGTTCAATACCTACGACGTCGAGCGGCCGAACCGGCCGAAGTTGTTGGCGTCCATCGTGTGCCCCGGCGGGCAGGGTGACGTCTCGGTGCACGGCAACCTGCTGATCATGTCGGTGGAGCAGACGCGCGGCCGCCTCGACTGCGGCACGCAGGGCGTGCAGACGCCGGTCAGCAACGAGCGGTTCCGCGGCGTCCGCATATTCGACATCAGCGATCTGAGCAAACCGCGGCAGGTCGCGGCCATCCAGACGTGCCGCGGATCCCACACGCACACGCTGGTGACCGATCCAACCGACAAGGGCAATCTCTACATCTACGGCTCCGGCACGAGCTCCGTGCGATCGGGAGAAGAGCTCGAAGGGTGTTCGGGGAAGAAACCGGAGGACGATCCCAACACGTCGCTCTTCAGCATCGACGTCATCCAGGTGCCGCTTGCCGCGCCGCAGAACGCGCGCATCGTCAATCGGCCGCGCATCTTTGCCGATGCCACGACCGGCGCGATCGCGGGTCTCTGGCGTGGCGGCGATCACGGCGAGGGCACGCAGAAAACGTCGGAGACCAATCAGTGCCACGACATCACGGTGTTCTCGGAAGTCGGTCTGGCCGCTGGCGCGTGCTCGGGCAACGGCATCCTGCTGGACATCAGCGATCCGAAGAATCCCAGGCGGCTCGATTACGTGGCCGACAAGAACTTCGCGTACTGGCATTCGGCGACATTCAACAACGACGGCACGAAGGTCATCTTCACGGACGAGTGGGGCGGCGGCGGCCGGCCCCGCTGCCGGGCGACCGATCCGATCACCTGGGGCGCCGACGCGATCTTCGACATCGTCGATCGCAAGCTGCGTTTCGGCGGCTACTTCAAGATGCCCGCGGCGCAGACGGAGCAGGAAAACTGCGTGGCGCACAACGGTTCGCTGATTCCGGTTCCGGGACGCGACATCATGGTGCAGGCGTGGTACCAGGGTGGTCTGTCGGTGTTCGATTTCACGGATTCGTCCAAGCCGGTCGAGATCGCGTACTTCGATCGCGGCCCGATCGACGGGAAGGCGCTCGTGCTGGGCGGCTTCTGGTCGGCCTATTGGTACAACGGCAGCATCTTCGGATCCGAAATCGCGCGCGGCATCGACATCTTCAAGCTGAAGCCCGGCGAATTCCTCTCGCAGAATGAAATCGACGCCGCGACGTTGATCCGCGCCGACGAGCTCAACACCCAGCAGCAGGCAAGGATCGTGTGGCCTGCCAGTTCGGCCGTGGCGCTGGCGTACGTGGATCAGCTGACGCGCACCAACAGCATTCAGCCCGATCGCGCGCGCGCCGTCAGAACCGCCCTCGAGCGCGTGGACGGACTGCGGACGGGCAAGGAACGAAGCGCCGCCGCCGCGCTCGATCAACTCGATGCCCTGGCAGCCCAGTTCGAGAAGGACGCGGCCGCCGTATCCGGGCGAGACGCCAGTCGGATGCACGCGCTGGCGGAAACGCTGAAGGGACGGGCGGCGAAGCTGCGCTGACCGCGATCAGCCGTTACTGGATCGTAATCGTCCCTTTCAACCCGTTGTTCTCGGGGTTGATGTGATCGTGGAAGCCGCAGCGGCGAGCGGTGTTCAGGTTCCCGCTGTCGCGCTGCTGTCCCGGCTCCAGATGGCCCACCTGGTTCAGTTCCGGACAATCCGTGTGCTCCGGATGGGGATCCGAGTTCATCTCGTGCGCACGCGAGTCGTTGTTGATGAACGTGACGCGCGTGCCGCGCGAGACGGTCATCGTCTGCGGGCACACCGCGTTGTTCGCGAGCAGGAACGTCGTGGCATTCGGCAGGTTGGAGCAGGTCAGGGTCGGCGACGGCGCCGTGCCGGAACTGCTGCTGCAGGCAAGCGCCGGCGCCAGCGCGAGTGCAAGCGTCAGACGGGCGAATGGTTTCATGGGAGGCTCAGGATTCCAACCGGTACTTCGCCAGATAGTACGACAGCGCCCGCTGGCTGATGCCCATCAGCTCCGCCGCGTCTTTCTTCACGCCGCCGGCATTCTCGAGGGCGCGGCGAATCGTTTCGCGCTCCACCCACTCGATGTTTTGACGGAGTTTCAACGAGGGCAGGCCGGTCGCCTGCGGCGTAACGGTCCCCATCACCGACACGGCGCGCTCGGTGACGACGCTGCCCGGCGACAGCACGACGGCGCGCTCGATCGTGTTTTCGAGCTCGCGCACGTTGCCCGGCCAGTCGTACTGCTGCAGGGCGGCGCGCCCCCCTTCGTCGATCTTCTCGACGCGCCGGCCGGTGCGCTGCGCGTGCTTGTGGACGAAATGCTCGACCAGCGCCGGGATGTCGTCGCGCCGCTCGCGCAGCGGCGGAATCTCGATCGGGATCACGTTCAGGCGATAGAAGAGATCCTCCTGGAACTTCCCCTCGCCCACCATCTGCCGCAGGTCGCGGTTGGTCGCCGCGATGATCCGCACGTCGATCCTCTCCGTTCGCTCCGATCCAAGCGGCTCGATCTCCCGCTCCTGCAGGACGCGCAGCAGCTTCGACTGCAGCGTCGGATTCATCGTGCCGATCTCGTCGAGGAAAATGGTGCCGCCGTCGGCGAGCGCGAACTTGCCCTTCTTGGTCGTCGTCGCGCCGGTGAACGCGCCGCGGACGTGCCCGAACAACTCCGATTCGAGCAGCGTCTCCGGAATCGCCGCGCAGTTCACCTTGATGAGCGGCATGTCGCGCTGCGCGCTGCGGTCGTGGATGGCGCGGGCCACCAGTTCCTTGCCGGTGCCGGTCTCGCCGGTGATGAGCACGGTACTCTTCGTTTCGGCGACCAGCTCGGCGCGCTGAATCACGTCCTGCATCGCCCGGCTGCGCGCAATGATGCCGTAGTGGTCGAAGCGCTCGTCGCGCTCGTCGACGAGATATCGATATTCGGTGCGCAGCCGTTGATGGTCGAGCGCCCGGCGTACGACGACCAGCAGTTCGTCGATTTCAAACGGCTTCTGCAGGTAGTCGAGCGCCCCCAGCTTCATCGCCTCGAGTGCGCTCTCGACGGTGGCGTGCGCTGTCATCATCAGGATCTGCGGCCGCTCGCGTTCGGGCACCGTCGCGACGAATTCGCGGATCAACTCGAGCCCGCTCAGCTCGGGCATCATGTTGTCCACGATGAACACGTCGAAAGAGCGTTCGGCGAGCAGCCGCTGGGCCTGCCGGGGGCTCGTGGTCTCGACCACGGCGTGACCCGCGTCGCGCAGCGCCCGGCCGAGCGCCTTCAGTATTTTTTCCTCGTCGTCAACGAGCAGAATCGTGCCGCGATGCATCAGTGCGCAGGCCCGTCCTGAGCGGAGCCGAAGGGCCTGTCCTGATCGGAGTCGAACGACCCGTCGTGACCGAGCCAGAGGCCGTCGCCGTCGCGCTCGCGGGCGGAGGGCGGCCTGGCCTGGGCGGAGTCGAAGGGCAGATCGATGTGGATTTCGGTGCCGCGTCCCGGCGTGCTCGACACGACGAGCGTGCCGCTCAAGCCCTCGACGATGTTCTTGGCGATGGGAAGGCCGAGTCCGGTTCCGCCGCGCTTGGTCGTGAAATAGGGATCGAAGACATGCGGCAGATCGCGTGCAGCGATTCCGACGCCGCGGTCGGCAATGACGATGCGCACGCGATCGCCGTCGGACAGCGTGCTGAGCGACACGGTGGCGTCGTCCGGCCCTCGAGGCTCTCCCTGTGCGCCTCGAGCGTCGTTGCCGTTCACGGCGTGCCGCGCGTTCACCAGCATGTTCACGAGCGCGATGCGCAGCCGCTCCGGATCGGTCGTCACATCCGGCACCGCCATGTCCAGGTGCAGTGCGATCGGCGCCCCTGATCCCGAGGCCATCGCCGCGGCCGCCGATTCGCGACAGAGCGCATTCAGATCGACCTTCGAAAGCTCGAATCGGATCGGCCGCGCGAAGTCGAGCACCTCGTTGACGATCCGGTTCAGCCGCAGCACTTCTTCGTCGATGTCCGAAATCGCCTCGCGTACCGAATCGGCGCTCGCCTCCGGTCGCCGCAGCGTGTGGAGCGACGACTTGATGATCATCAACGGGTTGCGAATCTCGTGCGCGATGACCGTCGAGAGGCGTCCTAGCGACGTCAGCCGCTCTTTCTGCGACATCTCCCGCTGGACGCGCGCGATCGAGTCCGTCAACGTGTTGAACGTCTTGGCGAGCAGACGCGCGTCCTCATCGTCCCACCGGTTGTGATGGCCGAGCGCGATCTTGCGCGTCAGGTCGCCGGTCGCAGCCACCTCGCGCATGACCGTGCTGATGGCTGCCAGCGGCTGCGCAATGGTGCGCGCGACCGCGAAGCTGAGCCCGGTGGCGAGCATCACCGCGACGATCGCGGTGACGAAGAGCCCGGTGTGGATGGAGCGCAGCGACTGGAGTTGTTCCGTCCGCGAGCGAAGAATCAGCGCCACCGGTCCCGACGCGGCGGATCCGCTCGCGTCCGTTTCGTTCGACAGGGGGCGCGG
The DNA here is from genome assembly GCA_046728115.1 of Acidobacteriota bacterium. GTDB lineage: Bacteria > Acidobacteriota > Vicinamibacteria > Vicinamibacterales > CAVVIG01 > CAVSWN01. Next base: position 8,505 of record JBKPDW010000539.1, on the reverse strand, counting down.
GAGCGCTTCGTATTCGTCGGCACCAAGGTGAATGCGCGAGGTGCCCGCGGTGCGCAGCCGCTCCGACAGCTTCGGATAGTACTCGCGCGGCAGCGTACCCGCGAGCACCTGGCCATCCATGCCGAAGGCGACATCGCTCAACGTGATCTGCTTCAGCTGCAAGGCCAAGGCGCTGTCCAGCATGAAGCCGACGCTTACCGTGCCGAGGATGTCGGGATGCGTCAGGCCGACGAAGACCGGCACCGTTACCAGCTGGAGCATCCCGCTCGGCTGCGGCAACAGGCTGAGGCTCTCGTGTCCGGCGAGCGCGTTCCGCACGGCCGGCTGGCTCGAGATGATGGCCGCGGTGCGCTCGGGCATGCCAATCGTCGCCAGGACTCCGCCCGTCTTGTTCGTGACGAGCAGCAGGTTCGATTTCACCTGCGCCTGGTAGCCCTTGACGATGTCGTCCACGGTCGGGGGGTCGTTCGTGTCGACGGCCGCCTTCAGCTTGGGCGCATCGGCGATGAACCGTGCCATCAGCGTGAACGTTTCCGTCCGTGTTGCGCGTAGACTGTCCACGAGCGCCGCGGTCGCCACCATCTCCCGATCGATCGTCCGCTCGGCCTCCTCCGTCACCCGGGCGTTGACCAGGTAGATCGCAACCCCGATGCACAGCACCGCGAGAAGTCCGCTGGCGAGGAAGATACGGCTGCGGAGTGACGCGAGAAGTTTCATCGCAGCGTGAAGTCGAGCTCCGCGACGCCGCCGTCGGGTACCGTCACCGCTTTCGGCTCCGACGACGTGCCTTCGTTCCAGGCGACGACGTTGTACGTGCCAGGCGGCACGGCGTCGATGCGGTAACGGCCTTCAGTGTCGGTCATCCCGAAAAACGGATGGCTGAAGACAAGAATGAAGGCATTCATGTGCGAGTGGATTTCGCAGAACACCCGCACGATGCCCGGACGATTGAACGCGATCGATTTCGAGTGTCCGGCGGCGTAGCGTCCAAGGTCGAATTTCGCCGCTTTCGAGAGCGAGAACACATTGTGGTAGAACTTGTCCGAGTTTGGAAAGTCCACCGTCGTGCCCGTGGTGATGGCTATGAGGTGCGGCACGAACGTCTCGTTGTGCTGATCCATCACGGCGTGGCCCCCCTCGCTCGTTTCGAACGCGCCACGCGGAGCCGTCTCCAGATACACGACCGAACGCAGCCGATCGGTCGTGTCGAGCACCGCGGCCGTTCCGAGATCCGAGACGCCAGGACGTCGTTCGATGGGAGGCGGTAGCCGCCGCAGCTCGACGCGGCCGCGAATGGATCCGTTGCGGGCCGCGATCGTGAGACGGGGCTGTACGAGGATCGTGACCACGGTCGCCGAGCCAATGGCGATTGCGACCGCCGTCTTCAGCCTCGTCATCATGATCAGAACCAGAACACGACCTGCGCAGCCGCGAGCGTGGCGCGCCGCGTGAGCACGCCACCGTCGCGCCAGTTGCGTTGCACCGCCAGCTTGACTCGAAGATTTCGCAGAATTGAATAGCCCGTCCCGACTTCGACGCGCGTTACCGGCGCTTCCCAGGGCACGGTGACGACAGTCCCCGTGAGATCGCTGAAACCGATGTGATCGTAGCGCCCTGCGACATACAGTGCCGGGGTCAGCTTGTATCGGCCTTCAACCGACGTCGAAAAGGCTCGCAGTGGCGAGTCAATGAACGGGGCCCGGATGCCCGGCACCCGCCACGCGCTTGCGATCGACTCGAAACGCAGCACGTAGTAACCCCTGGAGTACTCGACGTCGGTGCCCCATGCCGTCTGATCGAGGTCCCCTTTGCCTTCAACTCCCGCGACGCGTGCGGCGTCTGCCGAGACAAAGGGTCCTCGCGCGGCAGACGCGCCGACGAGCAGGCCCGTGGCCGGCCGAAGCTCGACGCGACCTGCGATCTGTCGCCCGGCGTTGTCGTCGGTGAACAATGGGTTCGACAGCGTGCCGGTCGTCACCGAGACTGTCCCATTCAGAAGACCGTTCGGCGCGCCACCATGGATCTGCACGCCGGTATCCCACCGAAACGCGCTCACGAGCGGGACGCCGGCGTGCGGGGTCGTATCCCCGATCGTATAGCGCGTCAACCAGCCAAGACTACGTTTGCGCAGGAGCTCGTCAGCCGTGGCGGGCAGCGAATCGGGTCGGAGCGAGGTCAGGTACTGGTAGGCCAGCGGATAGCCGATCAGCGGGTTGTCGCTGGCATAGGTGCGTCGCGCATACTCGCCGAATGTAGGCGGCACCCGTCCCACCTGAATGTCGATGTGCCGCGTCGTCCACGGGCGGATCCGAACGTAGAGCGCATACGGCACGATGTCCTGGACGTTTTCCGTCCGCAACTCGCCGAGGATCGCAAAGTGTTGGCCGGCGTTGACGGCGCCGGTCACAGCGATCTGCAGCGTGCGGAGTGCCGAATGGTCGTAGTCGGTGTAGTTGAAGAATCCGGGGTCGTGGCTCCCGAACGATGCCGAGATGTCGGCGCCGATGGTCGCGTGGCCGCCAGCGAACGTGAGCGGTTCGGAGGGTATCTGAGCTGACGCCGGCACTGCCGCCGCGAGGCAGGCCGCCAAGACGACGGTTCGGCCGTTTCTCATGCCCGTCTGCTGATTAAAACGCAAACGGGCTCATCCGACCAGCCCCAAACCCCTAGCCGCCACCCTCGGCGCCGAATATGATCCAAAGAGGTGGCGTACATCATCTGTGAGCCCTGCATCGGCACGAAGGATACGGCGTGCGTGGATGTCTGTCCGGTAGACTGTATTCATCCGCGTAAGGACGAGCCTGAGTTCGTTACGGCCGAGATGCTTTATATTCATCCCGACGAGTGCATCGATTGCGGCGCCTGCGTCCCGGCGTGTCCGGTCGAGGCGATCTTCGCGCTGGACGAGACGCCGGGGAAATGGGAGGCGTTCATTGCACGGAACGCCGAATACTATACGCGCGGCGTAGAGCAGGGTTGAGATAACTGGGCAGCCTGCCCCTTGAGGATCAGTACATGGGACTCATCGACCACAGGTTCGAGGACAACTTCATCACGACCAGCATCGACCGTGTGCTCAACTGGGCGCGCGAATCGTCGATTTGGCCGATGGGGTTCGGTCTGGCGTGCTGCGCGATCGAGATGATGGCCGCGTCCGCATCGCGGTACGACATCGCCCGGTTCGGCGCCGAGGTGTTTCGTGCCTCGCCACGGCAGTCGGATCTGATGATCGTGGCAGGCACTGTGACGAAGAAAATGGCCCCCGTGCTGCGTCGCCTCTACGATCAGATGCCGGAGCCCAAGTGGGTCATCTCGATGGGGAGTTGTTCGAACGCCGGCGGTCCTTTCCCGACCTACAGCGTGCTGCAGGGCGTGGACAAGGTCGTGCCAGTGGACGTGTACGTGTCCGGTTGTCCGCCGCGGCCCGAGGCGCTCTTGTACGGTTTGATGCGACTGCAGGACAAGATTCGGAAGGAAGGCACGGTCCTGCGCAAGGAACGCATCATCATGTCCGGCGCGAGCGAGCCAACCCTCATTGGCGAACGTGCGTGACGTGGTGATCACCGGAGCCATCAGCCATGAGCCATCAACCAATCAGCCATCACCCAATCAGCCATCACCCATGAACACCCTCATCCGCTTTTTCAAGACAATCTTCCTGGTGGATCTGCTGAAAGGCCTGTGGGTCACGCTGAAATACACGCCTCAGCCGGCTTTTACCTTCCAGTACCCGGCTGAGCGGCGGCCAACGGCGCCGCGTTTTCGCGGCGTGCTGCGTCTCCAGACAGAGCCCGGCACCGGCGCGCAGACATGCATCGTCTGCGATCAGTGCGCGAAGGCTTGTCCGGACGATCTGATCGCGCTCGGTGGCCACCGCGAGCCAGGGCAGAAGATCAAGGTCCTCGATTACTTCGACTTCAACCTGTCGCGCTGCAGCTTTTGCGGCCTGTGCGCCGAGGTCTGTCCGACCAAGCCGATCAAGGCGCTCATCATGAGCGAGGATTACGAGCTTGGCAGCTACAGCCGCGATACCCAGATCCTCCGCGTCGATGAGATGTACGACGGGGTCGCGATCGAGCAATATACGCACTGAAAAGGGACCCGGGGCTAGGGGCGAGGCGTAAGGGGCCGGGAATTGGGGACTGGGGATTGGGATTAGGACGGAAGATTTTCCTAATTCGTAATCCTTGTTTCGAACCCTGCCACTTTTTCAGCCGCCTTTCTGCTTGGCTCGGGGGTGGACTGCGCGTAGACTGTTCCAGCCATTGGGTTGGCTGGACGGTCCGATTCTTGTAAATCGCGCGAGCCGGTTGGGTGTTGGTTCCCAGAAATCTCTAATCCAGTTCTAGTCCCTGTCCCGGAGGCGTCATGCAGAGAGCGTTCAGGGTCATCGCCGTCGCGGCTGCCGTCGCAACGGCGTCGTTGGTCATTCGTGCGGATGCCCAGAACCAATCCCAGGCCTCCGAAATCCAGCTCCAGCTCGGCGACGTGCTGTCGTCGGAAGGCCGGTTCCTCGACGCACTGGACGCCTACAGGAACGCCCTGAAGTCGGCCCCGTCCGACGCGGTACGACGGCCGCGGATCGGCGTGATTTCGTCGGCGCTGCGCGTCGCCGAATTCGATCTGGCGCGTCAGGAGGCGGAGATCCTGCATCGCGCCGAACCGACCAACCCGCAGGCGATGACGCTCTACGCCGACGCGCTCTGGTCGTCGGGCCTGTTCCAGGAAGCCGAGAGCCTGTATCAGGGTGCCCTTGCCGCGTCGCCCGATCTGGCGCGCGGCCATCACGGCATGGCGAAGTCGCTCGCGGCGCGCGGCCGCCTCACCGACGCGATGAACGAGGTGCAGATCGCGCTGCGGATGTCGCCGCGCGACCTGGAAATCCATCACACCGTCGGGACGATTTTCGAACGGATGCACAAGTACGAGGAGGCCGCCGCCGCCTATTCGAACTACGTGAACCTGCTGCCGAACAAGGATCACAGCGAGAAGGCCGACTGGTCGCGCGCCGAAATCCGCTTCCTCCGCTCGTTCGGGCAACGCATCCCGTTTGAAAGCGATCCGGCCACCGACGACCGGATCTACACTCTCGACTTCAGGCTCGTGAACGAAAAGGTCGTCGTCCGCGCCAAGATCAACGACGCGGCGGCGCAGGATTTCGTCGTCGACACCGGATCGGAGAACACGGTCATCACGCGTGTGACAGCGCAGCGCCTCGGCATAACGCCGATCACCTACACGCTCAGTGCCGGCGTCGGCCGAATCGGGCTGCGCGGGCTCCAGCTTGCACGGATCGATTCCCTGGAGCTCGGGTCGCTCAAACTCCGCAACGTGCCGTGTCTCATCAAGAATCCGCCGCTGCGTGACATCCCGGTGAAAGAAACCGAAGGCCTCTCGCCGCTCGCCCTCGGCTACTCGATGGTGATCGACTACCGTACGCACAAGCTGACCTTCGGCAAGCATCTGCCCGAGGAGCCGAAGGACTTCGAGCTGCCACTGCGTCTGTATCGGCTGGCGACGGTGCGCGGGACGGTGGATGCGACGCATCAGGCAAACTTCGTCGTGGATACGGGCGGCGAGGTCATCTCGATCAGCCAGGCCACCGCCACGCAGCTGCACAAGCCCGAGTTGGGGCGCCGCATCGCGCTGAAGGTGTACGGCACCTCAGGGTGGGATCCGGATGCCTTTCTGATGCCGGGCGTGGATTTGATGTTCGACACGATCCAGTACAAGAACTTCCCGGTCGTGGTGCTGAACCTCGACGCCCCGAGCGCGCTCCTGGGCTTCCAGCTCGGGGGCATTGTCGGTCACAAGTTCCTCAGCAAGTATCGCGTGGCGATCGATCTCGAACGCAGCGTGTTGCGTTTGAAGAACGTGTCCTGAAGGAAGTTGAATCAACTTGTAACTTTCCGTTTCAACCGTTCAGCCCTTCTCGCCGCTGCCTGCTCGCACATCCGACGCTGCTCATCGGTCTCGATCAGAAGCGGCGGCACGCGGATCCGCGCGCCGTTCCGGTCGATCGCCACGAACGTCAAGAACGCCTGGCTCGTGAGCTGCCGTTGTCCCGTGAGCGTTTCCTCCGAGAACACGTCTACCTGAACCTCGAGCGACGTGGTGAAGACGCACGTGACGCGCGACTTGAGGATGATGAGGTCGCCGACCTTGATCGAGTGCAGAAACTGCAGGCCGTCCACGGTCGCGGTGACGAGCAGCGTGCGGGTGTGGCGATGGGCGGCGATCGCGCCCGCGATGTCGATCAGGTGCATGACCGTTCCGCCCAGGATGAATCCGAGCGGGTTCGCGTCGTTGGGCAACACCACCTGCACCATCTCGGTTTCCGAGTCGGCGGCGCGCTTGGGAATCAGCTCCATGCTTCGTCCTGTCCCAATTCAAAGTCCGCAAATCTGAACTCAATCTGAAATCTGCATTCTGAACTCTGAACTGCCATCCTTCGACCGACACTACGGGAGGTTTTGCCAGATCAAGACAAACACGCTGATTAAGAGGGAATATGCGACGGCTTCGTTATCAAGTCGCCACGAGCCTTGACGGGTACATCGCGGGCCCGCACGGCGAGTTCGATTGGATCGTCATGGACCCGGATATCGACTTCGCCGCGCTGTTCGCGCAATTCGACACCGCCATCATGGGACGGAAGACATTCCTGGCCACGCTTCAGCAAGGCGGGAATGGCACGTGGCCTGGTCTCGACGTCGTCGTGTTCTCGCGAACGTTGCGTCCAGCCGACTATCCGGCCGTCTCGGTCGTCAACAGCGATCCGGCCGAGAACGTTCGGTCGCTCAAAGCAAGGCCCGGCAAGGATATCTGGCTGTTCGGCGGCGGGGAACTTTTCCGCACGCTCCTCGAAGCCGGCCTGGTCGACACGGTGGAACCGGCCGTCGTCCCCGTGCTACTTAGCGGCGGCATTCCAATGATTCCGCCGCCGGCCTCGCGAACCAAGTTGTCGCTGTGCAAACATCACCTGTACCCGAACTCCGGGATCGTGCTGCTCGAGTACACGGTCAGTCGATGAGCGTGAGCGGCGCAGAAGCCCGTGGGTCAGCTTCAGACGCTCCCTAATCCCCAAACCCGGTGCTTAAAAGTCGTACCCAATCCAGACCGCGAACCGCGGCTTGCGCCAGTCGTTGGCTCCGCTCACGCACTGGGCGCGCGCATCGAGGGACGAGCACGCATACACGATGTCCTCCCAACCCCTGTTGAAGAGCGTGCGCCACGACCAGTCGAAGTGGATGGGGAAGCCGAGCGCGAACGTTTCGAGACCGAGGCCGTACGACGCGCGGCCGTCCTGCAGCCGGAAGCCCGAGACGCCACGCGCGGTGTAGTTCAGCACCGGCGCGGAGAGGCCCGACACCGGATCAGTAACGAAGATCGGTGAACCTGTCGAGTCGAGTTTCGCGCCAGTGGGGACCGCGCACGCCGCGGTGTTGTTGTTCGCGAACCGGAACTTCGCCGACTCGCCCGTGCACGGGTTCGTCGTCGTCTGGTTGTCGAACCACGCGCCGCCGATGCCGGCGAAGAAGACGCCGCGGATGCCGCCGATGACGCCGATTGGCGTCAGCGCCGCTTCTATCAGCGGGAAGCGCAGCTCGGCGTTGGCGAAGAAGGTATTCTGCCCGGCGAATTCGAGGTAGTCGTATCCGCGCAGCTCCGAGTTGCCGCCGAAATAGAGGAAGTCGGGGTAGTCGCCGATGCTCTTGAATCCCCGGATGCGCGTCGCCAGCAGCCCGGTGCCGCCGATCCGCAAGTAATGCCGCGCGTCCACGTCGAACGTCTGGCGGGACAGGAGCGAACCGATCTTGGGCGACACGTCGTACGCGAGCCGAACGGTGTTGCCGGCCAGCGGACCGAATTCGCGGAAGACGGTCGTTTCCTGAACGAATGCCGCGCCGAGCGGCATGAGCGTGCCGTTGCGGAAGACCGCCTGGCCGTACTGCTGCTGCTGATACTGCTGGCTGTACTCCTCCAGCGTTGGATCGTTGTACTCCTCTTGGATCTGAACGACGCCGCCCGTTACCTCGAGACGGCGATACCGATCAATCGGATAGATGCCGAACGCGCTGCCGCCGCGGATGGTACGTGTCGCGATCGCGAGATCGCGGCTGATGAAGGGCGAGTACGACGGATCGTAAAACACACCGCCGAGCTGTCCGTAGAAGAACTGCGTCTGCGAATAGCCCTGCAGGGCGTACTGGAACCGCCGCGACAGGTTCACGTACGACAGCGACATCGTCCGGTATTGCGAGATGGAGGCGACGAACAGGTTGATCTGCTTGTCGCCAAGGACATCGCCGAAACTCACCTGCGATCCGCCGAAGATGTCACCGTTGCTCGTGACGCCGACGTTCACCGGCGGCCGGCCTTCGAGGAACATTTTCTCGAAGGTGCCCTTCTTCTTGATGTTCGCCGTCACGAGCGTGTGTTGCAGGGGCAATTGGAAATCGATGATCGGGCCGGGAGCGCCGAAGTCCGATACCGCCGCGGTGT
>JBKPDW010000538.1:0-2781 GCA_046728115.1 Acidobacteriota bacterium | reverse complement strand
GTCCTACAGACCGCCAAGAACAAGCTAACGGCAGCACATTCAGCCGCGCAAAAGGATCTCAGCAGCGCAGAGGACGCGCTGCGGCGGCATTTGGATGCCAAGAAGCTCTCGAACGAAGACATCCTCGCGGCCGTGAATCCGCTGCGGAAGATTCTCGGTCTGCCGGAAATTGCGGAATTCACGGCCGATACGCTTCTCAATGCGGGCGTTCTCGAGGGCGGCGGACAGCCCGTGTTCAACAAGGCGTCCGCGCTCCGCGATGTGGCGGCAGTGTCGGACGCCGCAGGCGGGCTCACGGGCCTCGGCAAGACGGAAGTCGCGGCACTCATGAAGGACATCGGCCTGCTCGAAGCCGACCCGGTGCTTCTTCAGGCGGTCACGCGCCGCGCGTTCGTGGAACGTGGATTGTCGCTCGTCGACGGACCCGCCTGCCCGCTCTGCGACAACGAGTGGGATGACATCGAGCACCTGAAAAAGCACCTGCAGGCGAAGCTGGCGAAATCAAAACAAGCCGAGGCGCTACAGCAGCGGCTTCTCAAGAACGCCTCGGAACTCGCCGTACATGCGCGCAAGCTCGTGGCGCTCGTCACGCCCATTCAAGCGCTCGCGAAATCCGACGGCCCGGCAGGCGTCGCGGACGATCTTGCCAAGTGGAGCGAGCGTCTGACGGCGCTCGCAAAATCGCTCGGAACCGTCGAGGACGTGATGGCCCATAAGGACGATCTTGAAAGCGGATGGGTTGCTCCTCCGGCGTCTCTCGGGCCGAAGCTCTCCTCGCTGGCGGCAAACGTGAAGGCGAAACCCGATCAGAGCGCCTCGGTCGCGGCGCAGACGTTCCTAACGCTCGCGCAGGACCGCCTCAATTCTTGGCGGGCGGCGCAGCGCGCGGAGAGGCAGGCGGCAGCGGCGTCGACGCGCGGGCAGGATGTTTACAAAGGGTATTGCGACGCGATGGAGGAGCAGCTGGGGGCGCTCTACGCGGCGGTTGAAGGCGATTTTTCCATGTTTTACCGGGACATCAACTCCGACGACGAGGGCACGTTCAAGGCCAAGCTCGAGCCGTCGGAGGGCAAGCTCGATCTGGAGGTGGCGTTCTACGACAAGGGCATGTTCCCGCCGGCCGCGTACCACAGCGAAGGCCATCAGGACGGCATGGGCGTCTGTCTCTACCTCGCACTGATGAAGCGCGTGCTCGGCGACCGTTTCCGCTTCGCGGTTCTCGACGATGTCGTCATGTCAGTCGACCAAGGCCACCGCAAGCAATTCTGCCGGCTGCTGAAAACCCGTTTCCCGGATACGCAGTTCATCATCACGACCCACGACAAGGTCTGGGCAAAGCAGATGCAGACCGAAGGGCTGGTCGATGCAAAGGGCGGAATCGTGTTTCATTGCTGGAGCGTCCAGACGGGACCGATTTTCGAGCAGCTCACGGACGTTTGGGATCAAATCGACAAGGACCTCGTGAAGAATGACGTTTCCGCCGCCGCCGCGAGGCTGCGGCGGCATCTGGAGTACATCTCCGCCGAACTCGCGGATCACCTCGGCGCCAAACCGGCTTTCCGCGGTGACTTCTCTTACGACCTCGGCGATCTTCTCCCTGCCGTTATCGGACGGCAATCGGAACTGCTCAGGCTCGCCGCAAAGTCCGCGCAGGAATGGAAGGACGACCACGCCAAGGCGAAGGTCGAGGCGCTGAAGACGGCGCGTAACGACGCGATGGCGAAGTACGGCGGCGAAAACTGGATTGTAAATAAGGCTGTTCACTATACCGAGTGGGCGGATTTTTCAAGAACCGAGTTCAAGGCGGTTGTGGAAGCGTTCAGAACGCTGCTGCTGCAGTTCCGGTGCACCAAGCCCGCGTGCGACTCGTGGCTATACGTGACGCCCCGCAAAGGCGATCCGGAAGCGCTGCGCTGCCGGTGCGCCGCGCTGAACCTCAATCTGAGACCGAAATAGCGATGGCAAGGCTTGTGTGGCCTCTCCGTCCGCGACGACGCTCGTGTTGGGACCACACCTTTTCGTACAGTTCCTTGCGCGTCAGCGTGATCGGATGCTGTGTCGTCATCGCGCAATGCCTCCTGTCTGAACTCTGAGCGCAGTGTCACGGTGAGTGTCGACCGGCAGGCAAATCAAGGTCGCGAAGTTGTTGCTTCTGATGAGCAACGCACGCTGTCCTGTGAGGAACGGCTGTCAGCGCACCGCTATCCGTCGCCCTGTGCGCACTTTACAGCCGTACGCCGGATCCGATCTCTTCAGTGAGTGTTGGCATGTGAGCGCGCGATCGCGGTCAAGTGTCGCAGTTGTGTGAGGCGCGCGCGAAAAACACGCCAAACTTGAAGAAATGCGAGAGCGTACCCTCTGAAACCGTGATTGAGGGGGATGCAGATGCGATCCCGATCTTCTTACCGCCTCAAATCCTGGGACGAGTGTCCGGAAGTCTGAAATCTGCACTCGGCACTCTGACATGTTCAGGACGAACCCCCACGCCGACGAGGCGCGCCGGGATCCGCCGCAACACCGGAAACCGCTGCAGCAGGCGCATCGCGAGCGGCACCGTCACTTCCCCGCGACGCTCGAGCGCCCTTCTCAGAAACTGATCCTGAATCGCCAGCTGGACTCGCTGAATCAGACGAGTCGGCAGCTCGCGCCGGCGCTGGACACGCCCCAGATCGTCGTCCGACAGGCGGCCGGACGCGAGCGGCGCCGAGAGGATGTTGGCCGCCGCGACCGCGTCCTGAATCGCCAGGTTGATTCCGACGCCGCCGACCGGCGACATCGCAT
>JBKPDW010000537.1:0-23143 GCA_046728115.1 Acidobacteriota bacterium | reverse complement strand
GGTGTGGATTCTGATGGTGGCAGCACTCCTGGGCGTCGCATCTGCGGCCGACGTTCGGGCGCAGCTCCGGCGCGCGCCCGGCGCCTCGGTTGTGACGATAACGCCACCAGGGTTCACTGGAAGCGAGCCGGCAATCGCCGTCAATCCGAACAATCCAAATCAGGTCGTCGGTGTCGGCGGACAATGGGCCGCATACTCCACGGATGGCGGACGCTCGTTCACGCCGGTTCAGGCGGCCGGCGAGCAGGGCAGGAGCGGCGGTGATCCGTCGTTGACGTTCGACGACAAGGGCAACGTTTTTCTGTCCTTCCTGTCGATTCAGCGAAACGGGTTGCCCGGTTACTGGGGGCATGGTCCAGGCGCGAACGGGATCTACGTGAGGCGCTCGGCCGATGGGGGGAAAACGTGGAGCCGGGATGCGGTTCCGGTGATCGAATGGAAGGGCGACGAGCCGGACGTCAAGCTGGAGGACATGCCGCGAATCTGGAGCGACACGCACGCGCAGAGTCCGTACCGCGGCAGCCTGTATGTGGCCTGGATCGAATGGCAGATCGACAAGTCGATCGTGCTGTTCAGCCGTTCGACGGACGCCGGCGTGTCGTGGTCGACGCCTCGACGCATCAGCACGAAGGCCGGGTTCCCCCGCGACGACAACGGGGCCGTGGTCGGGATCATCGGCACTGTTGCGCCCGATGGCAGTCAGTACATCGTGTGGAACGAGGGACTCAACGTCACGATGGCGGTGTCGCGCGACGGAGGCCGGACGTTCGAGCCGTCGCGCCCGATCTTCGACGTCGGGCCACCCTACTTCGGCGGCGCAGCCGGCATTCCGGGCGTGTCGCGGGCCATGGGGTTTCCACAGATCGGGATCGATGGCAAGACACGCGCGATGTACGTGACGTGGAGCGATTTTCGGAACGGCGATGTGGACGTGTTCATCTCACGTTCCTCCGATCGCGGACGCACCTGGACTCTCCCGGCGCGTGTCAACGACGATCCCGTCCACAGCGGAGCCGATCAGTTCCTGCAATGGATGGCCGTCGATCCGGTCGACGGGTCGATCAACGTGCAGTTCTACGATCGCCGCGGCGACCCGGCGAACCGCCGGACCCGCGTGACGCTCGCACGTTCGACGGATGGTGGAAAGACGTTTACGAACTACGGCTGGTCGGATGAGCCGTTCACCGGCGAGAACGCGTTTCTCGGCGACTACGAGTGGTGTACTGCGTACGGCGGCCGCGTGTTTGGCATTTGGGCGGAGGCGGCACCCGAAGGCTATGTAGTTACTCAGTCCAGGGGCAACGCGAATGCGGCGGCACGACCGCGAACGCCGACGATCATTCGCGTTGGGACGGCTGATTTCACCGGCGGCCGGTCGACGAGCCGGTAGAACGCAGCGACCCGCCAGTCCACGCTCGGTGAGTCGTCGGACTGACGACATTACGAAATCCTGATGCGGATGTCAGCGCGGCTCGAGCAAGATTAGTGGTCGTCCACGAGCGGCGGTGACGTGAGCGTGCCGAACAGATCGCGATGTCTTTGACAACCGGATCGCGCCTCGGGCCTTACGAAATCGCGTCGCTGCTCGGCGCCGGCGGCATGGGCGAGGTGTATCGGGCCAGGGATACGAAGCTCGATCGGGATGTCGCGATCAAAGTGCTTCCCGACGCGCTGGCTGCCGACCCTGAACGCATTGCGCGATTCGAGCGCGAGGCCAGGACGCTCGCCGCGTTGAATCACCCGAACATCGCACACGTCCACGGTCTCGAAGAGGCAGATGGTGTCCGCGCGCTGGTCATGGAACTGGTTGAAGGGCCCACGCTCGAGGATCGTCTTACTCGAGGACCGATTCCCCTCGAGGAGGCGCTCCCGATTGCCAGGCAGATCGCCGACGGCCTCGAGGCGGCGCACGAGAGCGGGATCATCCACCGCGATTTGAAACCGGCCAACGTCAAGGTTCGCCCTGACGGCATGGTGAAAATTCTCGACTTTGGACTCGCCAGAGCGTTCGATCCGGCACCAACGTCGAGCGCCAGTGCCACGAACTCGCCGACTTTGTCGCTGCGGGCGACCTATGTCGGGATGATTCTCGGGACGGCCGCCTACATGTCGCCACAACAAGCGGCCGGGAAACCTGTCGACAAACGCGCCGACATCTGGTCCTTCGGCGTCGTGTTATGGGAGATGCTGACGGGAGCCAGTTGTTTCGCGGCGAGACGATCTCGCACACGCTGGCAGACGTGCTGCGTGCCGACATCGACTTCTCGTTGCTCCCCGCAAATACGCCGCCAATCGTCCGTGATGTGCTACGTCGTTGTCTGGATCGCGACATCAGGCGGCGCCTGCGCGACATCGGCGAGGCGCGCATTGCGATCGACCGCGCGACAACCCGAATCGTCCATCCCGGCGATTCCGACAACTGGCCGCGCAGCCGCTACGGGACGAGACACCTGGTGGCGCCGCGGAACGCCCGCGGCGCTCAGTGCCATGCTGGCGGCCGGCCTCGTCGCGGTGGCGGCGTGGATCCTCAGGCCGTCTGTCGCGCCGCCCGCAGTCACACGATTCACCATCGCGCTGCCCGAGCCGCAGCAGCTGACGAATACCGGCCGCCAATTCATTGGAATTTCCCCCGACGGCCGTCAGATCGCCTACTTCGCAAACCGTCAGATCTATCTCCGCCCGATGGCTGGCGTGGAAGCCAAGCCGATCACCGGCACACAATTTCCGACAGGCATCTCGAACCTCGCCTTCTCGCCGGACGGCCGATCGATCGCGTTCTGGATGGGCGAGGATCGCACGCTCAAACGGATCGACGTGACGGGTGGAACAGCAATGACACTGTGTACAGTCGCGACGAATCCGTTCGGGATGAGCTGGAGCGACGCCGGCATCCTGTTCGCTGTCGCTGGCCAGGGCATCATGCGCGTGGCCGCGAACGGCGGTACTCCGGAGCTCGTGGCGCGTGTCCCGAATGACGAGATTTCGTACGGCCCGCAGATGCTGCCGGACCACGCAACCCTGCTGTTCTCGGTGAGCAAGAGTCAAAACAGGAGTTGGGACAACGCGGACATCGTCGTCCAATGAGTCAATACGAAAGAGCGTCAGACATTGATTCGCGGAGGGAGCGACGCTCGCTACGTGCCCACAGGTCACATCGTCTATGCCATTGGCGGAACGATATTCGCCGCCGCTTTCGACGTGCAGCGCATGCGCGTGATGGGATCGGCGGTTCCAGTCATCGACGGTGTCCGGCGAGCCACGGGCGCGATCACGGGAGCCGCCACCGCGCAGCTCGCAATATCTGCGTCGGGCTCTCTGATTTACGTCCCCGGTCCGACGAGCTCCTCGCTCGCTCAGCGTGGACTGGTGTCCTTCGATCGCCGTGGCGGGTCGGAGCCGTTGAAACTGCCCAGGAACTCTTATCTGTACCCTCGAGTCTCTCCGGACGGCAAACAGCTGGCGTACGAGACAGACACCGGCACGGAGGCCATCATATGGGTGTACGAGCTGTCGGGCCTCAGCGCGCCTCGTCGGTTGACGTTTGCCGGCCGAAATCAATTCCCGATCTGGTCGGGCGATAGTCAGTGGATTGCGTTTCAATCCGATCGAGAATCGGACGCTGGGATTTTCCGGCAGCGGGCCGACGGCACGGGCCTCGAGCGTTTCACAAAGGCCGAACCCAGAACCTCGCATATTCCGGAATCCTGGTCGCAGGACGGCAAGACGATGTCCTTCACGATTGCCGCCGAAGATTCGACGAGCCGCCTCGTCCTGTACTCGGTGGACCAGCGGAAGGCCACGCCGATCGCGAATCTCCAGTCGGCGACTCCGTTCAATTCCGTCATCTCACCGGATGGCCGCTGGATTGCGTATTCCTGGCGCGCGTCACGGACCGCGTCCATTCAGGTGCAGCCGATCCCGGCGACGGGTACCGTCTACGAGGTGGCAAAGGACGCCGGTGCGCACCACCCGCTGTGGTCCCGGGATGGAGCGGAGTTGTTCTATTTCCCATTGGGGGGAGCCCTGACAGGCGTCAGAGTGACGACGAGGCCTGTGTTCGCGGTCGGCGATCCAGTCGTTGTCAACGCCAGCTTCTTGGCCAATACGAATCCGCTCACGCCGTTGAACCACGACATCACCCTTGACGGTCAACACTTCATCGCCGCGTTCGAGGGCCTCGGGACTGCTCCGCAGATTAACGTCGTGTTGAACTGGACCGAGGAGTTGAAGGAGCGCGTGCCGGTCAAGTAGCACGCATGTGTCGTTAGACCGTCAAGCGAACGTCAACGGCGAAAGATCACGAACGACAGGAAGTCGTTTGCGCTGTGTGTGACGATCGGCGCCCACAGGGAATCTGAATACTTGAACACGATCGCCATCACGACGCCGAAGATGAACACCGACGTCGCCGTATCGGCTCTCAGCATATGAAGAGCCGTCCAGCCCGGCAGGTGAACCGCTAGGAACAGCACGGACGTAATCAGGTTGGCGCGCCAGAAGCCGACGCGCTCGGCAAACTTCTGCAGCATGAACCCGCGGTACGGGATTTCCTCGATGAAGCCAACGAGGATTGACGTGCCGAGCACGCTGTTCCACGTAATCCGCTCCATGGTCGGATGTGGCGGACCGAAGCGCGCGATGGATCCAACCAGATTCACGACCGTGAGAACCAGGGCGGCGAGGACGCCGCGCCCGACGCGCCGCGTCAGCTTCAGGTAGTCGAACGGCTCGACGCCATCTACGTATCGCAGGTAGACGAGGACCGGCGCAACCCACACGAGCAGGCGAATGCCGATATTGAGCACGGCGTACGTCAGCGTGGTCTCGCCAAGCGCAACAAGCCTCGGATACACGAAAAATGGCCAGGCGGTCCAGACGAGATGGAAAGAAATGACGTATCCGAGGAATGGCACAAAGGCCGATCGACCTGGCCTAGCATCCGGCATCGTTCGAGTACTCATGTTCCCGGATTGTGTCATCAACGCTTCCGAGCGCGGCAATGCGGCCGGTCGGGCGTGGGACTTATCCGGTCCTGATCAGATTCCAAGAACGTCGAATCCGAAGGTCCGCGCGGCGAGCCCGAGTGCGGAATCGTGCGTCGCGATGACAAGCGCACTTCGCATTCGATCGCGCCAGATGCGCGCCGTCGCCAGGTGCAAGGCATTCAGGGTGCCCAGCGGCGTGGGCAGGGGTTCGCTGGCGCGACTGAACACCGGCGGGCGCAGCAGGATCATATCGATCGCCTCGAGCCAGTCCCGCACGATGCCGAGGCGTTCGGCAGCCTCCTCGGTGGTGAGTGATCCTTGCAATCGCAGGCGGTCGATCGTCCTGCAGCTCTCGACGCCGATCAGCTCGCTTGAAACGAGGCTGTCGTACGACCGCAACTCGTCGAGTGCGCCGGCTTCACGAAGCACCAGTCGGAGCAACGCCGACGTGTCGACGTACGCCGTCATCGACGACGTCGGTCGTCGAGCAGCACGGCCACACTGTCAGTGCGCTTCGCGGGCGGCGGCGATAACGGCAGCTCGCGCGGGCGGCGCACCGCGCGCCGCACCTCGACCGATTTGGGCGCACACGGGACGATCCGCGCGACTGGTGTGCCACGCGATCCGAAGTGGCCGACCAGCAACGTGACGCTGGCCGATTTAACTGGAGACGGTCGCGTCGATATTGCTGTTGCCAATCGTGGCGGCCCGAATTACGTCTGCTTCAACGATGGGCACGGACAATTCCCTCGCTGTGACCTGCTCGGGCCAGAATCCTCGGCCACGATTGTTGCGGGTGACATCGACGGCGATGGCTCGAAGGACCTGATCGTCGCGCATCGCGATGACGGACAGAGCATTGTTTACCTCAACGATGGTCACGGTCGCTTTCTCCGCAAAGCGCCGTTCGGGCCCGCGAAAGCCTCCACCCGCGCCGTCGATGTCGGCGATTTCGATGGCGACGGCCGACTCGACGCCGCTGCGTACCACGAAAAGCTCGGGCTGTTCGTGTATTTCAACCAGGGCCACGGCACGTTTGGAAATGGCGTGCAAGTCAGCGGAGCGGAGGCCGAGCCATACTCGATGATTGCCGCCGATGTGAACAACGATCATCGGCCTGACATCGTGGTCGGTTTCGTGGAAGCGCCGGGTATGGTCTTTGTGAACGAGGGCAACGGCCACCAATACCAGCGGGTATCTTTCGGCGACATGAAGGGCGCAATCTATGGGTTTGCCGTTGGTGATTTGGACGGCGATGGAGTTCCCGATCTGGTCGCGGCGAAGTCCGATGCGCCGAGTATGATCTTCTTCAACAAGCTGCTGCGCCCTTGATTCTGCGCGTCCATCTCGATGATTGCCCTGCGGGCAGAACGAAGGCAACGAGCGCGAAGCGGATCGCTCCTAATCTTCGCCGAGTCGATCCCTCACGTCTGTAAATGTGTGAACCCGGGATTGCCCTGACTACTCGTACAGCTCGAAGCGCCGTGTAGGGAAGAGTTTCGCAATTGGTTGCTCGAGCCGGCGTGATTCGGCACGCGTCTGCACGTCGACCGAATGACTGTGACTTTGGCGCCAGATGCGAAACAGACGATCGAGCTAATCGCAGGCCAACAGATAACCGATACCACTAACGATCAGTACCGTCAGCCGTTAGCTTTATTGGCCACCGCTCCAACCTGGACGGTTGGGAGCCGCTGCCAGCCTCAGGCGTGGCCGTTCGTCGGCACGGTACAAAACCGGGGCCAAGTACGCTGCCTGAAAGGCGCAGAAGAATAATGGCCCGACAGACGACGTCAAGATGAGAACGCGTTTTCCCGTGCGCTGGCGAGGCTATGACCGGGCTGCCGTTGATCAATTCTTGGCGCAGTTTGCCAGCGATTACGATCGGCTCCAATCGAATCTCGCCTACCTCGATCAACTGACCGCCAAGAAAGACGTCAAGGGCACACTCGCAGCCGCGCGCGAAGAAGCCGACGAAATCCGGCTCGCAGCCGAACGCGAAAGCGCGAGCTTGATTCGGCAAGCCAAAGATCGCGCCGAACAGCTCATTCACGAGCGACTGAAGGCGACGCAGCGCGAGAGCGAGCGCCTCGCGGAGCTGGCGCGGGATCTCGCGCCTGCTCTTGAATCCGCTCTGGCAGTAATCCGCCGCGCCGAAGAGGGGATCCGGTCGCACGTACCCACCGAACATGAGCCACCGGCCCCGGTCCATTCCCGCCTCGGCGCACAGGCACCGGCCAGTCCGCGGGGATCAGCCCATTCGGCACGAACCGTGGTTTTGATCGCGATTGCACTGCTTGTCGTCACGATTCCGGTAACAACAGCTTTTTACTTCTGGTCAGGACCTTCTCCCATTCCTCCAGTGCCCTCGGTCCATCTCGCGACGGCTCCGCCGGCGCCAGTCAGTCCGCGTTCCGACACCGCACCCTCCAAAGGCGAATATCTCGTTGACGCGGCCGATCCTTCACCCGCCCGCGACGCCGCGGTGGGATCGAGCGCAGACGCGGCGGCGTCATCGCTCTCCCCAACGGTGAAAAACGGCCTCACGGTTGTGTTGCGTGCCCACGGCTCCAGCTGGGTTCGCGCGATGCTCGATGGCGGGCGGGCCGCGGAGCATATGCTGAACGCCGGCGCCGAGATCACGCTACAGGCCGAGAACGATGTGCTGCTCCGCGTTGGCAATGCTGGTGCGATCTCGATGACGGTGAACGGGCGTGCGACGGATCCACTCGGTCGGGTGGGACAGGTCGTCACTCGACGGATCACCAGAACGAACGATGGCACGAGCCCACTACGATAACCGTCCGCTCAGTGACCACACCGTTTTCAACGTAGCAACGTCGCAGGATCGTCCTGACCGCCAAGACTTAGAGTTCCGCCGGGACTTTCGCCCACGTTTGCGGTAGACCGAGCGGCGAGACTGCCACGTCACTGCGTTGGCGGTCCTGTTCGAGGGAACCAACCGTAGCGGTCCTGCCTTCAGGCAGGCGTGCGGCGGCAGTCCGCGGGGCGTGCCCACGTTAGACGACGCTTAGACGACGCTATTTCCTGCCCTCCAAGCTCGTCGTCTTCTTGCGGTGATAGTCGGGGTATGCGGGCCGCTTCGGCTTCTTGACCGGATTCTTTTCGAGCTCCGCCATCACTTCTTTGATCGCGCGTTCGAGCTGCGGATCTTTTCCCTGCCGTACCAACTCCGGATCGTGCTCCACCTCGATGTCGGGCGCGATGCCGACGTTCTCGGCATCCCACTCGCCGTTCGGGCCCCACACGCCGGAGCTCGGTGCCGTGACGAAGCCGCCGTCCATCAGCGCGGGCGCGCCGGCGCGGCCGACGAGCCCGCCCCAGGTCCGCGTCCCTATCAGCTTCCCGATGCCGGCGCGGCGGAAGTAATTCGGCATGGCGGCGCCGCCCGACCCGGCGAATTCGTTTTGGTAAGGAGACTTCGTCGTGGCGATGTGACGGCTGAGCAAGTAGCATCAACCACTCGACTCGAGCCGCTGAGTGTCGTGCGTGTTACAGTTGTCGTTACGCTGATGCGATTCGTAGCCGTCTCGATGGAGGACGCCTATGACGCTCTGGAGATCAGTGAGCCTCGTCGCCGCCGGGCTGTCGGCCGCGATGATGTCGCATGCTGTCGCGGCCGGATTTGACGCCGTTCCGCGACCCTACAACCCCGGCAACGCGCCGGTCCACATCACCGCCGCTTGGTCTTCCGAGGCGGATGCGCCGTCAGACCAGGTGTTGACGCTCGCCATTTCAGAGATGGTGCCGTTTCCACCGGGCGCATCCGCGACCGCTGTCGTGACGCCCACCGAGGGT
This sequence comes from Acidobacteriota bacterium, assembly GCA_046728115.1. GTDB lineage: Bacteria > Acidobacteriota > Vicinamibacteria > Vicinamibacterales > CAVVIG01 > CAVSWN01. Next base: position 14,339 of record JBKPDW010000537.1, on the reverse strand, counting down.
TTGACGCTGACGCATCTCGGCTTCGACCATAAGCTGGGCACACACTGCACGAATGGTTCGCCTCGATGGGATGTGGAAACGACTGACGGCAGCTCGTACGCGTTCGGGTGCGCGGCCGGGATTCACGATATCGATCTGCCGGCCGTCGGTTGGGAGCGCGTCACCTTCAGTTGCTCCGACGTGCAGGTGCTCAAAGGTTTGCCGGGCAGTTGTCCGCTAGGGACCGCGCAGACGGTCAGGGTGCTGCAGATCGTGCAGGACGAGGCCGCGAGCACCACGCTTGACAATCTGGGCGTGAACTGGGCGGTGATTCAGTCTCCAGCAAAGTAACGAAACAGAGGGTGATATCCCAAAGCCTTGAACCGCCGGACCCTTAACCGCGTCTGCTCTGTCTTTGTATCGCGTCTCCACGCGAGCGTTGTACCCCAGAGAAGAGAACGAGATCTGTAACGGATGTCTTGGGATTTCACAACAGGAGATTGGCGGGGTGTGTGGGACGAGTTTCGCAACTGGTTGATTGGGACGTCAGTTTGAACGACTTGGCCCTGCGATTGTCTTCGCCGTCCATCGGCTGAACCCGCCGTCAACGTGACGTCGAAACGCCGCTGCACATGAAGTTTGCGGCGTCATTCGTGCTGCCGACGCCCTGATAAACGGCCTGCTGTGGATACGGACACAACGGCCGCGTCATGTCGACGCGATTGTTTGTCACGTGAAACGCGAGAATCCGATCCGGCGCGACGCCCGATTCGCGCCAGCGCTCCATTGCCGCGAGCACGTTGAATTGATTCGGGCCTGGCCCGCCGCCGCAGTGCGCCATGCCCGGAACCATGAAGAGCCGGAACCAATCGTCCTGCCCCGGACCCATTTTGGCGAGCACGCCTGAGTAGTAGTCGAGCGTGTTGAGCGGAGAAATCGCGCCGGCGTTACCGCCGTCGCTCCACCCGTGGTAGATCAGCAGCTTTCCGCCGCGTGCCTTGAACGATGAAAGATCCGGATTGATCGCATCGATGTAACCCACCCGTTCGTCCGCGAGTGCGGTATCGCGATCCAGGTCGAAGCTCCGCCAGTCCCAGTTTGGATCTTGATGAACCGCGTACCGGTACATGCCGATATCGATCGTGTTCGGCTCGGCCCGCTGGCTTGACAAGAGCGCCCAGCCGGTTTCGCTCCCGGGGACCAGGCCGGGATAGATCAGCTCTCCCGTCTTTTTTCTCGCCGGGCTGTAGGCCCGCGTGACCATTTCGAGCTCACGCGCGGTGAGGCAGTCGTCGCCGCCGGCACCCGCGCGGCACGCGAGCGTTGCCGGATCGAACCGGCACCGAAGGGGATCGGATAGCAATCCGTCCTTGACGCCATCGAGCGCGTCGCACGCGGCGAGCACGGCGCGGTTCAACAGCGCGGTTTTCGCCGGGGGCACGATGCGCGTCCCATCTTTCAGGACCGTCATTTCAATGGCGAAACGCCACGCACTCAGGTGAGCCTGGTTGTTCGCCGGCGCGCCGGCGACGATGCCATCGAAATCTGACGGGTAGCGCTGCGCTTCCATCAGACCCTGACGCCCCCCGGTCGAGCAACCAGTCCAGTACGACAGGCGCGGCGACCGGCTGTAGTACGCGGCGATGATCGTTTTCGCTGTGAGTGCCATCTCGTGCACCGCGCGATAGGCGAAATCGACGATCTTCTCTGGATGTCCCACCGCAAACGCGGCGGTTGGACCGACATGTCCGGTATCGGTCGAGGACGTCGCGTAACCCTCTTGCAGCGCGCTGCCCATTGCGCCGTAGCTGATCCCGCCCACCCATCCTCCACCACCCACCGCTTCGTACTTGCCGTTCCAGGTCGCGCCTGCCGGCAGCCAGACCTCAATCTTGATGTCGGAGTCTGAAGTGGGCGTTAGCGTCGCGGCGACGCGGCAGTAAGCCGGCAGGATCGGAGGTACGACGCCGGGCGGCGGCGGGCCGGTTGGATTCTGGAACGGTCCCGCCGCCACGAACTCGGCCAACGTGATGTTTGCACCAGCGATCTTCAGCGACTTGAGCTGCTCGCATGCCGTTTGCGCGCGCGCGATGGATGGAACCGCGAGAAACAAAGCGGCAATGACGGCGCTCAGATGGTTCATCCGTGTGTCCTTTCAAGGTTGCCCGAATTTTATGCCCCTCCTACGAAGAGTGCTACAGCACCTGAGGCCGGCGGCGGTCGAAGGTGGGATTCGGCTGTTGCACAGGACGACTTCGCAACGGGCCGCTTATCTCCTGGAGACGCGGTCGGATGCTGAGGGGACGTTCACATTCGCGCCGATCGCGCCGGGCCGCTATTGGATTCGATACGATCTCGTGCCGACTGGCGGATGGGGCGCCGATACCGTCAAGCTCACGAATTACTAACAGATGGCCGCGTCGTGCACTGTTTCAGTGTCTTACGATCGCACTGTCCAACGCGTCCGGAGCGCTCGCGCTACCTGATTCCGAGCACGCGCTGCGCCGCGGTTCGAAAGACGTCGCGGTGCGCGCTAGTGACGAACATCCACGAGAGCACGCGGATTGGCATCGGGAAGCGTCCGGCTGCGCGTTCCGATGAAGGCGGGAACCAGTCGATTAAGGTTTGAAGCGGCTGCTGGCGTAACTGGTCGAGCTGCGCCACGCGATGAACGCAGCCCACGGTGCACAGCGGCGCGCACGGCTTGACAGTGTGGTACTCGCGTTCGAGGTCCGCGCGGGCGTAACGCTCCAACGGGACGCCTGGATACCCGCGCTGCTGCGAGCACCAATGCACCAGGCCGTCTTCACAGACATACAGGTACCGACTCCCCGCCCCACACTGCCAGGCGTTCGGCCGCCCTCGCGAGAGATTCTTCTGAAACCGGTTGTAATTCGCGAAGTCGAGAATCGACGTCCCGATCCGGGCGATCTCGTCCACCATCCCCTGTTGCTGTGCGTCGAGCGGTAGGAGTTGCCCATCGTGATCGTGGATGATGCCGACGGTCGTCGAAAATCCCAGGGCCGCGGCGCGGCGCGCGATGAGCAAGGTGTCGTGCGGATCGCGAACGCCGCTGCCCACCACAACGTTGACGGTGATGTCGAACTCGGCGCATCGCGCAAGCACCTCCAGCTTCTGGTCCAGGACCTTGAGGCTTTTCTTCGAGACCTCGTCCGGCCTCACGTTGTCGATGCTGATTTGGAGGTGGTCAAGGCCCGCCCGATTGAGCCGGCTGACCCGGCCGGCACTGAGCAGATAGCCGTTGGTGATCAGCGTTGCGATCATCCCGTCGCGGCGGATGCGCGTGATGATCGCATCGAGGTCTGGATGCAGCAGCGGCTCGCCACCACTCAAGGTGACGATGCTTGTCCCAAGCGCCGCGAGGAGATCCACGCGGTGCAGGACGTCGCCCTTGGGCACGGGTGGGGAAGAGTCGTCGAACTCGTTACAGTAGGCACATGCCAGGTTACAGCGACGCGTCGGGATGAGATGCGCCGCGACCGGCTGATAGGGGTATTTGCAGGCGCGGACCATCATCCGCGCCTGCCGGACTCGGCGCCGCAGCGCGCGAACACGCCGGGCGATGGGAACACAGTTCATAAGGGCTCGAAGAGAAGCATTCCCTCGTACGTTACGCTCGTTTTCCCGATTGCTTCAATTAGGCGGATATTCATGGCGAAGAGGGCGCCAAGGACGCGTCCTTGCCTCAAGCCTATTGAAGGCTTCGACGCACCCACGCGGCGCGAGCCGCACGATATTCACGGATCGTCGTATCCACGGTCCGACCGGAATCAGCCAGCCGGCGCAAGGACTGCGTACGGGTCAGGGGCCGTTGCGCAGGCGCGAGCGGCTCCGATGGATCGTCCACCACGAGATCCGCGGACGTCGCGCGACCGAGAAGACGCGCGAGTTGGGCGCGGGCGCTCGCCAAGTCACAACCCTGAGCGAAGCTCATGAGACCATCGTCCCTCCTCGCGCACGGGTGTAAGCTGAGAGATGGGAACGCGCGTGCCGCGAGAGATTTGAGGTGCAGGATGCGGATTTCTCACTTTGCCTTCGGTACTCTCGAAGTCGACGGCGTCACCTACGAGCACGATGTCGTCATCGACCACGGCGACATTCAGAAGCGGAAGAAGAAGGCCTCAAAGAAGTTCCGGGATGCTTTCGGTCACACTCCCCTCTCGCTGAAGGAGAACATCCCTTGGCGATGCAGCCGCCTGATCATCGGCACTGGCGCGTTCGGCCGACTACCGGTGATGGATGACGTGAAGCGTGAAGCTGACAAGCGCGGCGTGAAGCTGGTTGTTCTGCCGACTGGAGAGGCCATCGAGGTTCTTCAACAGCATCCACGCGAGACGAACGCCGTACTTCACGTGACGTGTTGACCGGCGATCAACGCCATCGTACCCGTGAGTCTTGCCCGGCACGATGAAGCCAAGTTGCGCCAGGGCCACGTGAGGCTCTTCCGGCAGGTCGCTCTCGTGTGGATCAGAACGGTAGAAAGCGACCGATCACGACTCCCAGCGACAGAACGATGATCCCGAACAGGGCGATCTTGGCAGTTCTAGGCTGAAACATGGCCATCACCTCCGTCACGTAGCTTACATCACTGGCTGCGAGCATATGCTTGATTCACGTTCGCGAAGAAGATGCACACGGAGATGCACATGGACCGAAGGCAGAGCCGGCGCCAGTACATAGCCGATTCGTCGATCGGCTCCGCCCCGCTCGCGGCGATGATTCTCGAACCCTGCGGGCAACGCCGCCGCCTATCCGAAACAGCGCCACGCGTTCATGGGTCTGCTGACGTGCGCCCGGTGCGGCTGCGCAATGACCGCCGAGCGCAAGAAAGGCAAATACACCTAGACGAAGATCGACCGTGGGTACGACGATTACGTCGAGCGCCGCATCTCCGACACGCTGTGGGCGCGCAAATCCGCGGAATGGGAAACCGAGCTCGCGACCGTGACCGCCGAACTTAGCTTGCTCGACCGGTCGGCGACCGCGTTTGTCGCAACAGGCGAGAGAATTTTAGAACTCGTGAAACAGGCCGGAATTCTCTACAAACAGGAGAATGGCGGGGTCGACGGGACTCGAAGCCGCGGCCTCCGGCGTGACAGACATGACTTCACGCGTGCTAAGTTCCTGTGAGCGTGCCACTTACGCTGCTGAGGCGAAGCCAGAGTGGCAATCTCGCCGTCTTCGAGGTACGACTTTCTGCGCGTCATCGAGATGAGATTCCGCGCTGCATGCGGAGCGTGCGCATCGCAATCCGAAGCAGGCGCGCTGACGATCGGGCGAGGACGGATACACCAGGTCGCGCTGACGATCGGCCGCTGATACGAGGTGCCCCGAGGGGAGCGACCGTCGTATGCCGGGAGTCCAGAATCTAGTGGCTCGGTCCGTTCGGCGAGAGTAAACTCCACGTGTTCCGACAACACGCGGCGAGGGCGCTGTTTCGTGGTTCGAGCGATGGCGAAACCGGGCTAGATCGCAACCGACTCCTGCCGACTCTGGCCCCGAATCCGTATTGCCGTTGACGTGGGCCCGATGGTCCCTCCGTCGGCGGCGCGGGAGCCAGAGGAGCAGTCGTGGTTCCCACCGCTGTCAAGAGCGAGCAGGCTCCATGCGGCCAGATCGTCGAGTGCGAAGTCTTCGAGGATCAGGACCAGGAGGTCTTGATCACTCAAGAGTCGATTTACGCGTGCGGATGCCTGAGCCTCCGTCACGAGTATCACGATGGAAGCGTGTCCCTGCGGGTTGTTCATCACGACGGCACGGTCCTGGTGGACGACCTCCTTGCCGCTGAATAGTCGCCCGTGACGCCTCGCCACGACGTCGTCCTCGTCGGCGGCGGCGGCGCGGGTTTGCGCGCGGCCATCGCAATCGCCGAGACCAACCCACGACTGACCATCGCAGTGGTCTCCAAGGTGTACCCGATGCGGAGCCACACGGTTTCTGCAGAGGGAGGCGCCGCCGGCGTCATCCGCTCGGACGACAGCATCGACGAGCATGCGTACGACACCATCTCCGGTGGAGATTGGCTCTGCGATCAAGACGCTGTCGAAGCGTTCGTGCACGAAGCGCCACAGGAGTTGCTCCGTCTGGAGCACTGGGGCTGTCCGTGGAGCCGTGAACCTGACGGACGGATCGCGGTGCGGCCGTTCGGCGGCATGAAGCAGATGCGCACGTGGTTCGCCGCCGACAAGACCGGCTTCCACATGCTCCATACGCTTTTCCAGACTTCTCTCAAATACACCAGCGTGGTGCGGTACGACGAATGGTTCGTCATCAAGCTCCTGGTCGACGATGGGAGAGTTCAGGGTGTTGTGGCAATCGAGTTGATGTCGGGCAAAGTCGAAACAATCACGGCTCGCGCGGTCATCCTCTGCACGGGCGGTTGCGGCCGTGTATTTCCGTTCACGACGAACGCGAACATCAAGAACGGCGACGGGATGGCACTCGCCTACCGCGCTGGGGCGCCGCTCAAGGACATGGAATTCGTCCAGTACCATCCGACCGGACTGCCGTTCACCGGGATTCTGATCACCGAGGCGGCTCGCGCCGAAGGCGGGTACTTGATCAACAAGGATGGCTATCGCTACCTGCAGGACTACAACCTGGGCAAGCCGGATCCGAAGCCGGTGTTGCGCAGCATGGAGCTCGGACCGCGCGATCGAATCTCGCAGGCCTTCGTGAAGGAGGTCGAAAAGGGTCGGACGACCGACACGCCCTACGGCCCGGTCGTGCACCTCGATCTCCGTCACCTGGGCAAGCATGTGATCAACACGAAGCTGCCCTTCGTCCGCGAGCTTTGTTTGAAGTACCAGAATATCGATCCAATCACGGAGCTGATTCCGGTTCGACCGGTCGTTCACTACATGATGGGCGGCGTTCACACCGACATCAACGGGGCCACGCCGCTCGCCGGGCTCTACGCAGCCGGAGAGGTCGCCTGCGTGAGCATCAACGGCGCGAACCGGCTCGGTTCCAATTCGCTACCCGAGCTGCTCGTATTCGGTGCACGCGCAGGACGTGCGGCCGCGGAATACGCATCCGGCGGGCAAGAGCCAAGCGTCGTCGTCATGGCTCAAGCCAGGGATGAAGAGATGCGGCTCGGCAACGAGTTCCTGCACAAATCGGGCGGCCGCGACCGTCTCGCGACCCTCCGCGATGAGATGCAGAAGACGATGGAGGAGAGCGCGTCGATTTATCGTTCGGGCGACGCGCTGGCGCGCGGCGCCGACCGGCTCGCCGATCTCCAGCAGCGGTTCCTCAACGTCAAAATCGACGATGGCAGTCTGACGTTCAACACCGAGCGGATCGCCGCGCTCGAATTGTCATTCATGCTGGACGTCGCGGAGGCCATCGTCCACTCGGCGCTGCGGCGCCAGGAATCACGCGGCGCGCACCAGCGCACGGATTTTCCTGCTCGCGACGACCAGCGGTACTTGTCGCATTCACTGATCGAGCGGAGATCCGATGGGACGTGTCGTGTCGAATATCTGCCCGTGACGATCACCCGCTGGCCCCCAGCCGAGCGAGTTTACGGAAGGTAACATTCGATGGCCAACCGCATCGCTCTGCAAGTGGCGCGCTACCGGCCGGAACAGGAGTCGGAGGTCACCTTCCAGGAGTACGAAGTCCCATGTCCGAAGGAATGGGTGGTCCTCGACGGGCTCAACTACATCAAAGATCATATGGACGGAACGTTGTCGTATCGATGGTCGTGCCGCATGGGCATCTGCGGCAGCTGCGGCATGACGGTCAACGGCGAACCAAAGCTCACATGCGCGACGTTTCTGACCGACTACGGTGCAGGGCCTGTGCGCATCGAGCCGTTGCGAAATTTTCCGATCATCCGTGATCTCGTCGTCGAGATCGGTGACTTTTTGCGCAAGCTGACGCGCGTCAAGCCGTGGATCGTGCGCCAGGAGGAGAAGCCTCTTGGTGACGGTGAGTACCTCCAGACGCCGCAGGAGCTCGACGAGTACAAGCAGTTCAGCATGTGCATCAACTGCATGCTGTGTTACGCGGCCTGTCCGATTTACGGCCTGGACCCGAAGTTCATCGGTCCGGCGGCCATCGCGCTGGCGCAGCGCTACAACCTGGATTCGCGCGACGAGGGTGCCCGAGAGAGGAGCGCGATACTGTCGGAGCACGACGGAATCTGGGGTTGCACCTTTGTTGGCGAATGCACGAAGGTCTGCCCGAAGAACGTCGATCCCGCCGGCGCGATCCAGCGCTACAAACTGAGCACGGCGGTCGAGGCACTCCAGAGCTTTTTCCTGCCGTGGGGCGGCCGATGAGTGGACTCTACACGGAATACCACCCGCGGTGGCTTCGAACTCGTGTGTCCACCTATTGGTGGCTGAGGCGCAGATCCTATTTGGCGTTCATCGTGCGCGAATTGAGCAGCGTTTTCGTTGCGTGGTATGTCGTGTATCTGCTCCGCCTGATTCGAGCGGTGGGACAAGGGCCATCGGCGTACGAGGTGTTTCTGAACTGGTCGGCTCAACCGGCCGTCCTGCTTCTCAACATTCTCACCCTGTTCGTCGTCGTTTTTCACGCCATCACGTGGTTCAACCTGGCGCCGCAGGCGATCGTGGCTCACCTTCGCGGCCAGCGACTGCCTGGCAGTCTGATCACGGCAGCCAACTACGCTGCCTGGGCTGTGACGTCCGCGCTCGTGGCTTGGCTCCTTCTCCGCGCATAACATGGCCAGGCGACCGCTCGAACCGTTCCTGTGGCTGCTCTTCAGTGCAGGTGGCGTGCTGGCGGCGCTGTTCATCCCCGCGCTCGTTCTTCTTTTCGGGGTGGCGTTCCCATTGGGATGGCTGCCGCCGCCGAGCCATGCGCATCTTGTCGTGGTAATTGGCCATCCACTTACGCGCTTGATCCTGATCCTCCTCGTCACGCTCTCACTTTTTCACTGGGCGCACCGCTTCCGATACACACTCTACGACGGACTGCAGATCAAGCATTTGAATGAGGTGGTGAACGCCGTCTGCTACGGCGGCGCCATCCTCGGATCCGTCGTGGGGGCTTACGTCGTGTGGGCGATCCCGTAGCACACGCGCAGGGTGCACGGCAAGATTAGCGGCGGCCAGGTTCCGGAGATCGGTGCCGCTCTGAACTGATCCCTACGCGACCGTTCGAGGTCGGATCGGCGCCACGCGCCAGCGCATGTAGCCGACGAACGTCGCGACCACCAGCAGCATTGCTGTCGTGATGGCAGAGCTCATTTCACCGCGCATAACATGAAAAATCGTGGCGTTGATCATCACGATCATCAAGCCGGCCGCCGCCCAGGAAACGAGCCACGGCTGAATGCGCGTGATGCCCGGGAGTGTCAGTCCCACCGCCGCCAAGACCTCCGCCACGCCGATAAAGAGCTGAAGACTCCGCGCGATAGAGGCGTTCATTTGCGCGACCATCGACGCTGGGGGGAAGAGAAACAGCCAGCCGTGAGCCAGGAAGGCCATCGCGAGTAACGCCTGCAGCAGCCACAAGAAGATATTCATGCTGTCACCTCGGTTCAGGCACAGGCAGCCGCGTCGGAGTCCCCCCAGAATAACCCGGTCGTTCTAAGGTTCAGGAGGACGCGTCGCTGGACACGCTCCACAGGTTGCTCTCGTTTCTTGGGCAGACGCCAATTCGGCCACAGCCTTTTCCTCGGCGGCGATGTCTACCCGTTCGTGCCGAATGTCGAGTCGCAATCGGCCAAACAGACCCATGTAGAGATTGGCGAGCCAAACGAGGGAGAACCCTGCCACGCCGTATCCGCGCCAATCGGGCCACAGCAGGTGATATCGAGTCGCAACCAGCAGGACGATCGCCACGTAGTGGCTGAAACAGTAGTCGCACGTGAATACGTAAAAGAACTTGCGGGAGAGCACTCGACGACTCGATGTGCTTCGCGCCACACAACCCTCGCGAAACTCGCGAAAGATCTCTTCGTGCGTGACGGTCCACGCAACCGAGGCAACCGGCAGGGCGAGAATGAACAGTGCGATGAGCTGATCAGTCAAGGTCAACATCGTACGGGCGACCATCGCGTTCGTGGTATCTGCACGATATCAGCCATTCATCGTGCCCGCCGTCACCTGAGCGGATCTTCGGCTGAGCAGCCGTCATGCTGGACGTGAAGTTGCAGTGCCCGCCGAACCCGCAAAACCACGCCGCGTGTGGTCGACGGTTCCCCATATCGGTAGTCCGTCGTCTCGGAAGGAGAAGTGTATGCATCAGCAACGTGGTCGCCGCGTCGTCGTCGCATTCGCCTTTGTCAGTGTCCTGCTCGCGCCCGCATTCTCAGCAGGAGGCCAGACGCCTGCTGACAACACCAAAGTCAACAAGCGCGATCAGGCCAAAGGCGCGACGACAGCTGACCAGCAGAAGGAAAACCCCAACGATCGAGCGATCACCCAGAAAATCCGGCGCGCACTCATAGACGACAAGACGCTTTCCACCTACGCGCACAACGTGAAGGTCGTCACGCAGAACGGACAGGTCACGATAAAGGGACCTGTTCGGACGGAGGACGAGAAAAGGACTGTCGAGGCCAAAGCCACCGAGGTGGCGGGTGCCGGACATGTGACCAACGAAATCAGCGTCGCCCCAGCCAAGGGCTCGAAAAAGTAACCGAGGAGCATCTCATGACTGATAAGAAGACTGCAGTGTTTGGACTCTATCCGAGCGTCGACCACGCTGAGCTCGCGGCCGAGGCGCTCGTTGGAGCGCACTTCTCCAATGAGGACGTATCCGTTCTCATGGCCGACAACGAGAGCACGAAAGACTTCGCGCACGAGAAGCATACAAAAGCGCCGGAAGGGACGACGACGGGCGCCGCCGCCGGCGGAACGATCGGCGGCACGTTGGGATTGTTGGCAGGCATCGGCGCGTTGGCGATCCCGGGCGTCGGACCGTTCATCGCGGCAGGCCCGATCATGGGCGCGCTCGCGGGCCTCGGCGTCGGCGGAGCCGTCGGTGGGGTGGTCGGCGCTCTCGTCGGCATGGGCATCCCGGAGTACGAAGCGAAGCGCTATGAGGGACGATTGAAAGAGGGCGGCGTCCTGCTGTCCGTTCACTGCAGCACGTCCGAAGAGATCGCGCGCGCGAAGGACATCCTGAAGCGCACGGGCGCCAGCGACATCGCATCGGCAGGGGAGGAAGCGGTCGGCGCGACGTCTCATACCCGCGACAGTCGCCTTATGTAAGACGCCGCTCAGATCGCGAAAACTCCTGTGCGCGGGCTTCGCGGCCCCGGGACCGGAGCCCGCGCGCAGGCTTTCATTCGGCGTGTCAAGGTGTCGGATGCAGATGGCTTTATCCTCGATTCACGACGCTCAACTGCGCCTTGCCGCCATCGTCGCGTCATCGAATGACGCCATCATCGGCAAGGACGTGGCGGGAACAATCACGTCGTGGAATCGTGCGGCCGAGCGGATTTTTGGATTCACGGAGGCCGAGGCGATCGGGCAGTCGAGCCGCCTGATTGTGCCTCCCGAGTTGTATTCCGAGGAGGACGACGTCCTACGGCGGATTCGGGCGGGTGAAGGCGTCGATCACTACGAAACGGTTCGTCAGTGCAAGGACGGTCGGCGTCTCGACGTGTCATCGACCGTCTCGCCAATCATGACGTCGGATGGCACGATTGCCGGCGCATCCGAGATCGCGCGCGACGTAACGCTCACCAAGCGCCTCGAACGCGACGCGCGCGATTTCGCTGCGATCGTGGAGTCCAGCGACGACGCGATCGTCGGCAAAGATCTGAACGGTATTGTGACCTCGTGGAATACGGCCGCCGAACGGATGTTCGGTTTTACCGCCGCCGAGATGATCGGCCAGTCCATTCGTCTTCTCATTCCCCACGATCGCCAACAGGAGGAAGACGAGGTCTTGGGCAGGGTACGAGTGGGCCAGCGTGTCGAGCACTACGAAACGCTTCGGCGGCGCAAGGACGGCAGCTTCGGAGCGTCTTCGACAGATCCTGTGGAATCTGTGCTCGAATGCGGTGAAGTTTACCGAGCGGCGTGGCCGCGTGCAGGTGCGCCTCGAACGGGTGAATTCGCACGTCGCGGTGACCGTGAGCGATACCGGCGTCGGCATCCCGGCAGACTTCCTTCCCCACTTGTTCGAACGCTTCAGCCAGGCGGATGCCGGCATCGATCGCGCACGTGGAGGCCTCGGTCTCGGCCTGGCGATCAGCCGGCACCTCGTCGAGCTCCAGGGCGGCCGGATTTTTGCGGAGAGTCAGGGCGTCGGGATGGGATCGACGTTCCGAATCGAGCTCCCCTCGAGAAGTGTCTACGAGACCCGGTCCTCAGAGACGCGCGAACATCCGCAGGCGACGGCTGCGAGCGGTCGAATTGAGGTGCCGCAACTGCAAGGCATTCGGATTCTGGTAGTTGACGATGACCGCGACGCGTTGGCGCTCGTGCGCGAAATCCTCGAAGCGACCGGTGCGACGGTAGCGACCGCGGATTCGGGGCAGGACGCGCTCGACAAGCTCCCGCGAATCAAACCGCATGCCCTCATTGCAGACCTGGGCATGCCGAAGATGAACGGCTTCCAGCTCATCGATCGCGTTCGCCATTGCGAGGACATTGACATTCGAGACGTGCCCGCCGCGGCGCTCACGGCTTTTGCCAGGTCGGAAGATCGCGTGAAGGCGCTGCGCAGCGGATTCGAACTGCATTTGGCAAAGCCCATCGATCCCGGCGAGCTGATGATCGCGGCCGCGGTACTCGCCAGACGCGCAGGCCTTCGCGATTAGGCACCGCTGAATCAGTACCGCAGCGGGCTCTCGGGTGACGCCCAGCGTGCAGCTGCCGCCGTCCTGAGAGTCTATCGCTTGACGAGACGTCCCTTGTCGAGACCGAATTCTGGTGCGCTTCGCGTTCCGGTGACCTTGATGGGCACGGCACTCCCGCCGTCATCCTTGTTGAAGAGGAGATCGACCGGTTTCAGCAACAGACTCTTGAACCCGGTCGTCATTTCGGAAATCTTCGCGTCCGTGAATACGGTGCCGGCAAAGTCGATGCGTTCCGAGACGAGCCCGTAACTGCCGCTCAGCCGAACCGCCGAGCCGGGAATATCGAACGTGACGTGCGGAATGTCGAGCCGACCGTCATGGAGCCTGAAACGACCCGCGAATTGCGACGAGACCCGCCCGATTTGCTGATCCGCGTTCTGTCCTCGCGTCCGGTGACTCAGCTCGTTGATTTTTTTCTGCACGTCGGAACTCGTGAAGCGCGCATCGGCGACCGCAAACGCCCCGTCCAACCGCAGTTTTTCGACGACGTCACGATCGCCCGGCGGGAGCTCGAACTTCGTCGTGAGCTTCAGCGCCCCAGTCATCGGCGGCTGGGACGCCTTGACCGCCATCAGGAGGACGTCCTCGAGCCTGGCCTGCTCCATCACCACATCAAGCGTGACGGTGCGGCCGTCGACGCCGGCCCTCCCCATCACGCCGCCCTTGGCCGTCAGGGCCGTGCGCAAGAAGAAGGCATCCACCTGTTCCAAGAGCGTGTTGCCGTTGGTGCCGTCAACAATGGCGTGATACGCGGCATGGAGCGGCATCGGATGCCCGCCTGCCGCGACCGTAAAGTCGGGGATGTCGGTCTTTCCATGAATATCGATGCGTTCGAGCGTGCCGCCGAACTCGCCCCGCGCGGACAGGATCCCCGAGATGCCTCTGAACACGCCCAGGTCCGCGCGCTCGAACGTGAATTTCCCATCGAGCGGGGTCTGGCCCGGCTTCTCGCTCTGCCATGGTCCGAACGAGCCCGACGTCGCGATGGCGCCTGGCGGGATCGCGTTTTCAAGCGTGGCCACAAAGGGCATCGCCCGATCGAGAGAGACGGACTTCATGCGCAGACCATGGATGCTCCAGACTTTTGGATGCTTGAGCTCCTCGCGGGGAATGATCACCAGGCGGGCGTCCTTGGCGACCAGGTCGTCGACGACGAAGGTGCGCGCCCTGTCGTGAGCGTCGACACCGTGTCCTGACGAAGCGGGCAGGCGGTCTGCGGGTGTCCGATCGCGGTTGCGATCGGGCGGGACTTCGATGTCCAACTCGTCGATCGAGACGCTGGCAATGTGTCTGCGGAGGAGACCGAGCACGTGTCCTTCGGCAGAAAAGCTCTTGATCGAGATCAAAGGCGGAACATCACGCCGACCTTTGTGGCGAATCGAGAGTCCGCGGCCTTCCGCGCGAAATTGCGGAAGCAGGCGAAGCCGAAGGTCCGCCAATTCGACCTCAGCATCGAACCGAGTGGCGAGAACGTCAATGACCTTACGGCGAGCGGTCTGTGAAGAAAACGGTATGACGGACGCGAGTGCAGTGAGCAGTGCCGCAA
>JBKPDW010000536.1:0-6850 GCA_046728115.1 Acidobacteriota bacterium | reverse complement strand
GTCCTTGACCATCGCTTTGATGCCGGTATGTCGTGGAGTTGGCGGCGGACCCGCAGGCTGCCCGACGACCTGGTCGGAGTCGCGAACATCGGGTTCGACCCTTTGCACGACCTCCGCGTTCAGATCGCGTGTCGATTCTTCGACGTGCGCCGCAGCAACCGGCGTGGATGCATTCGGACACGGTCCTGCCGAACCAGCCGAACCATACAGCAGAAGATCACACGACAGGACCAAAGCGGCAAAAGACATCATGATGGGACTCCACGCGCGCAGACGTTTGTGGGCGACGCGTGCGCGTCCCCGTTCGGCTGGGAAAACTTGCTTCGGGCGACAAGGGACGTCCGCGTCGACAGCTGATTCGAATCGCTGCCCGCTCGCGAATCGTAACCGAGCGACGATGAACGGATGATGAACCATTCGCCTCGTCATGGTGGGCGTGAGCCTTCGGGCAGGAAATAGAACAGGATGGCGATCATCACGTACACGAGCACGAGCTGAACGCCCTTGTACCAGTTCGACCGGCCGTCGCCCGCCACGATGGCGCCGACCAGCACGCCGAGGAACAGCGTCCCGAGCTCGGCGCGGCTGAAGGAGAGTTCCAGGGGCTGTGGGGCGAGCAGGCCGCTCGCGAGCACCAGGACCGGCGCGACGAACAACGCGATTTGGATGCTGCTGCCCATCGCGATGCCGACGGTAAGATCCAGCCTGTTCTTACGCGCCATCGCGATCGCCGACCCGCTCTCGGCCGCGCCGCCGATTATGGCCAGAAAGACGATCCCGATGAACACGTCGGACATGCCGAGCGCCTTGCCCGTCCCCTCGGCGGCACCGACGAGGATTTCACTCATCCATGCCGCCAGGGCCGAAGCGCCGAGAAGGCTGCCGACAGCCCTGCCAAGGCTCCACTGCGGACCTTCGTGGCCGTGCTCCACTTCGGTCACGGTGACGCTCTGGAAATAGTCCGGGTGGGTCTTCAAAAGGAAGACGAGATACAAACCGTAGGCGGCGAGCAGCACGAATGCGGTTCCGAGGTTCACGAGCTTCTCCTCGCGGATGGTGCCTTCCGGCGAGAAGAAACGATTGAACGCGCTCGGGACGCCGAGACTGACCGCCGAGATCAACATCATCGAGCTGTAGAGCCGCGCCGCGCCGGCGTTGTATTCCTGCGTGTGATACCGAAGACCGCCGAGCAGGAACGCCACGCCGGTGGCGAGCATCAAGTTGGCGAGAATCGCGCCGATGATCGACGCACGCACCATGTCGAACAAGCCGGCTCTGAGCGCGACCAGCGCGATGATCAGCTCCGGCGCGTTGCCAAAGGTGGCGTTGAGCAGACCGCCGATGGCATCGCCCGTGCGCGTCGCCAGCTGCTCAGTCGAAAGTACGATCAGCCGCGCGATCGGCAGGATCGCCAGCGCGGCCGAGAAGAAAAGGATTGGCGCGGGGACATGCGCGTACTCGAGCGCGAGCGTGACCGGGATGAAAGCCACGAGCCAGGTGATGGACGGCTTGAAGGAAGGAGCCATGTCAGGGGCTGGTTGTCCGGGTTTGCGGCTCATACAGGCGGTTCACGATCGCGAAAAAGAAGCCGGTCGACCATCCACACATCAAGATGCCCGTCAGTGCCTCGACCCCGCCGTCGAGCCGCCACTCCTTCGGCAGCACGACATCGCCGTAGCCGGTCGTCGTGTACGTTACGGCGCTGAAGTACAAGGCCGACTGAAAATCGGCCATTGCGCCGTTCCAGAAATAGACCACTGCCCAAACGGAGATCTCGACCAGGTGCAGCAGCACGATCCACACGGCGACGAGAATGAACAGCCAGGTGCTGGACCAGAACCGCTGTGCCGGCGCAGCAGATCGGCGCAGCCTTCGCAGCGCCCATGTCAGACCGCCGGCGTGGATGGTCACGCAGAGGGCCATCAGACAGCAGCCAACGAGCAAGCGTGTGACCACGGGGTCTCAGGAAGCAGAGCGCGTACCCTGCGAGCCATCAGCACGTGTCAGGCTGGAAGTGTTAGGATCCAAGGACTTTGGCGCGTTTTCGAGGAAGCGCGTACTCGTCGGCGAGAGGGATCCGGCTCCGTCCTGCCGGAGTCTCATCCGGAATCTTGAGCCTGCGCTGAAGGTTTCCGCAGCGATTAGCGGGAGAGCAAGAAGCCGCTCGCCGCGGACCCGAACCGAAGAGGTGGACGACCGCGCGGGCTCCGTCGTCGCAGGTACGCGTGTGCTGCGTCAACGCGAGTTCATTCCGGCGGCCCTCCTGGCACGATGAAAAGCCATGAACGCCGGCGCGGGAATCGGCGGCGAGAAGTAGTAACCCTGCGCCGCCTGAATATTCGCCGCACGGAGTGTCGTGACCTGCTGTTCCGTTTCCACCCCTTCGGCGATCACGAGCAATCGCGACGATTCCAACAACGCCATGACCGACTCGAGCCATTCGGGAGCGGAGCATTGCGGCCGAATCTGGTCGATCAATGATTTGTCGAGTTTGATTGCATAAAGAGCGCACCGTGCCAGAATCGCCACATTGGCCCAGCCGACGAGTGTGACGTCGTCCAAGGCGACCTTGATCCCCATCTTCCCACCCAGGTCGATTGATTGGACTCCGAGCGGGTCGGGCACCGACCGTTCAGTGATCTCCAGGATCACCTGCGAAGCCTGTTCGACCAATCCGGATTTGCTTGCGACATATTCCATACCACCGCGACCGAGGATTTCCGGCGGTACGTTGAAGCTGACGTGCGCATCGCGGTTCGCGAGCAGCCAGTCGCCCAATTCGGCGGCGATCGTGTCCATCACCCAGTAGGTGAGCAGCCCGGACAGAGGCGTATTTTCGGCGCGCGGGATGAACTCAGCGGGTGGGACGATCCGCGTCGGCGTACGCCATCGGATGAGCGCCTCCGCGCCGAGACACTGACCGTCGGTCAGCGAGATGGTGGGTAAGTACTCCAGGAAGAACTGGCCCTGGGCCAGGCCGTTTCGGATTGCGGCAAGGTCGACCATAGGGATCACACCACGGAAGAATTGAGGTCTCGCGCCAATGATAGTCCGACGCGCGCACACGCCGCTCGTCGACAGACGCAAGCGCAGAACCACTCGATCTCCACCGGCACCAGCGATCAGTCTCAGGTCAATCGGGCGCCAGGTGAAGTTTGGATTGCCTACTGCTTCGGCAGATCGATAAGGACGATGTCCGAGTTCTCGCGCGAGCGGTCGAACACGATGGCCTGCCCATCGGGAGTGATGTCGAACGTCGCGAGGGCGCCCTGATTGCTGAGGTGTGTGAGCTGACGGTGCGCTTTCGTGGCAAAGTCGAACAGCCAGAAATCGAGCGACGGAATGAACGGGAGGTAGACGAGGCCCGCTCCGTTGGGCAAGAAGCGGTAGCCGCCCGGGCGAGTGCGCACAAGCGGCAACTCGACAGGCGTGCCATCCGGTCGCACCCCGCGAAGCTCGACTTGTCCAGTGAAGAACTTGCCTGCATACACAATCAAGTCGCCTTTTGGAGACCAGACCGGATTTGCCGCCTGACCGGCGAAGAGCCTGACCGGCGTGCCGCCGTCCGCAGGGATTTTGAACAATCCATCGCCCTGCGTGTCTCGGCCGCCTGTCACGATCCACGCACCATCCGACGACCAGTCCGCGGCGTCTTGCCCGCCCGCCCCTTCAATGTCGAGGGACGGAGCCAAGGTTCGTGAGCTCCTGCCATCTGCTGACACAACGACCAGACGCCGCTTTCCCTCTCGTCGGACGATGATCGCAGCGCGGCTTCCGTCAGGCGACACGGCCGGCGGCTCGGATAACCCTCTGTCTGCGCCCCGCGAGATTTCGGACGCCTGTCCATCCTGGACGCGCCACAAACCATCGCCCGTTCCGCGCGAGGATAGATAGAAGAGCGATGCCCCGGCGAAACGCGGAGCCAGAGCGCGCGAGGTTGGCATCGGGTACGGTCGCACGTCTCGTTCCTCGGCCTGACGATCGAGCAGCGGCACGCGCCACAGTTTGGCGATCGGGTTGGCGACTGTGGCGACGACTCGGCGGCCGTCGCGACTGGCGGATACTGACGTGTAATGCCCGAGGCCCGTGCTTGCACGACGAGTTTCCTTGCGCTCGACGTCGAGCGCCCACAGCCAAGGTCCCGACCGGTCCTCCGCGCGCGCGACGTAGAGCACCGTTCGTGTATCGAGCGGCGCCAGGAAATTCAGTTCGACACCGCCCTCGGTCAACCGCTCCAGCGACGCGCCCGAAGGCCGAACCCGCCACACATCCATTGCTTCAGACGGATCTCGCCCGCGCGCGAAATAGATCCACTGGCCGTCTGATGACCACACCGGATTGTGATGGTGCAGGCCTTTCTCCTCGAGAATCTGCCGGGCGTCAGCGCCGATGCGATCTGCGACAAACAACGGGTCGCCGTCCCCGTTTTTGAAGTACGTCAGGCGATTGCCGTCCGGAGACCAGGAAGGAGCTGTCACGCCCTTGTCGAGAAAGGGCCGTGGCGTGCCGCCCATGAGCGGAATGATCATCTGTGCCATTGACGGCCCGCTCTCAGGCGTAAACCAGATGTCCGCGCCATCGCCCGAGAAGCCGAGTTTCCGAAAGATAGGCCCGATAGGCTGCATCGCAGAAACATCGGCGGTGAGATTGCGAAAATTATCGGTACTCACCTGGCTCATCCAGATGTCGAGCTCACCATCCTTGTCTGCGAGAAAGGCAACGAATCTTCCGTCGGGTGAAATTATCGCGCTGGCTTCTGTGCCCTCCCAATCAGTGAAGCGCGTGAACCGCGCATTGGCGAGCGGGAATTGAGCGGTGGGCAGAGCGTTCTCGGGGGTCGCCACGGGACGCCGGGCCTCCCATATGACAACGCCTGCTGTGAGCGCGGCGAGCGCGACCCACGGTAGCCACCTCGTGCGCGTCATCGACCGACCGGGGACCGCGCTCATTTCGGGACGTGTTCGCAACATTTCGTCGATCGCGTCGATCTCGATGCGCGCGTCGCCGATAGCCTGTAACCGTTGTCGGGGATCTTTTTTCAGACATCGCCGAAGGAGCGTGTAGACGCCGTGCGGCATTTCGCCAGGAAGCGCGGTCCAGTCCGGGTCGTCTTTGACCACCGCCGCAAGTAAGTCGGTCACCGTTTCGCCGCGAAAGGCCGGACTGCCGGCGAGCATCTCGAACCACACGCAGCCGAACGCCCAAATGTCAGTGCGTCTGTCGACGGCCTGCCCCTTCGCCTGCTCCGGCGACATGTATGGCGCGGTGCCGAGGATGAGTCCCTCGCGCGTCGCCGCGGCGGCGAGGTTCGGCGATCCCATCCGGTCAATGGTCGCGCTCTCGGCTGGCTCCGGCGCGAGCGCCTTCGCCAGCCCGAAATCCAGCACCTTCACCACGCCATCCGGTCGCACTTTCACATTGGACGGCTTCAGGTCGCGATGGATGATCCCACGCTCGTGGGCCGCCTCCAGCGCCTCGGCGATCTGCTTTGCGATCGACAGAGCTAGATCCAAGGGCACCCGTCCCTGGGCAATCCGATCCGCAAGTGTCGGCCCCTCGGCCAGCTCCAGAACCAGGGCCTGCACGTCGGTTGATTCCTCAACGCCGTAGATGGCGGCGATATTCGGGTGGTTCAGGGTGGCGAGCAATTGCGCCTCACGCCTGAACCGTCCGAGGCGATCAGGTTCTAATCCGAACGCTGACGGCAAGACCTTGAGCGCCACGTCGCGATTCAGCTTCGTGTCGCGAGCGCGGTACACCTCTCCCATGCCGCCTGCGCCAAGCAACGCGACGATTTCGTACGAGCCGATCAGATGAGGAGGGCCAAGAACCTGGTGGGATTGGGTGGGGTCCATCCTTGCGTGTGTGTCAAGGCGAGAATCGGCAAGGGCGGCCTCGCCCGCAAGCGGCATCTGATCGAGGAAGCTGACCCCCGCCGCGTCCGAGGCCAACAAGGACTCAACGTCACGACGCAACGTGTCGTCGTCTGCGGCTGCGGCGGCCACAAAGGCGTTGCGTTCGGCAGCCGGCCGCTCGATGGCTGCCTGAAACAATGCCTTCACGCGCGTCCATCTGTCGTCAATCACCGGCGAAGCTCGGAACCTGGTTCACACTCGAGCCATGCTCTCACGCTTGTGGCAACGGCCCTTGTCATGGAGGGCCACGACGAATTGCTTCGGAATCATAGGGTCGGCTGCGGGGCAATCGCAACCTTTCGGCCTCGAGTGACCCAATCGGGCAGCCGTCTGCGCGATCTGAGTAGAAACCGGGTTCGGCGGTTCTTTTCGCCAGAAAGGTAAATCAGCGATGGCAAGACGAACGGGAACCTCTATCGTGCTTCTAATGTTTGCCCACGGATTGGCCGCCTGCGATGGCCGACCCGCTTCGCCATCGGTGCCATCGAACGTACAGCCCAACCCTCAACCACCCCCAATCCAACCGACATACACGCTCACTCCCAGCGCGAACATCGTCGCTCCTGGAGGCGAGCTGAGTGTGAGTTGGACCGCCTCGAGGGGCGGAGCGAAAGACTGGATCGGGCTTTACAGACTGCAAGCCGCAGACTGTGACCACGGCTGGTCGCAGTCGACGAACGGCGCGACCTCCGGGACATTCATGCTCACCGCACCGACGCAGCCGGGGCAGTACGAATTCCGCTATCAGCCGAACGACGGTTGTGCCGTCACCGCCTGGAGCAGCACCGTGACCGTGAACCGTACCGGGTTTGTCGGAGGGCGTATTCCGAGAGTCGGAGTAGGGATGCCCATCACTGAGCACCCCCTCCACAGATCCGGACGTGCGGCTTGCCCGCATCCGGCTCTTACCTTAGGGAATGACGCCAAAACGCCGA
>JBKPDW010000535.1:0-15504 GCA_046728115.1 Acidobacteriota bacterium | reverse complement strand
GCCCGACGGCCGATATCCGCTGGCGGCTTCGTGGTATCCGCTTTGCTGCGCATTCCCCAAAAAGAGGCAATCAGTGTGCCTCGCGCGTATGCGAGGAGGACTGCGTATGCCAGATGTCGCGACCCGCCTCGAGCACGATCTCCTCGGCGACAAGGCTGTGCCCGCCGACGCGTACTACGGCATCCAAACCGCCCGCGCCCTCGAGAATTTCCACATCTCCGGGGTCCACCTGGTTCTTTATCCCAACCTGATTAAGGCTCTCGCGATGGTGAAGATGGCCGCCGCGCGCGCCAACTTCGAGTGCGGTCAATTCAGCAAGGCCATCCTGAGGGGGATCGAAGGCGCCTGCCAGGAAATCATCGACGGCAGGCTTCACGAGCAGTTCCGCCTCGACGTCTTCCAGGGCGGTGCCGGCACATCGACCAACATGAATGCGAACGAGGTAATCGCCAATCGCGCCCTCGAGCTCATGGGGCATCGCAAAGGCGAATACGCGCATTGCGATCCTCACGATCACGTCAACTGTTCGCAGTCGACGAACGATGCGTATCCGTCCGCGCTGCACGTCGGCATGGCGCTCGGCAACAGTCAGCTCGTGGCCGCGGTGAACGAGCTGATTGCCGCGTTCCGGGCGAAGGGCAAGGAGTTCGCCGGCGTGATGAAGATGGGCCGCACGCAGCTCCAGGATGCGGTGCCGATGACACTCGGCCAGGAGTTCGAGGCCTTCGCCGCGACGCTCACCGGCGAAGTACAAGCGCTGCAGGCCGTTCAGCGCGTCCTATGCGAAGTGAACATGGGCGCCACGGCGATTGGCACGGGCCTCAATGCCCCAGCGGGCTACGCGGCGATCTGCACGCGACACCTGGCCGCCATCACGAGCCTTCCCATCCACCTGGCCGACAACCTCATCGAAGCGACGCAGGACACTCAAGCCTTCGTCCTCTACTCGTCCTGCATGAAGAGCCTCGCCATCAAGCTGTCGAAGGTCTGCAACGACCTGCGGTTGCTGTCGTCCGGCCCGCGCTGCGGCCTGCGCGAAATCAATCTGCCGCCGAAACAACCCGGCTCGTCGATCATGCCGGGCAAGGTCAATCCGGTCATTCCCGAGGTCGTCAACATGGTCTGCTTCCGCGTCATCGGCAGCGACCTGACGGTGTCGATGGCCGCCGAAGCCGGACAACTCCAGCTGAATGTCTTCGAGCCGGTGATTGCTGCGAGCATCTTCGAAGCGCAGACGATGTTCATCAACGCGGTGCGGACGCTGCGGGTGCACTGTGTCGACGGGATTACCGCCAACCCGGAGGTAGGCCGCCACTACGTCGAGTACAGCATCGGCGTCGTCACCGCGCTCAACCCGGTGATCGGCTACGAGCGGTCTACTGAACTTGCGGCCGAGGCGATGCGGACGGGCCGCGGCATCCTGGAACTGATCCGGGAAAAGAAGATCCTCACCGATCAGCAGATCGCGGAGGTGCTCGATCCGGTCGCCATGACGGGACAGCCCCGCCGCTGATGCCCAAGCGCCGCCGGACCCTCATGGCGCGGATCGCGACGATTGTGGTGGTGGCGGTGCTGTGGTGGACTTCGCCGCCCGAGGGACTGAGCCTCCAGGCGTGGCGGTTGTTCGCGATCTTCGCGGCCGCGATCTTCTCGGTTGTCGTCGGCGCGCTGCCGATTCTCACGGCATCGCTGCTTGCAGTCGCGGCGGCGGTTCTCAGCGGCCTGCTCAAGCCGGATGATGCCTACGCCGGTTTCGGCAACGGCACTATCCTACTCATCGTCATCGCGTTTCTGGTGGCCGACGCAGTTGTAAAATGCGGCCTCGGCAAGCGCGGCGGGCACTGGATTGTCAGCCGGTTCGGCCAGTCGACGCTCGGCCTGGCTTACTCGATCTTCCTGCTCGACGCGGCTATCGCCCCGGCCTTTCCGAGCAACACGGCTCGATCAGGCGTGCTCTACCCGTTCACCTTCTCGCTGGTCGACGCCGCCGGCGCCAAACCGGGCGAACCGGGACGACGGCGGCTCGGGTCGTTCCTGATGTACTCGGGCATCGCCAGCCTGAGCGTCTCGTCGGCGCTGTGGTTGACGGCCATGGTGGCTAATCCTCTCGGCAGCGAGATCGCTCGGTCCGCAGGCGTCGAGATCGGCTTCCTGCGATGGCTGATTGCTTCGTCTGTGCCCACGATCTGCGCGATCGCGTCGCTGCCGCTCGTGCTCTATTGGCTGATAGGACCTGAGGTACGAGCGACACCGGAAGCGCCCGCCGCGGCCAGACAGGCGCTCGCTGCCCTGGGCCCGCTCACGCGTGACGAGTGGATTGTCCTGATCGTCTTCGTGGGCATGGTGACGCTGTGGGCGTCTGCGGCCACACTGGGCATCGACTCGACCGCGATCGCGTTCCTCGGTTTGGGCGCGTTGCTTGCCAGCGGCGTCATCACCCTCCAAGACATTGGGAGACAGGGTGACGTTCTGGCGACGTTCATCTGGTTCGCCGTGCTCTTCACGCTCAGCAGCCAGCTCAACGACCTCGGATTCATGGGATTTCTCGGCCGGCGGCTCGCCGGTGCGCTGGCCGGTCTGGCGTCGCCCAAGGCGGGGGTTCTCATCGTCGTCGCGTACGTGTTGCTGCATTACCTGTTTGTGAGTCAGACCGCGCACTTGCTGGCGCTCTTCGGCGTGTTCCTCGACGTCGGCATCAAGCTCGGCGTGAACCCGGCGTTGCTCGCCTTTCAGCTGCTCTTTGCAACGAACTACTTCTCGGTGATCACGCCGCAGGGCTCGAGCGCCAATCTGCTCTTTGCCGGAAGCGGCTATCTCTCACAGGGCGATCTGTATCGGCTGGGTGCGATCACCACGGCTGTGAGCTTTCTCATATACGCCGTCGTCGGGACAGCATGGCTGTGGCTGGTGGTGCGCTGAGAGGACGCGTGAATCCTTCGCTAGAGAGGTTTATATGTCACTACGTCATTTCACCTCGACGCTCTTTGTCGCGTGTCTCACCTTTGTCGTCGCAGACGGCGCCGCGCCTGCGCGTCTGGCGGCGCAGGCGAACCAGGCACTGCCCACGGTGGTCGTGCTTGCAACGGGCGGCACCATCGCCGGCGCGGCGACAACCAACGTCCAGGCCGGCTACACGTCGGGCCAGGTCGGTGTCGAACAGCTGATTGCTGCCGTTCCCGAGGCCAAAAAACTCGCCAACCTCCGCGGCGAGCAGGTCTCCAATATCGGCTCGCAGGACATGAACGACGAGGTGTGGCTCAAACTGGCGAACCGCGTCAACGCCCTGGCCGCCATGCCCGACGTGGCCGGCATCGTCATCACGCATGGGACCGACACGATCGAAGAAACGGCGTATTTTCTGAATCTCGTCGTCAAGTCGAACAAGCCCGTCGTCATGACCGCGGCTATGCGGCCGGCAACCGCGCTCTCGGCCGATGGCCCCCTGAACTTCTTCAACGCCGTCGGCGTGGCGGCCAGCAAAGACGCCACCGGCCGCGGCGTGCTCGTGGTGGTCAACGACTGGATTCATGGGGCTGCGTCGCTGACGAAAACGAACACGACGGCGGTGCAGACGTTCCTGTCGCCGCTCTCGGGGCTCATCGGCACGGTCGCGTACGGACAGATCGAGTTCTACCGAGGGCCGATCGGCAAGCATACGGTCAACTCGGAGTTTTCGCTCGAGGGTGTGACGACGTTGCCGCGTGTCGACATCATCATGGCTTACGAGAACATGGACGGGGCGCTCATCGATGCGGCTGCTGCGGCAGGCGCCAAAGGCCTCGTGATCGCGGGCGTCGGCAACGGCAACTTCACCCAGGCAGCCGTCAAGGCTCTGGCTGCTCAGGCAAGCAAGGGAGTCGTCTGCGTGCGCGCCTCGCGTGTCGCGACCGGCAGCGTCGGCCGCAACGTCGAGCTCGAAGACGACAAGCTCGGGTTCGTCGCGTCACTGGACAAGAACCCTCAGAAGGCTCGCGTGCTGCTCCGACTGGCGCTGCTCAAATCGCGCTCTCTCGCCGACGTGCAGCGCATATTCGACGAGTACTAAACATGCAGAACCGCCCACGAGCTCGCCGCCAGGCCTTCGTCCGTCCTTTGTGCCGCGTTTCCGGGTCCGCACCACTTCGCCACGGGCGCACGGTGCGAACGGCAGGTGCAACGGGACGAAGGACAAAGGACGGACAACGGCCGACGCCCCTGACGGCGCTGATTACGCGTACGACGATGTCGCCGATGTGCGTCCGCCGCGTTGGACGGTGATCCGCTCGAGATAGCCGCTCTGGCGAAAGGCCTCCAGCGGATCGACAGCGAGCCGCTTCGCGCGGCGCCACTCCTCGATCATGGGCCGGACGTCGGTCGAGAACGCGTCGCGCAGGATCGATTCGGCGGCCACGAGCTCGCAGCGCGCCTGCGCGGACGAAAGTCGCTCGTAGTCGACGAGGGCCGCCTTCGCGTACAGTTCCTGCGCGTGGATCACCGTCTGGATCATCGCCTCGATCTTGCCCTTGAGATTGTGACTCTGATCGATCATGTACGCGATGTCGGCGTGCGTCCCCGATTCCCACTCGAAGAAACCGATTTCGTGGAAGATGCGGAAGACCTGGTACGGATCGATCGATCCGAGCGTCAGGTCGTCGTCGGCATAGCGGCGATCGTTGAAGTGAAAGCCGCCCAGCATGTCCTCGGACAGCAGCCACGCGACGATTTGCTCGATGTTCTGCGATTGATAGTGATGGCCCGTGTCGACCAGCACGCGTGCGCTCGGTCCTGCTGCTCGCGCGAACGCCAGCGCCATGCCCCAATCCGCGATGTCGGTGTGATAAAACGCCGGCTCGAACGGCTTGTACTCGATCAGCAGCCGTTGGTCCGACCCGACGTCGCCGTGCAGAACTCTGAGCGCTTCCTCGAACCACCGCTTCCGCTGGCGGATGTTCGCCGTTCCAGGGTAGTTCGATCCGTCCGCAAACCAGAGGACGATGTCGCGGCTGTTCAGAAGCCGCGCGATTTCAACGCTATCGCGCGCGTGGCGGAGCGCGCGTTCGCGAACGGCCCCGTCGGGATTGCCGAACGATCCGAATTTGTAGGCTTGATCCTCGAACAGATTCGGGTTGATGGACCCCGGGCGTACGCCGTGCGTTGTCGCCAGCGCCGCGATGCGCCTCACATCGTTGCGTCCCTCTGGCAGATCCCATAGCACATGTAGCGCCAGCGTGGGGCACACGCCGGTAAGCCGGTTGACTTCGGCTGCGTCGGCGAATTTCTCGTCGATCGTCAGCGCGGCTGCCGGCTGCAGGTACTTGCCGAATCGTGTTCCGGTGTTGGAGAAGCCCCAGGAGGGCAGCTCGATCCGAAACGAGTCCAGTGCCTGGGCGACGTGTTCGGCCTGCGATGCGTTCATGATCCGGCTCCCGTATGCGGCCAATCGAGAAATTCAGGGATCGCATCGGCGGTCTGCAACACGATCCAGTACTCGGCCTCGAGAATTCCGTGCGCGGGCAGCCACCGAAATGTTGGCGTCGCGAACAGCGGGCCGCGATCGACCATCTGGCGCCGCGTTTCGGGAAACGGCGAGACGCCGAATTCCATGCCACGCGTGAGTGTCTCACCATTCCACGGCGCGGCCGTGCGGCTGTGATTCTCTTCCCAGATTCCCACCCAGGGAAACTCGGATCGCTTCCAGACGTAGCCGAACGCCAGGCGCGTTGTCGGCGAAAACGCGACGAAAAACGCGGGGTCAGCCTGCTCGTCGGTCAAATGCGTGGTAAATGCGCTCGATGTCGACTCGCGAGTGAAGACGCGAAGATCGGCCAGTCCGCCGTCGACTCGTGGCGCGTGCGGCCAGTCGAAACACGCGCCGCGCTGCAAATAGTCGGCGACGCCGAATTGCGACTCGCACACCTGCGACCGCGTCGCTGACAGACGGAATTGGGTGCGGCCGTTTTCCAGGAAGGGCGGGCCGAGCGTCACGTGCTCGGTCCATGCGATCGGCCGATCGAATGCGCAGAGCGACTCGACGCGTTCGTGAATGCCGACTGCACGTGAGCGCAGTTCGATGCGGCGCTCGAACCTGAGCTGCGTCAGTGGCAGCATGGTTCGCATCACGAGCGCATCGCCAGAATGTGAAATGTCGTAGGTGGCGACAGATCCCTCGCCATGCGCCGTCAAACCTGCATCTGCTTCGTCGTCTGACGGTCCACCGAACATGTCGAGGCACAAATTGTGGCCCATAATGCCGGCGAGCAGTTTCCCATCCGCCCCGTTTCCGTACGTGTGCCCGTGGATCACCGGATCGAAGGTCGACGGCTCGATCGACGGCCAGGGCGGGGTCCACAGTGGGTTGACACTCGTTTCGTTGTCGAAAACCTCGGCGATGTGTCCCCCCTCCGCGAGCACGGTTACGCGAACATCTTCGTTGGCGATCGAGGCAGCACGGCGCCCCCGGTACGTCTGGCTCGTCGGCACGGTGCGTCATTATGCCTCCGGGATCGACGAACGCTCCGGACGCAATGGTGTTTTGAGGGCGTATCGCATCGCGCAACGATGCGATCCGTTCTGCACCGAAATCCGGACATTTCATTCCAGATCGATCCACCTTTCATCTCTCATCGCGAAACGTCCGGCGGCCACGACCTTCGCCTTGCTGTCGGTCGATTCATCGGCTAACGTCCCCCCATGGCCACACCATTTCCGCGGCGCTGGTGGGTTGCCGGCATTCCGGTCGTGGCGATCGGAATCGGCTGGTCCGGGCTGTCGGCGCAGCCGACCGAACCGACGGTCGCCGTGCTGCAACAGCGTCTGAACGGATGCGCGAGGCTGTTGCGCGATTGGGCGGGGCTCACGCGCTACGGCAGCGACAACGCCGAGCTGCCAAAACCGGCCCCGGGGGCGGACCGCGTGGTGTTTCTTGGCGATCAGATCACCGAAGCGTGGGGGCGTGACGGGAGCGCGTTCTTTCCAGGCAAACCGTATCTGAACCGCGGCATCGCCGGACAAACAACGGCGCAGATGTTGGTACGATTTCGACAGGATGTCGTCTCGTTGAAGCCAAAGGCCGTGATCGTCCAGGGCGGGAGCAACGACATCGCGAGCGCGTTCACGCCTGGCACCGAGGCGACCGTTCTCGACAGCGTGCGGTCGATGACCGAGATCGCGAAGGCCAACGGCATCCGTGTGATCATCGCGTCGGTGACGCCAGTGTGCGATTGCGGCACGGATCAGACGACGACGAGGCCCCAGGGCAAGCTGATCGGCCTCAACGGCGCGCTTCGCGAATACGCGGCAGAGAGCGGTTCCGTGTTTCTCAACTACTACGCCGCGCTCGTGGACGGTCGCGATTTCAAAGCGGAGCTGACCGTAGACGGCCTGCTGCCGAATGGCGCAGGCTACGCCGTGATGGCCCCGCTGGCGGAGCAGGCGATCGCGCAGGCGATTGGTCGCGATTGAGAAGAGCGTTCAGAATTGAAAGCCGGGAGACCTGGCATGAAGAGCCTCCGCCCTCTGTTCGTGACTCTTTCAGCAGCGATATTACCCGTCTGCGTCATCTATGCGCAGGGGCGCGGCGGCCAGAACTGGAACACCGCCGGAGCCGACGCACAGCGCACGGGATGGCTGCGGACGGAAGCACGCATTGCGGCAGCGGCGCTTCAGAAGCCTGACGCCGGCGGCTTTCAGTTGTTGTGGAAGCTCAAGCCAGAGAACCAACCGACTCAGCTCAACACGCTCACGCAACCGTTGATTCTCGGAAACCTGATTTCGCACAAAGGATTCAAGGCGCTTCTGTTCGTCGGCGGAAGTTCCGATGTCGTGTACGCATACGACTACGACCTCGGCAAGGTGTACTGGAGCCAGCGGTTGAACACGGCCGCGCCGGCTCAGAACAGCACGACCGCCTGCCCTGGTGGCCTGACAGCCATCACACGGAACACGCCGCTGACGCAATCGGCTGTGCCAGCGCCGTCGACTCTAGCAGGTCCTGGCGCCGGCGCGCCGCCCGGCGGCCGCGGACCCGCGCCGCAGACCGGCATCAACCCCGCCAACCTGCCGATCACCAACGCAGTGTGGGCGATTTCGAGCGGGGGCATGGTCCACGCATTGAATCCGCACATCGGCGCCGACCTTCGCGCGCCGACGCGCCTTGTGCCTGCCGGCGCCAAGGTGATCGGCAGCGTGCTCGTCAACAACATCCTCTACGCCGCCACATCCGATGGATGCGGCGGCGCTCCCAATGGCGTCTGGGCGCTCGACGTCACGGACGAAAAACCGCGGCAGGCACAGACGTGGGGTACGGGCGGCGCCCCGATCGCCGGCAACACCGGGCCTACGTTTGGCCTCAACAACCTCTTGTACGTGGCGACCGGCTCCGGCACCGGTCAGTATGCGAACGCCGTCGTCGCGCTCGATCCGCAAACGCTGCAGGTGAAAGACTGGTTTACCGGCGAAGCGCCGTTCACGACGTCGCCGGTGGCCTTCAATCACGGCGGCCGGGATTTCGTCGCGGTTGCCGCTCGCGACGGGCGCCTCTACGTGCTGAACGGTGCGGCGCTTGGCGGTACGAATCATCGAACGCTGCGGGCGCGGAGCGCAGCGTATTCGACGGCCGCTGCCGATTTTTCGCCTGGGGCCGTAACAACCTGGCAGGACCAGGACGGGGCGCGCTGGCTGCTGGTCGCATCGGCGGGTTCCGTCGGGACGGACACGAAGTTCGCGGTGACCAATGGTCAGGTAACGAGCGGTACCGTCGCGGCATTCAGGGTGGCCGGTCAAGGCGACTCGCTCACGCTGGAGCCGGCGTGGACGGCTCGGGATCTGACGTCGCCGTTGACCCCGATCGTCCTCAACGACGTCGTGTTCGCACTTTCGAGCGGCGCGTTTCGGACAACGGATCCGCAAATGTCGGCTGCACAGCGGCTACAGCGCTCGACGCCGGCGGTTCTCTACGCGCTCGACGCGAAGACGGGCAAAGAGCTGTGGAGCAGCGGTCGCACGATCGCGGCGTCGGTTCAAGGGGTGGGGCCGTCAGGGCAGGACGGGCAGGTCTACGTCGTGGCTGCCGATGGCGTGCTGTACGCATTCGGCATTCCGCTGGAGCACTGACATGTTGAGACGGCTTGTGGCGTGGGGACTTGCGGCATTTGCCGCGACGATCGTGGCCGAGCATCGAGCCGACGCGCAGCGTGGCGCCGCGACCCCTTCGCTCATCGACTGGACGACCGACGGCGGCGATACGCAGCGAACGGGCTGGGTGAGAGACGAGAAGATACTCACGAAGGAGAACGTCCGCGGCCTGAAGCTTCAATGGAAGCGCGAGACCGGAAACGAGCCGCGCGCGCTTCATTCGTTGATGCCGGCGCTCATCGCAGGCCGCGTCGAGACGACCAGCGGGCCGAAGCAGCTTGCCATCGTCGCCGGCATCTCCGATAACGTCACGGCGATCGACGTCGACACGGGCCGCATTGTCTGGCGGCGCCAATGGACCTATCCGGGTCAAACCGTCCCCGGCCAGGACCCGCGCAAGCTCGGTTTCCTGCGTCCCGGAGGCAGCAGCGATACCCCCGTCATCGGACCGCCCGATACCCAGGGTCGGCGCCCCGTGTATTTCGTGAGCGGCGACGGCATGCTGCACATCCTGAATCTCGCGACAGGGGACGATCTGCAGCCGTCTTTCAAATACCACATAGGGAAGGGGTGGTCGTTGAACCTCGTCGGCGATGTGCTTTGGATGGCCAACACTTACGCCGGCGTCTCGGTGGTTGCGACACGACTCGACGATCCGGCGCACAAGATCATGACCTGGAATTCCGGCAGCGGCGGTGCATGGGGACGGCGCGGCGTCGCGGTCGACTCGACCGGTACGGCGTGGTTCACTACCGGCGACGGGATTTACGATCCGCCGCGCTATGCCAACAGCGTCGTCGGCGTGCACATCGTCGGTGACGAGCTGCAGTTGAAAGACTACTTCACGCCGTCGAATTGGGAATGGCTTCGCAAGCGCGATCTCGATCCGAACAACACGCCGACGATTTTCATGTACAAGGGTCGCGAGCTCATCGCCGCCTCGGGAAAGGAGTGCCGGCTGTTCCTGCTCGATGCGAGATCAGCGGGCGGCGCCGATCACCACACGCCGCTCTACAAGTCGCCGCTCTTCTGCAACGAGGAAGTGGACTTCCAGGACATGGGCAGCTGGGGGGCGGTTTGGACGTGGGAGGATTCGGACGGCACGCGATGGGTCCTTGCGCCCTTCTGGGGGCCGGTTCATTCGCACTTCAAAGCGCCGATCATGCACACACCGGTGGCGCAGGAGGGAGGAGTCGCCGCATTCAAGCTCGAAGAGGTGAATGGCCGCTTGCAGTTCAGTCCGGCGTGGGTGTCTCGTGACATGCGGCGAGGCGAGCCCGTGGTGATCGTCAACGGCATCGTCTTCGGGTATGGAAGCGGCGAAGAAACGAAACAGGCGTTTTCCGATATCGGGCTGCAGTTCGATTCGTCCATCCGCGCGGCGAAAGGCACGCGCGCCGTGATTTACGCGCTCGACGCGCGAACCGGTGACGAGCTCTGGTCGAGCGGCGACCAGATGCACGAATGGAACCACTTCTCCGGAATTACCGTGGCGAATGGCCGCGTCTATCTCGGAACCTACGACGGCACGTTGTACTCATTCGCCGTGGCAGCGCCGGCAGGCCGAACTCCTTAGCGTCATGAAGCTACCTAACACACCGTTTCGTCAGCGCCGTAGTGCGCGTCTGGCCCGGTTGTACGGCGTGCTTGCGGCCGTCTTCCTGGTGACCGTTGCTGGTGTGACACAGGATCAATTTCCTGACGGTCCCGGGAAGGCCCCGCTCATGAAGGCGTGCGGTAGCTGCCACGATGCGGAGGTCGTCCTGGCGCAGCTGAAAACACCCGGCGAATGGGCGGAGACGCTACAGAGCATGGCGGAACAAGGCGCCGACGCCTCACCGGAGGAATGGCGCATGATCGAGCAGTACATCGATTCGAACCTGGCCTTGATCGCGATCAACAAGGCGGCCGCCGAGGAACTCCAGCTCACCATGGACGCCACGGCTGACGTGGCGGCGGCGATTGTGAAATATCGGCAGGCAAATGGAGCGTTCAAATCGGTTGACGACGTGAAGAAGGTGCCGGGGATCGACACGACGAAGGTTGACGCGCGCAAGAAACGTTTTGTGTTCTGATCGCTCCACGCCGATCGATCTGATCTCGCACCGCAAAACATCGCGGTTGGTCGACGCCACGCGCGCACTCGACGCTTTGGGCTGGACGTAGCAAAAGACGTTGGGTTTCAGAGAATTACGTCCGGTACGGAAAGGCATGAGCCGTCTTTCTGTGCGAAATCGAATCGGGCGGTCTGGCAGCGCTTGATGCGCCCGGATCGGCGAAGTATCGTCACCTCTGAGAATCGTGGATAGGCACACTGTTCAGGAGGCAATCGACGCCGGCGCAGGCATTCTGCGCCTCGAACCGGCGTGGGTCCCGCGCAGCTTCCTGATTCCGGGCCGCCGGCTCCGGCTGCACCCCGCCGATCTGTACGCGTTGGGCGGTCACCGTGGCGGCATCAACGAACGGTGGTTCTCGTCGACGACCAACGCCGACAACGGACCCGGAACCCCGCCGGACGAAGGCCTGAGCTACGTGCGCGCGAACGGCAAGCGCTTCCTCCTGAAGGACGCAATCGACACCGCCGGCGATCTGCTCATCGGGGCGTCGACCATGGCGCGCGAAGGCGGATGGAATCTGCTCTGCAAGTTCTTCGACAATCTCGGCCCGATCCCTCATCACATGCACCAGAGCGACGAGCAGGCGAGGCTGGTCGGTAGGCGCGGCAAGCCGGAGGCCTACTATTTCCCGCCGCAATACAACCAGACCTTCAACAACTTTCCGTACACGTTCATGGGGCTCGAGCCGGGCACGACGAAGACCGACGTGCGGCGCTGCCTCGAGAACTGGAAGCGCGGCGACAACGGAATCCTCAATCTATCGCGTGCGTTTCGCCTGGAGCCTGGCACCGGCTGGCAGATCGACCCGCGCATCCTGCACGCGCCGGGATCGCTCGTGACCTACGAGCCGCAGGTGAACAGCGACGTCTTCGCGATGTTCCAGTCGGAAGTCGACGGCCGCATCGTCCCGTGGGAGCTGATGACGAAGGACGTGCCGAGGGACCATCACAACGACCTCGACTATCTCGTGGACATGCTCGACTGGGAAGCGAACGTCAACCCCCAGTTCGCGAAATCGAATCGAGTATTCCCCTGTCCGGCACGAACGATCGCCGAGGGCGATGCCGACGGTTATCGCGAGCAGTGGGTCTGCTACGGAACCCGCTACTACTCGGCGAAAGAGCTCACGATCCATCCGGGACGGGTGGCCGTCGGCAAGGATGCTGCCGCGTACGGATTGATCGTCGTGCAGGGACACGGTACGTTCGGAAAGCTGGGCGTGTCGGCGCCGACGCTGATTCGATACGGAGAGATGACCGAAGACGAACTGTTCGTGACCGAGGACGCCGCCCGTGCGGGCGTGCGCATCGAAAACCACAGCGAGACCGATCCGCTCGTGATCCTGAAGCACTTCGGTCCCGGCAATCCGGACGCCGAATCGCTGACGAAACGGAGAGCGTCGCAATGACAGTTCGGCATTCAGGTTCAGACTGCAGTTTTCAAACCGGCGACAATCTGAATTCCGAACGCTGAAGGCTGAAATCCGACATGTGGAGGGTGGCGATGGCGCTTCAGCACAGCTATCCGAAGCTTCACAACGCAATGTGGCCAGGCCTCGTTGGCAAAGGCAGCCCGGGTGCCGAACCAGCGATCGATCTCGACACGATGCTCGACCTGACGGCGAAGGCGACGGTCGACGGGGCGAAGTTCGATGGCGTGGACCTGTTCCTCTTCGATCCTCACGTGAGCATCGATGCGAAAGATGCCGATCTCGAGCGCTTAGCCGACAAGATCGCCTCGAAGGGATTCGTCGTCGGCTCGCTCGTTGCGCCGGTGTGGCCGCCGACCGGCGGCGGATCGGCGATGGGCAGCGAGGACGATCGCCGGAACTTCCTGACGCAGGTACGGAAAGCCTGCGCCGTCGGCCGGAGGCTGCGCGATCTCGGCATCCGCAAGTACGGGATCGTTCGCATCGACTCGGCCTCCAGTCCGGGCGAGTGGGCGAAGGATCCTGACAGAAACACGAAACGCATCGCCGACACCTTCAGGCAGGCCTGCGACATTGCGCAGGATCACGGCGAGCGCCTCGCGGCCGAGGGCGAAATCTGCTGGGGTGGGATGCACAGCTGGAAGCGGATGGTACAGCTGCTCGAAATGGTGAATCGACCGAACCTGCTCGGATTCCAGGCCGACATGGCGCACACGCTGCTGTTCACGATGGGGTTCAACGCGCCGGAGGATCGCATTCTGCCTGAGAACTTCGACTGGCGGGATCGCGGCGCGCTCGACAACGCGCTGCGAACGCTGACCGCGGCGCTTCGTCCGTGGACGATCGACTTCCATGTCGCGCAGAACGACGCGACCGTTTTTGGGTCCGGCACGCACGACAAGACGGGACGTCATTGCTTGCCAACGGATCCGAACGGCAAGCTCGACGTGGTCCATCACGCCGCCTTCTGGCTTCGCGACGAGGGCGGCCATGTGACGAAAGCATTCGAGCATATCTGCTGGGACGGTTGCATGTTCCCCAACGCGACGATGATGCAGGCGCAGACGTGGAATGACGTGCTTCGCCTGCTGATGGACGTCAGGAGCGCGCACGGGTGGGATGCGCCCGTCGCGGCCGCGGTCTAGGTGGCTGTCGTGAAGAAACGGCTGAACATCGGTCTGGTCGGCTACGGATTCATGGGCCGCACGCATTCGAATGCGTTTCTGCAGGCGCCTCGATTTTTCGACCTGCCGTACGAGCCAATCCTCAAAGCGGTTTGCGCCCGCAATGAAGATCGGGTGAAGGCGTTCGCTTCGAACTGGGGCTACGAATCGATCGAGACCGATTACCGCCGCCTCGTGGAGCGCAAGGACATCGACCTGATTGACATCGCCAGTCCAAACGACACGCACGCGGAGATCGCGACGGCGGCCGCGTACGCGGGCAAGATAGTGATGTGCGAAAAGCCGCTCGGCCGGACCGCGGCAGAGGCCGAGAAGATGGTCGCCGCGGTCGAGTCGGCGCGCGTTCCGAATTCGGTCTGGTACAACTACCGTCGAGTTCCGGCGGTCACGCTGCTCAAACACGTCATCGACGAAGGGACGCTCGGGCGCATTTTCCATTACCGCGCGCAATTCCTGCAGGACTGGACGATCTCCAAAGATCTGCCGCAGGGCGGCGAAGGCTTGTGGCGCCTCGACGTGGCGGTCGCGGGGAGTGGCGTCACCGGCGACCTGCTCGCGCACTGCATCGATACGGCGCTGTGGTTGAATGGCCCGGTCACCGATGTGACCGCCATGACCGAGACGTTCATCAAAGAGCGGAAGCACACCCTCACGGGCCGCATCGAGCCGGTCGGCATCGACGATGCCAGCGCGTTTCTCGCGCGCTTCCAGAATGGCTCGCTGGGGCTCTTCGAAGCGACGCGCTACGCGCGCGGGCACAAGGCGCTTTACACGCTGGAGATCAACGGCGAGCACGCGTCGGCGCGATGGGATCTCCACGATCTGCATCGCTTGCAATGGTTCGATCATCGCGACGTGGGACAACTGCGCGGTTGGCGCAGCGTCCACATCACGGACGGCGACCATCCGTACATGAAGCATTGGTGGGTCCCGGGTCTGCAGATCGGATACGAGCACACGTTCGTCCACCAGTTCGCCGATTTCCTGCAGGCCGCCGGGGAGGGCAAGCCATTGCCACCGACCTTCCGGGATGCGCTCGCCACCGATTACGTCACGGACGCAGTCCTGAAATCCGCGAAGGCCGGCCGGTGGGAGCACGTCGGCGTTGCGCAGCAGGCGGGTGCGTTATGAAGCAGATTCTGCTCGGACTGTTCGTCATCGTCGCGTTCGCGGGCGCCCAGTCGCCCGGCCAGCAGGGCAGAGGCGCCGGCGGACGCGGTCAAGGGCCGCGCGGGGCCGATCCGCTGGTGCTCGACGCTCACGACGGCTTCCAGTCAATTTTCGACGGCACCAGCCTGAAAGGCTGGGACGGGGATCCCACGCTCTGGAAAGTCGAAAACGGCGCGATCGTGGGTCAGAGCACCGACCAGAATCCGGTCAAGCAGAACACGTTCCTGATCTGGCGGGGCGGCGAACCAACGGACTTCGAGCTGAAAGTCGAGTTCCGGATGAACTCGACCAACAGCGGCATACAGATCCGAAGCGTGCAGTTGCCGCCAGGCGACGACATCGGCAAGTGGGTGATGAAGGGATATCAGGCCGACATCGATTTCGCCAATCAGTTCACCGGACAGATTTACGAAGAACGCGGGCGCGGGTTTCTCGCGATGCGCGGCCAGGTGGTGTACGTGCCCGACAGTGGACGGCCGCGAGTGATCGGGAA
>JBKPDW010000534.1:0-6969 GCA_046728115.1 Acidobacteriota bacterium | reverse complement strand
GTCCTCACTTGCCGCCGAAGCGGACCGTGACTTCGTCTCGCGATCCGACCGAACTGCGCCACCATGCAGCCTATCCTTTCTCTGCTTTCACAGTCGTCAGTCGAATCGGTTCGCTGGAGTAGTTCTCGAGCTCGACTGCGTTTTTCTTCTTGTCGAAGCTGATCTTCGTCGCGTACGCGAGTTTTCCCTGACCCTCGCCGTCTTTGTTCAAATGAATCTCAATCAACGTGAACGGGTAGTCGACCGTGCGAGGCTGGTTGCGGATTTCGAGAAACGACATGTAGCGGTCGAGCGCGATGACGAGCCGGTGCCCGCCTTCGGGGTCGGGAGTGTGCCAGGCGTAACGCAAATCCCAGCCGAGGCGCAGGTTGTTGGGATCGGGGCCGGTCCAGTTTGGAAAACGCAGGCGTCCCTTGGCCGGCAGCTTTTGGAGCAGCTTCAGCAATTCGTCCTGGCCCTTGCCGATCATCGTGTCGATCACGCGTTGGCGCTCGGCCGATGAGGACCATTGCGTGATTCGGATCTCGATCGTGCCCGCGCTGCCTGTGCCGACATTGCTCATGTTGACCGCGAATGCCGTAAGGCGGATGGGCAGAGCCAGGGTCGCCGCAGCCTGGGCGTGAACGTGTTCGCTCGCTCCATGAACGACCGCAATGACGACGAGAGCTGTCGCGATGATTCGAGTCATACCACTGAGCCTAACGACGCGTGGCGTTGTTCAGCTATGCAGATCCGGCATCGCGCTTCCACCCAGTTGAAAGGACCGCAAAGATCTTCAATATTTCGATAGCTGAATTACCAGATCCGGCGGGAGGCCGTGCGCGGACCAGAGCGAGACGTTGACGCGCTCAGGCTCGTTCCGAGCCAGTCAGGCCACGCCTCGCAGCGCTTTTTCGTGCTTGGCTTTGATCAGCGTCGCGGACGGAGGT
Organism: Acidobacteriota bacterium; assembly: GCA_046728115.1. GTDB lineage: Bacteria > Acidobacteriota > Vicinamibacteria > Vicinamibacterales > CAVVIG01 > CAVSWN01. The sequence continues at coordinate 6,040 of JBKPDW010000534.1, read as the reverse complement.
TCGCCGAACAGCGACTTGTACTCGCCGGCGAAGCGGCCCAGTTCGTAGAAACCGTGGCAGGTCGCGACATCGGTCACGGTCTCGTTTTGCACGTCGCCGGTCCGCAAGGCGTGGCGCACCTGGTGCAGCTGCCAGAGCTTCATGTACCGCTTCGGGCTGATCGTGTACACGTCGTAGAACGCGTTGCGCAGGCTCCGTTCACTGACCCCCGCAAACAGGGACAGCTGACCGATCGACACGCCCTCGCTCACATGCAGCCGAAAGAATTCTTCGGCGCGACACACGATCTCGCTGCGCCCACCGCTCCTTTGAACTTCCGACTGGTCTCCCGCAGCGTCTTCGAGACAGCTTATGACTGCGGCTTCGATCATGCCGCTCAGGTTCGACGCCTGGATCGACCGCCCGGCCTCGACCGAATCGCGTACGCTCTCGAGACGGTCCCGCAGCGCTTTGGCACCCGCGCCGCATGGCAGAACGACGGCGCCGCTCGTTGGCGACGACACGAGCAATCGCGCCGCGATGGCGAGCGGCGTGCCCATACCAGCACTGACGATGGCGTACTTCGTTCCAGCCGGATCGAACGCAAAGCAGTAAGTGCGTGGCGGGCACACGACGAGATCGTCCGCACGCACTTTTCGGCCGTTCCATCGTGCGGCGGCTGGAACCTCGAGCGGCACGATGAAAGCAAATCGATCCGACGGCACGCGCAGACGGCGCACAACGGCGCAGTCTTCAGAACCGAGCTGAATCACGAGCGAGCAGAAGCGGACGGTCGTCCATCGCGCACGAAAGGGTTTCGACTCGAGCTGAACGTACTCCGCCTGCAGGCCGTCGCACACTGCCCTCCCGATCGCATCGACGTCATCGATGCTCCGCAAATCGACATACGGGCGCGGCGTTCGCGAATGCTGGGCGAGCATGCCGGATGATGCCACGGCATCGAGTGCGAGAAACTGTCACATGGGCGGGATTCGTGCTGGAAAAACTGTCAGACGGCAAAACTTACCCGCTCGTCGTCTGGAACCGGTCAGCTGTTCCGAAAGTGCATAGAAACGTAAACGGTGTGCGACTAGGCTGCGTCCGTCGAAGAGCGTTGCTCCCTGCCGGGGCGACATTCGGCTGACCCGTCCAGTCACAGCGCTCGATCCGAAGGATGGTTAGGAGTACCCCGGGTGTCGTGTCGTCGGCTCGGCGTTTTCAAGCGATCTTGAATTCGAGCCCGCGGTGCCGCTGTGTCGCCGATCGGTCGCGGGTGATGGCGGCTGCTCATCGGTGCGGAGGTGGTGCGACGCTGTATCGCGCCCGAGCAGCACGACGACATCACCCAGCGCCTTGCGTGGCTCGTCGTCGAATCGAACAACGGCTCGACTCCCCGGCCGCCAGGACTTTCAGTTCAGGCCAGGTTCAACGCATGAGAACGTTCCCTGCGTGGTTCGCGGCGACATCGCGTTGTGCTGGTGTGGTACCGGGTCGTCCAGTCCAGGAAGGCTGCGCAGACGCCATAAAGCACAGCAGAACGGCTGAGGTCGATGTGCACTTCGTCGGCTTCGCCGCAGGACTTCTCTGCGTATCGCCGATCGCGCGGCGGGTTTCACGGCAGACCAGGCGACGCGGGCCTGCGGGTACGGGTGAACGTGTGCAATCCATCAGTGGTAGTCTCCTCGTGCACATGGCGCCTGGCGGCGGCGTACGGACAGCGGTCAGGGTGGGCCTGGAACCTTCCGGACCGGAGGCATCATTCGAATGAATCGGCCTCGTGTTCTCCTCGCTGATGACCATACATTGCTTCTCGAAGCCTTCACCAAGCTGCTGGCCGAGGAATGCGATGTCGTCGGAACCGTGTCCAACGGTCGGGCTTTACTCGAGGCAGCCGAGAAACTGCGACCAGACGTCGTCGTCGTCGACATCGGCATGCCACTGCTGAACGGGATCGATGCCGCCCGGCGGCTGAAGCAGCTTCAGCCCGACATTCGCATCGTGTTCCTGACAATGAACGAGGATCCGGATCTGGCGGCCGAAGCATTTCGCGCTGGCGCGTCAGGTTATCTGCTGAAGCGGTCGGCCGCCTCAGAGTTGCTCACGGCCATCCGGGAAATGATGAAGCGCCGCTCGTACGTCACGTCGCTCGTCACGGAGGGACTCGTCGGGTCGATGATCCACCCGCGGGAAGTCGGCAAGGCACCTGACGACCTCACGTCGCGGCAGCGCGAGGTGATCCAGTTGATTGCCGAGGGCCGGTCGATGAAAGAAGTGGCCGCAATCTTGAACATCGCCCCCCGAACCGTGGCGTTTCACAAGTACCGGATCATGGCGCAGTTACACATCAAGACGACCGCCGAATTGATTCAATACGCGATCAAACACCACATTGTCTGACTGTTGCCGTTTACCTCGTCGAACGTCGTCCGCGTATCTGTCAATCTTGTCGATGGCCGACGCATGATCAACGCCGTAAAGTGGGAGGCGTCGCATGCCCAGATTTCGCGTGCTCCTCGCCGACGATCATCCGGCGATACTGGCACGCGTGTCGGATCTGCTGTCGTCTGAATTCGATGTCGTCGCGGCCGTCGGCAACGGTCAGGCGGCTGTCGACGCCGCGACGCTGCTGCAGCCGGATCTGGTGATCCTCGACGTATCGATGCCGGTTCTCAACGGTCTCGACGCGGCCGCGCGGATCGCCGACGGAAGCTCCCGACCGCACATCATGTTCCTGACCGTGCATGAGGACGCCGAATTCCTCGACGCTGCCCGAAGCGTCGGCGCACAAGGGTACGTGGTGAAGCGAACGCTCGCCGGCGACCTGCTGCCCGCGATCCGGTTGGTTCTGAGCGGGCAATCCGCCTATCCGCTCGCGCACGGCATCGACCCCTAGAGAGCCCTAGAGAGCGTTTTCGGATCAGCTATCGCCGTCCGCCCGTCGCTCTACGCACGGTTGGCTGTCGACACCGGCTGTTCGTGCGCGGAGCTCTCGATCACCGCCGCTCCGGATTGCAGGAAGTCGTGCCCGGACACTTCGTTGAACAGGCAAATGAGGCCAGCCACGAGCGCCGTCCATCCGGTTTGATGACTCGCACCGATACCGGCGCCGTTGTCGCCGTGGAAATACTCATAGAACGGCACGAGATCGCGCCAGTACGGATCCTCCTGGAAGGTGCGAACGCCGCCGTTCACCGGCCGCCAGCCGTCAGGGCCAGGCAGGAAGATGGCGATGAGGCGCCTCGCGATTTCAGACGCGACCTCCCATAACGTCATCGACTTGCCGGATCCTGTCGGGCATTCAACTTTGAAGTCATCACCGTAGAACCAGTAGAGCTGCGTCAACGCGCGGATCAGCAGCGCGTTCACCGGCATCCAGACCGGACCGCGCCAGTTCGAGTTCCCGCCGAAGAGGGCCGAATCCGATTCCGCCGGGCAATAGGCCACCGAATAGACGAATCCCTCCACGTAAAACGAGTACGGCTGATCGAGATGAGCCCTGGATAGCGCACGGATCCCGAAGTCGCTGAAAAACTCTGTCGGATCCAGCAGCCGCGCGAGCACGCGCCGAAGCTTGGCCTCGTCGAGGATGGACAGCAGGAAGCGACCTTGAACTCCCGGCTTGCCCGGCAGGTTGATGGCCTCGTACATCTCCTCATGGCGCTGCCTGAAGGCGACGACGTGCTCGACGAAGCGTGGAAGTCGCTCGATGACGTCATGGGGGTACACGGTCGCGCCACACAGCGGCAACAGCCCGACCATGGAACGCACCTTCAACCGGACACCCGAGTTGTCGGGCAGCCGCAGCACGTCGTAAAAGAATCCGTCCTGCTCGTCCCACATGCCGTCGCCGCCGACGCGGTCCATCGCCGCCGCGATGAGGATGAAGTGGTCGTAGAACTTGATGGCGAAGTCCTCGTACACGGGATCGTACCGACCGAGCTCTATTGCGAGGTCGAGCATCGTCTGGGAGTAGAGCGCCATCCACGACGTCCCGTCGGCCTGTTCCAGCGAGCCGCCCGTGGGAAGGGGCGAACTGCGATCGAACACGCCGATGTTGTCGAGGCCGAGAAAGCCGCCCTCGAAGACGTTCCTGCCGGCTCGATCCTTTCGATTGACCCACCACGTGAAGTTCAGGAGCAGCTTGTGAAACAACCGGCGCATGCGATCGATGGCTGCGTCGCCGAGCTGGTGCCGCCGCAAGCGGTAGATGAAGAGCATCGCCCAGGCATGCACGGGAGGATTGACGTCGCTGAAGTTCCATTCATAGGCGGGAATCTGTCCATTCGGATGCATGTAACGCGCGTGCAGGAGCAATTCGAGCTGGTCCATCGCGAAGTCGGGATCGACGAACGCGAGCGTTACAGCGTGAAAGGCGAGATCCCATGCCGCGAACCAGGGGTATTCCCATTTATCCGGCATCGAGATCACGTCGGCGCTCGCCAGGTGCTGCCAGTCCGTATTGCGCAGCGCCGAACGGTCGCGGCCGTGCTCGACGATCCAGTCCGTGACGTCGTACACGTACGCCTGCTTGCTCCAGAGCAGTCCGGCAAACCCCTGACGCGCGACCGCCACCGCCTGCGTCCCGACGGATGCCGGGATGATGGTCCGATAAAACTCGTCGGCTTCGCGCGCCCGCTCATCGAAGACCGCCTCGAACGCCGCGAACGGATCGGACATGTCCGACGGCACCGTCCCCGTGAGCCGAAGGCGAAGGGTGCGCGTCGCTCCGCCAGGCACGGCAAGCGTGTACCAGGCGGCGGCTTTGGTGCCCCGCGATGCGTGCACGGCGTCTGTCCTGCCGTGGACCACGCGCTCGTTGATGCCGTCCTTGACGAACTGCGACGCGTTCGGCCGACCGAACAAACGCATCTCGTTGCTGTCGTTCTCGGTGAACAGCAGCTCCGGGTCGCCGTCGACAAACAGATACCGCGTGCCGATCTCCGGGTGGCGTGCGAGTACGACGGGACGGGGGCCGATGGTCTGTCGTTCGAGCAGCGGCCGTTCGGCGGCCCGAGTGCGCCACCAGGTATTCCGGAACCACAAGTGCGGCAGGACGTGAAGCGTCGCGTCTTCCGGGCCCCGGTTCGCGAGGACGACACGGATCAAGATGTCCTCGGGCGATTGTTTCGCGTATTCCACGAACACGTCGAAGTACCGGTTGTCGTCGAACACGCCGGTCGAGATCAGCTCGTACTCGGGATCGTGGCGGTTGCGGGATCTGTTTGTCTTGACGAGATCGTCGTACGGAAACGGACGCTGCGGATACTTGTAGAGCATCCGCATGTACGAGTGGGTCGGGGTCGAATCGAGGTAATAGTAGTACTCCTTGACATCCTCACCGTGATTGCCTTCGCCGTTGGTCAGACCGAAGAGGCGCTCCTTCAAGATCGGATCGCAGCCGTTCCAGAACGCGATCGCAAAGCACAACCGCATGCTGTCATCGCAGATACCGGCGATCCCGTCTTCTCCCCAATGATAAGCGCGCGAACGTGCCTGATCGTGGGTGAAGTCATTCCACGCGTCGCCGGTGACGCTGCGATCTTCTCGGACGGTTCCCCATTGGCGCTCGCTGAGATAGGGGCCCCACCGCCGCCACGGTACACGGGCGTCGCGGGCTTCGAGCAAACGGGCATGTTCTGCTGTCATACCAGGCATGCGTGGAGCGTATCGGCCTTGGCGAGGCCGCGCCTATGCGATTTTGGCAAGGCGAAACCCAAGATGTCTGATCAGCTTGAGCTGCACAGCCGATCGGTCTCTTTAGGCGGTGCGTGCGATGCCACTGCAAATGCGCACTCGCTGAATCGCAGACTTGGCGGGAATCGCCGAATCAAGCGACGCGCGGGATGCGGTACTGGGCGAGGACGACCGTCGCGTGTGCCGGCGATCGCGCGTCGAGGGCGGACTCCACGAGAGTGCGACACAGCGTTCGTGCACGACGACGGCTGGCCAGTGTGTCGGCGATCTGGTCGTCGCTCAGCACCGCCGTCAGCGAATCGGTGCACAGCATCAGCGCGTCGGCATCCCTGAGCCGGAACTGCTCGATCTTGACCCCTAGCTTACC
>JBKPDW010000533.1:0-14723 GCA_046728115.1 Acidobacteriota bacterium | reverse complement strand
GTAGTGCATCGTTCGTCAGGAAGGCTTGGCCGCGGGCGGTGACCCGAAGGTCAACCGCCCGGGGTGTCGTGGAGGGATTTCTGCCGGCTGGCTGACGGCTCAAAGGAATGACTTACGTCCAGCCGACTGGCGGGGCGATCTCGGAAAATTAACGTCGCCTGTGCGTTAGGCCGCGTCCTTTCTCAACGATGCCTGCGCGGGCACCGCAGCGGATTCGACACGCATGAAGGCGCCATCGGTCGTTCGAAACAGGAATTTCGTATCCACCAGGGCATCAAGGAGTGCGCCGCACGACTCGGCATCGAGCCCCCACAACTTCCGTGCCTGCGCTTCCGTCAGCCGCAGCCCCGGCATTTCCATGAACTCGCCTCGCACGCGTCGAAGAACGTCGTCAGTTGTGCGGACGAACTCGTCTGTCATACCCGGTCTCCCCTTGGACGGTCTCTTGGGAACAGTGCTGAAAGAGCAACCGACATGCCAGCCCGCTGCCCGTCCCTTCCTGACCGGTTACCCCCCTTGACCATAAAATCAGGCCTGATCTCATCGATCGATTGGGCCAAAATCGGTCATTCTCGGGCGGACCGTCTCAGCCGCTGTTTAAACAGTGACGTGAGGTGTAGGGAATTCCTTCAGGTAGCTCCGTAATCATTCACACGCAGCCGGCCGCTCCCCGTTAGAATGAGCGCAAGGTGCTCGAAAAGCTCTTCCGCTTACTTTTCAAATACCCGCCGATGATGTTCCAGCAGGCGGATTTCAGCTGGGGCCTCTCCCGCCCGTTGATGCTGGTCGTGATCGTGGGCATCGCACTCGCTGCGGCGGCGCTGCTCACGTACCGAGGGCTGTCGACCGTCGAAAGCGGGCGCGACCGCGCGGTGCTGGTGGCCTTGCGCGCCGCGGCGTTGGTCGTGTTGTTGTTCTGCCTCGTGCGCCCGACGCTGATTCTCAAGGCCGCGGTGCCGCAACAGAATTTTCTCGGCGTGCTCGTGGACGATTCACGCAGCATGGCGATTGCCGACCTTGACGGGCAAGCCCGCAGCGCCTTCATCCACGACCAGTTGGGCAATCCGAACGCCAAGCTGCTGGCCGCCCTGTCGCAGCGCTTTGTCGTTCGTTTCTTCAGTTTCTCGTCCTCGTCGGATCGCGTCGCGTCCGTGGGCGATCTGAAATATTCGGGCACGGCGACCCGACTCGGTCAGGCTCTCGATCGCGCGCGCGACGAACTGGCAGGCCTGCCGCTCGCCGGCCTGGTCATGGTCACCGATGGCGCCGACACGTCCGACGCGACGATTGACGAGTCGCTGGCCAGCCTCAAGGCGCGGTCGATTCCGGTCTTCACGCTCGGTGTCGGCCAGGAGCGCTTCGCGCGCGACGTGCAAGTCACGCGCGTCGAGACGCCTCGCTCGGTCCTCAAGGGCACGGCGCTCGTCGTGGACGTGGTGCTGTCGCAGACGGGCTACGGCGGCCAGACGGTTCCGCTCAGCGTCGAGGACGATGGACGAATCGTGAGCACGCAGGAGGTGAAGCTGCCAGCCGACGGCGAATCCGCCACCGTCAAGGTCCGCTTCACCGCCAACGAAGCCGGCGCGCGCGTCTTCACATTCAAAGTCCCGACGCAGAACGGCGAGCAGGTGACGCAGAACAACGCCCGCGATTCGTTGATCCAGGTCAACGATCGCGCCGAGAAGGTTCTGTACTACGAGGGCGAGCCGCGCGTGGAGCTGAAGTTCCTGCGGCGCGCCGTCGAGGAGGACAAGAACCTGCAGGTCGTATCGCTCGATCGCACGGCCGAGAACAAGTACTACCGTCAGAGCGTCAGCACTCCCGACGAACTGATCGGTGGCTTCCCGAAGACGCGTGACGAGCTGTTTCAATACCGCGCGATCATCCTCGGAAGCGTGGAAGCCGCGTCGTTCTCACCGGATCAGTTGCGCATGCTCGCCGATTTCGTCAGCAAGCGCGGGGGCTCGCTCCTGATGCTCGGCGGACGACGATCGTTTGCCGAAGGCGGCTGGGGCGGGACGCCGGTCGGCGAGGTCCTGCCGGTCGTGATGGGCGCTTCGAACTCCAAGTACTTCATGGAGTTCTCGGTGAAGCCGACACGCGCCGGGGCGATCACACCGGTAACGCAGATCGGTCCGACGGAAGAAGCGTCGGCCAGCAAGTGGAACGACATGCCGGATCTGTCCGCGGTCAATTTGATCCGCGAAGTGAAGCCGGGCGCCACCGTGCTGCTCACCGGCACCGATCGATCCCGACAGGATCATGTCGTGCTGGCCTACCAGCGATTCGGCCGCGGCAAGGCGTTTGCGATGCCGGTGCAGGACACGTGGGTCTGGCGCATGGACGCCAAGATGGCGGTTACCGACACGACGCACGCGATGTTCTGGCGTCGCCTCATCCGGTGGCTCGTAGACGGCGTGCCTGGACAAGTCAACGTTTCTACCACGGCCGATCGCGTCGAGCCGGGCGAGCCGGTCAAGCTCGCGGCCGAAGTCCTGGATACCGCGTACTCCGAGGTGAACGACAGCCGCGTGGTCGCGCACATCACGTCGCCGTCCGGCAAGGCGAGCGAGGTGCCCGTCGACTGGACCGTGACGCGTGATGGTGAATATCGTGCGACGTTCGTCCCGGATGAGCCGGGCATCTACAACATTCGCGTCTCGGCCGAACGCGATCAGAAGGAGCTCGGCTCCTCGACGATGCACGTTCGTGTGTCGGCGGGCGACGTCGAGTATTTCGACGCCGCGATGCGCGCACGGCTGCTCAAGCGTATTGCCGAAGATACCGGTGGTCGCTTCTTCACAACGGCCAACGCATCGACGATGCCCGAAGCGATCAGCTACAGCGGCCGTGGCGTCACCGTCGTCGAAGAGCGCGAAATCTGGGACATGCCCGCGCTGTTTTTCGCCCTGGTCGCACTCGTCGGGGCCGAATGGGGCTATCGCCGGGTAAAGGGCCTTGCGTGAAACCGAAAGCAGCGGCAGAACACGCAGAAAACGGGGAGAAACGTTTTACTCGACGCTCTCTACGTACGCTGCAGTTGTTTTGTTTTGCTGTGGTGGCTCTCTGGATCGCTGCTCCCGCCGCAGCACAGCAGACGCACCTGCTCGTCGTCACCGGCGTGCCCGGCGATGACGAGCACGCGCAGAACTTCCAGAAGTGGGCGACCACCTTCATCGACACAGCCAAGAAGAAGGAGTCGTTGCCCGACGCCAACATCGCGTATCTCTCCGGCGCGAAAGCCACGCGCGACGGCATCGAGAAGGCGTTCGGCGATCTTGCCGCGCGCGCGAAACCCAACGACAGCGTGATCGTCCTGCTCATCGGTCACGGCAGTTTCGACGGCCGGTCTGCCGCGTTCAACATCATGGGGCCCGATCTGACGGCCGCCGAGTGGGCGAAGCTCGTCGGCAAACTCACGGCGCACGTCGCGTTCGTGAACACCAGCAGCTCGAGCGGCGCCTTTCTGCAGCCGCTTGCCGCGCCGGGCCGAATCGTGGTGACCGCGACGAAAACCGGCGGCGAAAAGCTCGACACCCTGTTCCCCGAATTCTTCGTGGCGGCCTTCAACGACGACGCTGCGGATCGCGATCGCAACGGCCACGTCTCGATCCTGGAGGCTTTCGAATACGCGAAGACGAAAGTGACGCAGGCGTACCAGCAGAAGGGCCTGCTCCTCACCGAGCACGCCACAATCGACGACGGTGGCGAAGGCCGGCTGGCAGCGACGATGTACCTCGGCATCGGCCGGGGCGAGGCGGCGCTGAACGTCGACATGAACGATCCGGAGGTCCGCAGTTTGGTCGAGCAGCGCGACGCCATCGAGCGCGACATCGCGGCTCTCAAGCTCATGAAGGGCGCGATGGACGAGGCGAAGTACGACGCGCAGATGGAAAAGCTGCTCACCGATCTTGCCGTGAAGACCAAAGCGCTGCGCGATCGTCAGAAGAAGGAATAGGGTGAGGACGAGCAGTTGGCTCGTGATGGCAATCGTCATGGTGGGGGCGGGCGCGACAATCGGCGATGGCTCGCCTGAAAGGCTTGCCCTGCGTCACGTCGCGCGAGGCGCACGGCCGAGCGTCGCACGAGGCGTTCACTCGAACGGAGCGCCAGGCTTTCAGCCGAGCGGCGTACCGCGCGGCGTGGAGCCACGCCTCGCGCAGCGGCGTGGAGGATTCGGCGGAGGCCGGTTCGGTCGAATCGAGATCAGGCCGAATGCGCCATACGACGGACGCTTTACGTTTGTGCGGATCCGATACGGTCCCGATTTCGGCTTTGCATCGCAAGGCATGATGTGGACGCACGACTACCCTGCGGGCGAACAGCATTTCATGAAAATCCTGAACGAGGTGACGTACCTCGACCCGCACACCGACGAAACGAACATCCTGCCCTTCGACAGCCCTGATCTGTTCAAATACCCTGTCGCGTATCTATGCGAGCCCGGCAACTGGGAACTGACGGACGCGGAGGCCGCGAACCTGCGCGCCTACCTGCACAAGGGCGGCTTTCTGATCGTCGACGACTTCCGGTATCAGCACTGGTCGAATTTCGAGACGCAGATGATGCGCGCGCTGCCACAGGCGCGCTTCTACGATCTGGACCTGTCGAACCCGATCTTTCACGCTTTCTTCGAGATCAAGACGCTGGACGTGCCGCAGTATTACGATCCACCGCCTGCGATCTTCCGGGCGATCTACGAGGACAACGACCCGTCGAAACGGGTTATGGTGATGATCAACTACAACACGGATATCTCAGAGTTCTGGGAATGGTCGGATACGGGCTTCAAACCGATCGACGAATCGAACGAAGCGTATAAGCTAGGCGTGAATTACGTCGTGTACGGGGTGACGCATTAGAACCCCGAACCACGAACGACGAAAGGATCCCCGTGGAACTGACAGGCACCGCTGATTTCAATTCCGCCGACGACATCGCGTTGGCGGACAAGATGAATAACGGGCGGAAGCAGATTATCGGCGAGCTCCAGAAGCGGATCATCGGCCAGGCCGACGTGATCGAACTGGTGCTGATGACGCTCTTCGTCGGCGGGAACAGCCTCATCGTCGGCGTGCCGGGGCTGGCGAAGACGTTGCTGATCGCCACGCTGGCGCGAGTTCTCGAGCTGAAGTTCAACCGCATTCAGTTCACGCCCGATCTGATGCCGTCGGACATCACCGGGACCGACATCATCAACGAGGACACGACGACCGGGCGTCGTCAGATGGTCTTCGCGCCCGGGCCGATCTTCGCGAACATCGTCCTCGCCGACGAGATCAACCGAACGCCGCCGAAAACGCAGTCGGCGCTGCTCGAGGCGATGCAGGAGCATCGGGTGACGATTCAGGGCCGGACCTACGATCTCGCCGAGCCGTTCTTCGTGTTCGCGACGCAGAACCCGATCGAGCTCGAAGGCACCTATCCCCTGCCCGAGGCGCAGCTCGACCGCTTCATGTTCCATATCGTCATCGAGCATCCGCCGGAGGACGAGGAGTATGAGGTGGTGAAGGCGACGACCGCGATCATCGATCCGCACTTTCAACAGCCCGTGAGTGGCGACGACCTCATTGCTTTTCAGCGGCTCGTGCGCCGCGTGCCGGTGGCCGAGCCCGTGATGCGGTACGCCTTGAGCCTCGTGCGAACCAGCCGGCCGAAGGCCAGGCTGGCACCGGACATCGTGAAGAAATTCGTGGCGTTCGGCGCGAGCGTCCGCGCCGCTCAGTACCTGGTGCTCGGCGCCAAGGCGCGCGCGCTGACGAGCGGACGCTATCACGTGAGCTACGACGACATCCGGTCGCTCGCGCACCCCGTGCTGCGCCACCGCGTGCTGACGAACTTCCGCGCGGAGTCGGAAGGCGTCACGACGGATGCGATCATCGACGACCTGCTGAACGCGGTCGCGGTCCCGCGGAGCGGAATGTGAAGGCAAAACCGTCTTCATGGAAACGCACGTAGTTCCGGGCTCACGCTTCGTCGATCCCAAGGTGCTGTCGCGCATCGGCAACCTCGAGATACTGGCGCGCACCGTCGTGGAGGGATTCATCAACGGGTTGCACCGCGCGCCATATTTCGGCGCGTCGATCGACTTCGCCGAGCACCGCGGCTACGTGGCCGGCGATGATATCCGCCGCGTGGATTGGCGGCTGTACGCGCGGACCGATCGCTACTACGTCAAGCAATACGAAGCGGACACGAACACGAACCTGTCCGTGCTGCTCGACGTGTCGCGCTCGATGTCGTTCGGCAGCCGCGGCATCCCCAAGCTGGAATACGGATCGTATGTCGGCGCATGCCTGGCGTACCTGGCGCAGCGCCAGCGCGATCGCGTGGGAATGATCACCTTCGACAGCGATCTCGTCGATCTCGTGCCGCCGTCGGCGAAGCACTTCAACGTCGTGTTGCACACACTGGACCGCGCGAAAGCGCTGCGTCCCGGCAACCTCGCCGTGCCGCTCCACAAGATGGGGGAGCATTTCAAGCGCCGCGGGATTCTCGTGCTGATTTCCGATTTCTACGAGGAGCCGGATGCCGTCCTCGAAGCGATCAAGCCGCTCAAGTTCCTCGGCAACGACCTGATTGTGTTCCATGTGCTGGATCCCGCCGAGATCGATTTCGGCTTCGAGGACGCCTCGAGCTTCGAAGATCTCGAAAGCGGCGAGCAGATTCCCGTCGTGCCCGAATCGCTGCGCGACGAATACCGCGCGATGATCAAGGCACACATCGAGGCGCTGACCACGAGGTTTTCCGAACACCGAATCGACTACACCGTGCTCAACACCGGGGAGCCGCTGGACCGCGCGCTGTTCAGCTATCTCTCGAGCCGCGAGCGCCTCATGAGGGTACGCTGATTTCTAATCGCCAATCCCCAACCCCCAATCGACAATGTCGTTCCTGACGCCACTATTTCTGACCGGCCTGGCAGCCATCGCCATTCCGGTCCTGATCCATCTGATCCAGCGGGAGCGCAAGCGCGTCGTCGAGTTCCCGTCGCTGATGTTCGTCCGCCGCATTCCCTATCAATCGGTGCGGCGCAGGCGCATTCGACATTGGGCGCTGCTGATGCTGCGCGCTGCCGCCATCGCGCTGATCGTGGCTGCATTCGCACGTCCGTTTCTGCAATTGAACAAGGCGGCCGCCGCGCTCACGGGCGGCGCGCGCGAAATGGTGATCCTCCTCGATCAGTCGGCGAGCATGGGCTACGGCGATCACTGGAGCCGCGCGCAGGAGGCCGCGCGCACGGTCGTGCGGGGACTCGGTCCGGACGACAAGGCGACGCTCGTCCTCTTCGCGCGGAATGCCGAAGAGAACATGCGCGCCACGTCCGATCGCACCCGGCTCGAAGCGGCGGTCAATGCGGCGCGTGTCAGCTCGGGCGCGACCCGCTTCGGGCCCGCACTCAAGCTCGCGGAAAGCATTCTCGGGCGCTCGTCGCTCAGGCGCCGCGAGGCGACGCTCATCAGCGACTTTCAGAAAGCCGGCTGGAGCGGCTCCGACGATGCGAAGTTCGGCGAGGGAATGACGCTCAACACGGTTTCAGTCGCGACCGAGAACACGTCGAACCTGTCGGTGCCCTCGGTGAGCTTCGCGCGATCGGCCTTTTCGGGCCAGGAGCGCATTACGGTGACCGCCGGCCTGAGCAACAAGGGCGACGGCGCGCTGAAAGACGTACCGGTGACGTTGACCGTCGACGGTCACGAAATCGAAACGGGCCGCGCCAGCGTCGCGCCGCACGCGTCCGGCTCGGTAAGCTTCACGCAGTTCACGCTCGCGACGCCCAACGTGCGCGGCGTCGTCCGCGCGGGCACCGACCCGCTGCCCGCCGACAACGCCTTCTACTTTGTCCTCAATCCGAGCGAACCCGTCTCCCTGCTCCTCGTCGAGGGCGGAGATAGAAGCGACGCCAGCCTGTTTCTGTCGAAAGCGCTGGCCATCGGATCGACACCGCATTTCCAGGTGGATGTCACATCGACGTCGCGCGTGTCGTCGGGGTCTTTCGACAAGCGCGCGCTGGTCATTCTGAACGACACGGTGTTTCCGCCCGGCGGCGCCGCCGTTCTGAAACGGTTCGTCGAGCGCGGCGGCGGTTTGCTCGTCGTCGCTGGCGATCACACGTCGTGGCCGTCGAACGAAACCGACCTGCTTCCCGGCAAGCTCGGCGCGCCGGTCGACCGGACGTCGGGACGCGCTGGCTCGCTGGGCTTTCTCGATTACAGCCATCCCGTCTTCGAAGTGTTCAAGGCGCCTCGCAGCGGCGACTTCTCGGCTGCGCACATGTTCCGCTACCGCGCCATCCAGCCGGGACCGAACGACCGCGTGATTGCCCGCTACGACGACGGCGCCATCGCGGCGCTGGAGAAGAGAGTTGGCAGCGGCCGCGTCATCGTGTGGACCTCGACGCTGGACGACACCTGGACCGACATCGCGGTGAAGCCGATTTTCCTGCCGCTCGTGCATCAACTTGCGCGCTACCTCGCCCATTACGAGGCGGCAACGTCGTGGTACACCGTCGGACAGGTCCTCGATCTCACCGCGCGCGGCAAAGGCCGGGCCGACCGCGTGGTGATGACGCCTTCCGGCGAGCGGCAGAACAAGACGTCGGCCGGCGAAGGGGCAGAAGGTCTGCTCGAGCTGAACGAGCAGGGCATTTACGAAGTGCGCATGGCTGTTGCATCCAACGGCCGGCCCGAAGCGATCGCAGTCAATCTCGATCCGGCCGAGTCGGACCTCACCGCGATGGATCCGCGCGAACTGGTCGCGGCGGTGACAGGGCACGCGTCGCAGGCAAGCATTCAGCAGCCGGCGGCGCCTCAGGAAATGACCCGCGAGGAATCGGAACGCCGCCAGAGCCTGTGGTGGTATCTGCTGCTCGCGGGGCTGTTCCTGCTCGGGATGGAGACGTTGATCGCAAATCGACTGTCGCGGAAAGAGAAATTCCTGTAGCGCTTGGCTCGGCGCGCGCACGTCCCAAAAACGGACGCGCCTGAGCCCGGAGAGCCGGTACTCTGTAGCGCGAAGCTTTTACGCCGTAGCGCGAGCCTTTTTGGCGAGCGTTCGGGCAGACCTGGGTGTAATCTGTTCTTCGTAGGAGAGCAGCCTCATGGACCATCGGATGCAGCTCGTCGATGTCATTCGCGGCGTTCGGAATCGCTGGCGCATGCGGCTGGCGGCGCGAGGCGCCGTCGTAGTCCTGGCCGGGACCATTCTCGTGCTGCTGCTTTCTGCGTCGGGTCTCGAATCGTTCCGATTCTCGCCGGCCGCCATCATTTCGTTTCGCTTGATCGCGATCGCCGCGTTCCTGGGGCTCGTCGCCTGGGCGTTCGTCCGCCCGCTGCGGCGTCGGGTGTCCGATTCGCAGGTGGCGATGTACCTCGAGGAATGCGATCCGACGCTCGAGGCCGCCATCATCAGCGCGGTCGAAGCCAGCAACGCCGAGAACCCCTCGCACTCGCCGCGCCTCGTCGAAAAGCTCGTCGAACAGGCAATTGAACAATGCCGCGCGATCGAGCGCGGAACAGCCATCGACCGCGCCGCCGTCAAGCGTCATGCCATCGCTCTCGGAGCCGTTGCCGTCATCGCCACGCTCGTCATCACGCTCGGCCCCTCGTATCTGCGGCACGGACTGTCTGCCCTGCTGATCTGGCGCAGCGCGGAAGCGTCAACGCCGTACAGCATCGTCGTGAAGCCCGGGAATACGAAGGTGCCGCGAGGCGCGGACCAGGCTGTTACGGCGAAGCTGGTCGGCTTCACCGCCGCGGACGCAGCGATCATGATCCGCAACGCGCCGAACGCCGCGTTCGATCGCGTAGCACTCACGCCGAGCGCTGAACCAGGAGCCTTCGAAGGCGTACTCTTCCATCTCGAAAAATCATCGGACTACCTGGTCGAATCGAACGGAGTGCGCTCGCCCCTCTTCTCGCTGTCGGTCGTCGACCTGCCGACGGTCGCGCAGCTCGATCTCGAGTATCACTTCCCCGCCTACACCGGACTCGAGCCACGGAAGCAGGAGGGCGGCGGCGATGTCGCGGCGATTCGCGGTACCGATGTGATGCTTCACATCGTGCCGACGATGAAGGCGCCGGGCGGGCGGATACTGCTGAACGACGGCGCGTCCGAACCGCTGACCACTCAGGCTGACGGCACGCTGACCGGCAGCTTCAAGATTGCCGCGCAGGGCTACTACAAGATCGAGCTGACCGGTCCGCACGGCGAGAAAGTCGATGCGTCGCCGCAGTACACGATCGACGTCATCGACGATCAGCCGCCGGCCGTGCATTTCAGCAAGCCCGGCCGCGATACGCAGGCGAGCCCGGTCGAAGAACTCTTCCTTGAAGCGCGCGCGGACGACGATTACGGCATCAAGCAGCTGCAGCTGTTCTATTCGGCCAACGGCGCCGCGCCGAAGATGGTCCCGCTTTTCAGTGGACCCAAACCGCTCACCGAGGTCAGCGCGGGCCACACGATCTACCTCGAGGAGCTCGGTCTGAAGGCGGGCGACTTCGTGTCGTACTACGCGAAGGCCACCGACACCGACGGCGTGCAGGGTCCCAAGACGGCGACGAGCGACATCTACTTCGTGCAGATCCGCCCGTTCAAGAAAGACTACAAACCGGCGCAATCGTCGGCGATGGGCGGCGGCGGCGGTGGCGCCGGACAGCAGGTTGGCGAGCTCTCGCGCCAACAGCGTGAGATCGTTGCCGCAACGTTCAACGTCGTTCGCGACAAGCCGAAGCTCAAACCCGACAAGTTCCGCGAGAACGTGGTCTTCCTCAATCTCGCGCAAGCGAAGCTGCGCGAGCAGGTCGAAGAGCTCGTCGGCAAGCTCACCGCACGTCTGGGTCACGTGGACGAAGGCTTCAACAAGATCGCCGAGGTGCTTCCGAAGGCCGTGACCGAGATGAAGTCGGCGGAGACCGAGCTCAAAGGGCTCAAGGCCGACAACGCGCTGTCTCCCGAACAGCGGGCGCTCAAGCTGCTCCAGGTGGCCGAGGAGCAGTACGAATTGCAGGTCTCGATGCAGAACGGCGGTGGCGGCGGCGGTGGCGGCCAGAGCGCGATGGCCGAAGACCTCGCCGACCTCTTCGAGCTCGAGCTCGACAAGCTGGCGAACCAGTACGAGATGCAGCAGCGCGCCGAGCAGCAGAAGAACGACCACACAGTGGACGAGCTGGTCGAGAAGCTCAAGGAACTTGCGCGGCGGCAGCAACAGGAGATGGAACGTCAGCGGCGGCTGGCGCAGGCCGGCCAGCAGGGCGGAGCGGGCGGGGCGAGCGCGAGCCAGCGTGCCCTCGCAGAGGAAGCCGAAAAGACAGCACGGCAGCTGCAGCAGCTCACACGCGATCAGCAGCGGCAGGATTTGAACGACGCCATGCGCCGAGTGCAGGAGGCCGCCGACGCGATGCGCCGTGCGGCGGCGAACGGATCGAGCGATGGCGGCGCGCAGGCCAACGAAGCGTTGTCGCGACTGCGGGATGCGCAACAGAAGCTCGAACGCAATCAGAACGGCCGCGGCGATCGAGACATGCAGGCGGTGCAGCGTCAGGCCGAGGACCTCGCGAAGGAACAGAAAGAGGTGGCGTCCGACGTGAACGCCCTCGAGCAGGCGGGGGCTGGACGGGACGAAAAAGCTCAGGGCATCGCGCAGCGCAAGGATGCGATGGACGCAAAGGTGGCGGATCTGCAATCGCAGCTGGAGCGGCTTGCGAACCAGGTGCGGCGCGACGAGAAGGACGCGGCGCGCAAACTCGACGAAGCGGCCGGCAGCATTCGCGACAAGCGGATCCGCGAAGAAATCCGGTACTCGAAGAGTCAGCTCCGAGGATCACCAGGACAATACGCCCGCGCCATGGAAGACGACATCGCGGCGAAACTCGATGCGCTGCAGAAGAAAGTCGGCGACGCCGCCGGTGCGATGGGCAAGTCTGCGAAGCAGGATGCCGTCGCACGCGCCGCCGAGAAAGCTCGAGATCTCGTACGCGGCATGGAGTCGATGGATCAGCGGATGCGCGAACGCGCGCAGAGCGGACGCAATCAGCGAGGGTCGCAGGACGCCCAGAACGGCCAGCGGTCGCAACAAGGCCAACAAGGCCAGCAGGGGGGGTCGCAGGGTTCGCAGAGTGCTGACGGTCAGCAGGGCGGACAGGCTGACGGCCGCGCGGCCGGCGGCAGTCCGAACGCGCCCGGTGCGTACGGCGACGGATACGGCGATGCCCGCTACTGGGGCGGGTATGGCTATGGATACCGCTGGGATCCGAACGACATCCGTCAATGGCGCGGAGAGTACCGCCAGTGGGTGAACGACGCCGAGGCGCTGCGGCGGCAGCTCCAGGCCACGGGCATCAACCCGCGCGATCTCGACGACATCATTCGCGACCTGCGGATGTTCGACAACGACCGGCTCTACGCGGATCCGAACGGCCTCGCGAAGCTGCAGGCGTCAGTCATCGATCGGATGAAGAAGTACGAGTTCAGTATCCGGCGCAAGACCGAAGCCGGAAACGATTCGCTGTCGCTGTCGGGATCCGATCAGGTGCCCGACGGCTTCCGTCAGGCGATTGAAGAATACTACCGGTCGCTCGCGAAAAAGACTCCTCAATAGGAGTGACAATCCTTCAGGCTGGTGCCGTCGTGGTCCGGACAGACACGACGGAACCGCAATTCCTTCTGGTCAAGGCGAGACGCGATCCGAACGTCTGGATCTTTCCCAAAGGCCACATCGAGCCCGGCGAGACCGCAGAGGAAACCGCGCTCCGTGAGGCCGCCGAGGAAGCAGGCATTACGGGACGCGTCCGCGCGCCGGTTGGTGTTCTGGAATTCGAGTCGGGCGGCCGGCCGCTGCGCGTGGAGTATTTCCTCGTCGAGTGGACCGGCGAGACAGAGGAGAGCGAGCAGCGGCCGTTTGCGTGGGGAACCTATGAGGAGACTCGCAAGCGCCTGATCTTCGACAACGCACGCGAGCTGCTCGCGAGAGCGAAGATGCTCTGCGACGGGTGAGATCGAAGACCTTCTGCCGACCGCACGTCCATTTCCATCGAGTCCTTTGCGGCGTGCCATTGCTGCGCTTCGACGGACGTCAACAGGAAATTACCGTCGAGGTGGGTTAGAGCCGTCGGCGCCGTGCCTTCTCACGATCCCTCCTGCGTGCGACAGCCTATCAAACCTCTCACGCCCGGAACTTTCCGTCTTTATGGGCTCGCGAACATCCGCCGGGCCGCGCGGTCCGTAGACGCAGAAGAAAGCGATCCACGGAAGGAGGATCAGGCTGTGAAAAAATCCGTTCTCTTCTTGGTCGTCGTGGCGGCGATAGTGGGGCTCCAGATGCCGTCTGGGAACGCATCGAGCCACCGGGAGGCGCCGCTCATCAGCCAGGACCCGCTGGCCGACAACACCGACGTCTACGCGTTCGTCAGCCCTGACAAACCGGACACCGTAACGATCATCGCGAACTACATCCCGCTCGAACAGCCGGCCGGCGGACCAAATTTCCCCGCGTTCGACGACAGCGTCCTCTACGAAATCCATGTCGACAACAACGGCGATTCGATCGAGGACCTGACGTATCAGTTCCGCTTCAAGACCCAGACTCGGAATCCGGACACGTTTCTTTACAACACTGGCCCTATCACGTCGCTGGACGACACGGCCTGGAACCGGCCGCAAACCTACAGCGTGACGCTCGTCCGCAACCGCAATGGCAAGGGCCGCCCGCGGCGCGAAGAGGTGCTCGGCACGAACATCCCGACGCCGCCGGACAACATCGGTCCGCGTTCGACGCCCGACTACGACGCCCTCGCGGCGTCGGCCGTAAGAACGCTTTCGAACGGGGTGACTGTGTTCGCCGGGCAGCGCGACGATCCCTTCTTCGTCGATCTCGGTTCGATCTTCGACCTGGCCGGACTGCGGCCGTTCAACAGCTTCCATGCCCTGCCGCTCACCGATGGCGCCGGGCATGACGGCGTCGCGAAGTTCAACACGCACACCATTGCGATTCAGGCGCCGATCGCGCAGCTCAAAGGCAACGGGAGCGGCGTGCTTGGCATCTACGCGAGCGCCAGCCGTCAGGAAGTGCGAATCCTCCGGAAGAACGGTGACGTGGACGATCACGGCAAGTTCGTTCAGGTCTCGCGTCTCGGCGAGCCGCTCATCAACGAAGTCGTGATTCCGCTCGGCGAGAAGGACCAGTGGAACCGTGAGGATCCGGAAGACGACAACCAGTTCGTCGGACACTACCTCAGTCCCGAAGTGACGAAGCTGGAGAATTTCCTCTACTCGTCGGCACTCGATCCCGCCAGCGAGAGCAATCGGTTCGACCTGGTCGCCATTCTCCTCACAGGTGTGCCTGGCTTGAATTTCACCGGGCCCCGGCAGGCCGATCTGCTGCGCCTGAACACGAACATTCCGCCGTCGCATCCTGTTGGTCAGGGTGATCGACTCGGCGTCCTCAACGGCGACTTCGCGGGCTTCCCCAACGGCCGCCGGCTCGAAGACGACATCGTCGACATCGATCTGCGCGCGTTCGCCGAGGGGTACGGGCCGATCTTGAAGGCGGCGCTGGGCCTCCCCGATCGAAATCCCAACGATCAGCTCGGAGACGGCGTGGACGCGAACGACAAGCCGTTCCTGCTGACGTTCCCGTATCTGGCGTCACCACATCAGGGCTACGAGGTTCCCTAGCCGTGACCCAATCGACTCAGCTTCGTTGGGTGGCCGCCGCGATTCTGATT
>JBKPDW010000532.1:0-6862 GCA_046728115.1 Acidobacteriota bacterium | reverse complement strand
GTCTTCAGGTATTCAATGAGCGCGCGCTTGTCGTCGGCCGACAGATCGGTGCCGTACAGGTGTCCCTCGTTGCCATTGCCCGGCTGGGTCACGTCGAACACCGTGCCGATCCGCTCCGCGTCTGCGCCCGTCGACACGAAGCCGGCCGTCGTCGGGTCGTAGACGTCGTAGCCACGCCAGAAGCGAGTCGGGCGCGCGGCGGTTTTCTGCAGCAGATCGGTCAGTGATGGCACGGAGCCGTTGTGCAGATAGGGCGCACGCAGCCAGAGTCCCTCGAGGGGAACCGACACGTACCCGCCTGTCGTCCTGAAGGCCGAAAACTTCCATGGATGCCCTTCGCCGTAGGCGTTGTAGGCCGACGCCGACGCCGGCGTCCACATGTCGAGGCGATGCCGATCCGTGCCTACCTCCGCCAGCGGAATCACGCTCCCAGTGCGCCGTCCGCCGAGCGCGTGGCAGGCGGCACACTGATCGCGGTAGATTGGCTCGCCGGTCGCGGCAAGCTCGCGATCGATGGGGAACGGATACTTCGGCGGCTGCAACGTGCTGATGTAGTTCTGAATCCGGCGCAGGCTCGACATCTGTTCCTTACGTGTCTCGTTCCATTTCGCGAAGTCGCGGTCGACCCACTTGATCGTCGCGCCGTCGCCGATTGCCGACGACAGCACAACCTCCTGCAGCGTGGTGTTCAGCCCGTCCCAGTGGTACGAGAACCCGCGATGCTGCTGCAGATTCCAGAGCGGGACCATATCGGAATTGCCAATCGTGGAATCGCTCGGCTGTGCAAGCACGGTGTACTTCACCGGGTTGAACGGATCGATGCGGCCGCGGCCCCAGGCCGGCCGCTGGAGCATCCAGGCATCCTGGTCTCGCAGACGGAGCAGCGCCTTGCGCGTCGCCGGAACGATCGCGAACCGGTACAGCAGGCGATCGAGCAGTGACAAGCGATGGTTCTTTGCGATCTCGGCAAGAATCGTGTCCGCGGTGAACCTGGGATCCGACGCGCACGCGAACAGGAAATGGAGGTACTGCTGCGGAGCCGTCTGGTTGGACGGACCCGCTGCGACGATGGTCGGCGGATCGTCGGCGCGCACGCGGTAGCTCGACGTGTGGCACATGGCGCAGTTGATGGCCACACGCGGAAACCCGATCGTCACTTTCGAGAGACCGATCGGCATTTCGTGCCCGTCCTTCGAGAGCATCCCGATCGACGCGTAGCCGCCCGGACCCGGCAGGTGTTCCGGAAAGATCCGCGGCAGCACGAGCCAAATCCAGAATGGAATCCCCTGTTCCCCTTCGGTCCCAACGGATCCGAACAAGAAGTGATCTTCGTCGGACTCGAAAAAGGGCGCTGGCTCTTCGCGGAAGAACTTGATGTAGGTGACGGCCCCGCCGACGACAACCAGAGCGAGAAGGGTCAGATACAGGACGGGATGGCGTGTCCGGAAGTTTGTCGTCATGATGCCGCGCTCGGTTCGCGCCATGGCGATCCGTCGAGGCCTTTGTACTTCGACGCCGCCGCGAGCAGGATCGCCTCGGGGATGAAGAACGTGAGATCGATGCCGCCTAGAAGATAGTATGCCGGCGGCTGGGTGGCGAAGAAGAGCACGCCCGCCAGCCGGGCAAGAACCGACATCCACGCCACGAGGCGATGTCGGTACGGATCGATCGCGCCAGGCACGTAGAAAGCGCTCAGGAGAATGAGCAGCCATGCGGCAAAGCGGGGCCAGAGCAGCGGAACCGACGGCGGCAGCCCGGCGAACATCAGTATGCGATCAGGCACGATGAGTGTTGGGATGGCGAGCGCCAGGTTCACGCCAATGCCCAGCCACACGACGCGTCCGAACCACCTTGCCGCGCGACTTCCTCTAGCGGTTACCATCGACTTCTCGCATCAGAACGTCTTTAAATACTCGACAAGCGCCCGTTTGTCCGAGTCGGGCAGCGTGACGCCGTACAGATGCCCGCCGTTGCCGTTCCCCGGCACCGACGTGTCGAACCTCGTGAAGGTTCGTCCACCGCCCTCCGGCGCATTCGATACGAAGCCGACGTTGGCCTGGTCGAACACGTCATATCCCCGGTAGAAAACCGCGGGACGCCGATCGGGCGGCTCCAGCAGATCGTGCAGTGTTGGCACCGACCCGTTGTGCAGGTACGGTGCGCGCAGCCAGATGCCGTCCAGCGGCTGGTTGGCATAGCCGCGCGTCTTTCTGAAGTGACTGAATCGATATTCCGACTCGGGGTACAGCGCAAACTGATTCGCGGCAAAGGCGTCGGTGTACGAATCGAGTCGATGTCGATCGGTGCCGATGCGATCGAGGTCCTCCACCTCGCCGACGCGCGCGCCGTCCTTCACGCCTTCGCGGAACCGGTCGCTGGCGTGACAATCTAGACAGAATTGCCGGTAGATGCCCGCGCCACGAGCGGCCAGCGCCCGATCGATCCCGTACGGATACGGAGGTGGCCGGAGTGTCCAGATCCAGTCGCGCACGCGTTTGATCGCCGCATGGTCGACGGTTACGGGCGTCACACCAGCGCCCAGCGCCGCGCTCAGATTGCGCTCGTCCACCGAGGTGTTGTTCCCGTCCCAGTGGAGGTGCATGCCTTCGCGCGGCGCCTGATTCCAGAGCGACGGAAAGTCGGCCGCGCCCACCAGCTCCGAATCCGGCAGCCGATCGAGCTGCCAGTTGAACTGGATCGCCTTGTACGGGTTGAACGTGTCGACGCGGCCCCGGCCCCAACGAGGAACACGGTCCGACAGGATCGGCGCGATGCGGTTTCGGAGATCGAGCGTCTGGACCTTCAACCGATCCACCAGTCCGAACCGCAGGAGGAGCCGTTCGAACAACGACACCTGCCCGCCCGATTCCTTGAACCGTCCGGCCACGGTCTCCCGCGTCACACGGTTGTCGAGCGAGCAGTCGAGCACGAACTGCACCAGCGCCTGCAGGTCCAGCTGCTGCGCCGGCATCCCGAGGACGATCCGCGGTCGGGCCGACGGCGACTCGCGAACGGTGCTGGTATGGCACAAGGCGCAGTTGAATCCGACCTGGTCGATGCCGATCCGGTGCCGCCGCGAGACGCCGATCGGCAGATCCCTGTCCGGTTCGAAAATCAGGCCGACCGACGCGTAGCCGCCCGGCAGTTTCTCGGGACAGATGGATGGGAGCGTCTTGAACACCTCGTACGGCGGCAGCACGCCCCCGACGGGCGTCAGCAGGGACACGCCCGGCTCGCTGCCGATGGATCCGTACTTGAAATGCTCGCCGATGTCGTCGTAGACGACCGGTCGATCGATCGAGAGCGAGACGAACACCCAGATGAGCGCGACCAGCACCACGGCGGACGCAGTGAGAACGA
This sequence comes from Acidobacteriota bacterium, assembly GCA_046728115.1. Classification (GTDB taxonomy): domain Bacteria; phylum Acidobacteriota; class Vicinamibacteria; order Vicinamibacterales; family CAVVIG01; genus CAVSWN01. The sequence continues at coordinate 3,502 of JBKPDW010000532.1, read as the reverse complement.
CGGCTTTGATCAGGCGCCACAGCATGACGAGGCTCACGGTCGCCGATCACTGAAATGCCGGAGGGTGAAACACCGACATCACTTGGGCCAGCATTTCTTCCCGGCTGTCGAAGCGGCTCTCCTCGTAACATCCGATTGGATGCTCCACGACATGCACGAGACACTTGTTGCAGTACGTGCACGGGCGCTCTGCGCGGTCACGGCCCTGCTCGAACTGATGAACGAGATCGTTGTTTGCGACGAGCGGTCGAGCGATGCTCACGCCGTCGCAGTCGCCGCGGTTGATCGCGTCGCGGATGACGGACGCCGTCTGGAATCCGCCGGTGCAGAGGACCGGCACGCTCACGGCCTGCTTGACGGCGCGCGAGTCGGGGAGATTCAGACCCTCGATCTGATCCGGCGGCGCCCCCGCATCCAGCCACTGGCGCCGGAACAGCGCCGCGGGAACATCCTTGCGGAAAATCAGGAGATTCCGGAAAGTCTCGGCGCCGCTCGACGCCAGCTGCTCGTAGGTCTGCGCCAGCACGTCGACCGGCAGATCGCTCCCCGCCGGATTGCGCGGATGCGGGAACGAGCTGCCGGTGGACACATGAATGCTGTCCACACCGGCGTCTATCAGCCACTGGCACACCTTGATCGAGTCGGCCACGACGTTGCCCGGGCCCTCGAGCTTCAGGAGCAGCAGCGCGTTGTTGTACTCCGTGGCGCTGATCTTCATCTGCAGATGGAAGTCGGAACCGACCTTCGCCCGGATGGCCTTGACGATCTCGATGACGAACCGCGCCCGGTTCTCCAGCGGCCCGCCGTATTCGTCGGTCCGATCGTTGATGGCCGAGCTCAGGAACTGGGTAATCAGGTATCCGTTCGCGCCATGCAGTTCGACGCCATCGAGACCGGCCTCGCGCGCGCGACGAGCGCCCTCCGCGAACGCAGACACGGTCTCTCGAATGTCGGCCACCGTCATGCGTTTGCACTCGAACCCGTGCAGCGGATCCTTTTTATCGGTGGAGCTCAGGCCGATTGGATATTCGATGCCCGGAACGTCGCGCTGCCGACCGCCGTGACTGAGCTGCAGGATGTACTTGCAGTCGTATCGATGCACCGCTTCGCCGACCTTGCGCCAGAACGGAACGCGCTCGTCGGTATCGATGGTGGCGTAGTTCGGCATGATCCGGCCGTGAATCTGAACCGGCACGAACGACGACATGATCCCGCCGACGCCGCCCCTGGCGAATTTTTCTTCCCAGTTGATGCGAGCTTGATTGCCCGATCCATCGTAGTTGTCGAGCCGGCCGGAGATGTTGGACCGGAAGATCCGGTTCTTCACGGTCAGGTTCTTGAACTTCAGCGGCTGAAACAGCACATCAGTCGGCATGGGGCTCCCTCTTTCTCGCCTGGACTGCGTTGGAAATCAGACTCGGTGTCCTCCGTTTGTGTCCGTGTCTTCCGTGGCAGCGTCGTTCCGAGCGGACTGCGCTGTCACGAAGACCCATGAAGGAAGCAGAGGAAACGGAACCATGTTTCTGACCATCGCTAGAAGGTTTTCAGGAATTCGGAGGCCGAACACTGCGCGTCTTGGGAGGAGACGACCGACCAACGGGACCTCCGAAAGCAAGCGCGCATTCGGGCGTTCGAACGCGCGCGCTTATCTTAGCGCAGGCTCATCCGCCGGAAATAAAGGCATTGCGAATGATCACGCGTGTTAGAGGCGCACCTCAGCCATTCGGCCGGCTGGTAGAATGACGAAGCCTTCCATGCTCTGCGTGATCGCGCTGGTCGGTCTCATGCTGGGCCAGGGGACTGCCGCGCAGACCAACGCCCATCGTGATCTGCTGCAAGCGGCAAAGCTCGGACAGATCACGCGGATTCGGGATCTTCTCGCCAGAGGCATCGACGTCAACGCGGTCGACCAGCGCGGTTTCACCCCGCTCATGTGGGCGTCGGCGAACGGCAACGTCGAGGTAGTCAACCTGTTGCTTCAAAGCGGCGCTATAGCGAGCAAGCGGGCCGAAGACGGCACATCGGCGATGTTTCTGGCCGGGTCGAACGGATTCACGGACATCGTTCGGGCGTTGCTTGCCGTTGGCGCGAACGTCGCCGCCGCGAGAGGCGGCGTGACCCCGCGTCAGGCGGCAGTCGAACGGGGGCACACCGACGTCGCCACGCTCCTCGAGCAGGCGGAAGCACTCGGCGCACGCATGCTGCGCGCCACGATCGAGGGTCACGACACGCTCGTTCGCCAGCTGCTGGCGCTCGGCGCTCCGGTGAACGTCACCGACGAGCGCGGCGCCACTGCCCTGATGATCGCGGCGCGCAACGGCGACCTCGGAATCCTTCAGGCGCTGCTGGCCAAGGGCGCCGACGCCTACGCGCGCGACGCCCAGGGACGCACGGTCTTCGATTGGGCCGAACCCGCCCCGACGGGCAAGTACGTCGTCGCGTTTTTTCTCGACCGCGGCGTGTCTCGCAGTTCCCTCGGTCGCGCGACGGCGCCCGTCCAAGCACCGCAGGTGAAGAGCACCCTTCGCACGCTTGGCGACGTGCTGTCAGGGCTCCGGCCGGCGGCCGGTCCCATGCGGCTGGCACATCGCCGCGCGACCGACGCGTTGTCGAAGCTCGTCGCGCTCTCCGCGGCATGGCCCGCGGAATCACCGACCGACTATCGGGAGAATCTCGCGGAAGCCGAGACGACGCTGGAACAGACGCTCCGGACGGGTAACGTCGCAACTGTCACGGCCGTCCTCCAATCGCTCGCGGACGATCTGGAAACCAAGCTGGAACACTGCAATCAGAGCGGCGGCAAACTCGGGAACTCGGTCGTGGTGCGGGTCCGAACGCTGCGCGGCAGTCAGGAGGTCGGGAACTGGCAGGTGTACTACATGCCACGAGTGTTCGAGGCAGCTGTGAATGTCAACCCCGATCTGTTTCCGCAGTTGAGCAGCCCGACTGAGGAAACTCTCGTCGCTGGAAGATACGTCATGTGGGTGCGGGATCCGTCGACGGCACGGCTCGGCGAACGAACCGTGGTCAAGGTCGGCGAGGGCAAGAAGGAACTCATCCTGGATCTTCCGATTCCCGCAGGCCAACCGCAATGACCCGCGGCGCCCTGCGCCTGGGGCGCCATCGTCAGTCGTGGCTGGCGGCGGCTGCTGCGGGCCTGGCCGCGGCCGCTTCAGCGCTTACGACTCCCCCACCGGTTCTGCTCGACTCGGAAGGCGTCACGCGATCGATTTTCGCCGGGCTGGTGTCGGCGGCGATCGTGGCGCTCACCTTTCTCCCCTCGATCGTCTACCGTGGAGTCCACCGGCAGCGGATGTGGACGGCGATCGCGATCGCCACGCTGGCGCTTGGAGTCGGATCGTTCGCTGCGAGTGGATACGCGCAGCGCACGTGCACGACGCGGTACGCGGGCAAACCAATCGTCATCGGCACCGAACTGACCCCGCTTGGGGCGGCATACAAACAGTCGCACCCCGAGCTGTCGAGCGACGATCTGCTGTTC
>JBKPDW010000531.1:0-6025 GCA_046728115.1 Acidobacteriota bacterium | reverse complement strand
GGCATTGACGCGCACAAGAAGGACCTCTTCATTGCGATGTTGATTGGGAACGAGTCGAAGCCGGTGACATGGCAGCTGGGGAACGAGCCGAATGCCGTGCGGCGCCTGGTGCGAAAGCTCGAGCGCGAGGCGCCGGGTCCGCCTCGAGGCGCTTCTTGGTATCGGTATCGATGCGAACGGACAGGGTTGTGGTCATATGTGGTGGCCTGTGTCAACTTGTGTACATCCGGGCATGTCGTTGCACCCCGGCAGCAGCCGCAGACTCTTTCGCTGGAGGGCGAAGGGTGTGCTCCGGCGCGTGGGACAGTGGACGGTCAACGAACCAGCGCGAGGCCGCGTAGATGCTGCGGTGACGACGCATAGCCGACCGCGCGGCGCCAACTCTTCCCGCCGTCATCCGAACGGTGCGCGCCGCGCTCATCCGCGGCCCACAACTCTCCGCCTTTCGCGCCGGCGCAGAGCAGCGGCGCGATTGTGTTCGCTGGCTCCGCCCAACCGTCGCGCACGCGCTCCCAGCGTTCAAGAGAGAGACGGCGGAACAACCGGCCATCCGAGCGGCCAGCGACGTATGCGGACTGCGGACCGGACGAGGCCGATACTACGACGACGTCTGGGTGTTCCGGATCGATCGCCACGCTGCGCAAGTAGCCGACCTCGAGGCCGGCGCTGGGCGAGCGCCACGTCGCGCCGGCGTCGTCGCTCTCGAAATATCCATCGCCAGCGGAGACGCGCAGGGTATCGGGAGCGTTGGGATGAACGGCGAGCTCGTGGGTGTCCCACGGTCCCCCAGGAACGCGGTCGCGCCATGTGCAGCCGCCGTCCATCGTGGATACCAGTGCGCCGGCCTCGATCGCGACCCAGAGTCGTTCGGCCTCGAGGGGATGGCACCCGATCCATCGAACGTGATGCGTGTCCGGCCTCGGTGGAAATGACCATTCGGACGACGAGGACAGTGTTTCCAACCTGCTGGTCTGCTCCCACGTACTGCCCGCGTCCCCTGACCGCCATACTTCGCTCGGCTCGGTACCCACCCAGATCACGTCCCGCTCTACCGGGCTCGCAGTGATGGCCATAATCAGCCGGCCCTCGAGACCGACCGACCGCCAGGACCTTCCGCCATCGTCGCTCCTGAACACGCCCCCTCGGTGCGTGCCACACCACGCACGCCCCTGAACCAGCGGATCCGCCGCCAGGCACGTGGGGCGATCGCCGACTCCGTGCGTCGGCGCCGAGGTGCCGTGCTGAACGTCAATGACGACGACCTCTCGGTCGGTGGCGACCAGTATCGGCATTTATCACGTCACCTTATGAATGATTATCGCGCCAAGAGCCGAGGAACACGCTGAACGAGAACTTGATCTGCTAGCGCGAACGAGAGACCGCATTGGGCCATCGGCACACAAAGACTCGCATTCTTTCCTCCAGGTTCGGGGTAGCCGTCGGCCCGGCACCTGGCCGCCCCACATTGGGAGCGGCAACGGCGCGAACACCGCGTCGTAGCAGATCCACTGCCCGTCGGCGTCTTGCCATTTGATGGCGGGCATGCCGTCGCGAACGTCATCGACGTGCCGTCGCAGGTCGGGATCGTGCCGACCTCCAGGCCGCGCGATTGTAGACGGCGGATCGTCCGCCTCGCGACGATAGCAGTCGAGTTTGAGTTGAGGCGTGACCGCCCAAATGGATCTCTTTCCGACTGCCTTGCCCGAATCTCGCGCTTATACTACAAGTTTCAAAATCATGCCTGATCCCGTGATCATTCAGGCGGTGTACGATGCGTTGGTCCAGATCGCGGACGAGCCCACGGCGCGTGAGGTCGCGACTGCGGTGGCGCCGCGACGGGCCGACGATCGCCGCGACCTGTGCCAACCGCTTTACGACGCCCTACGCGCGGCCGGTTTGGACGACGTGCACGCGAGGGCCGCCGCGTGGGCCGTGGATTACCGCGAGTGACAGCGTGCCACAGCTGAACGGCCGACGGAGGGCCGACCGCACGTCGAAGCATCGCCCATGCGCTGATGGCGATCATGTGTCCGTGCTGGCGGCCGCAGTGACGATGGTGTTGGTTCTTGAAGGCATGGGCATCTTTCGATGAGCGACGAACATACACTGGACGTCGTCGGCACGACAGGCGGCAAGGCGACGGTCGAAGCTCGCCGCGCGCGCGCGAAGGCCGAAGTGGAGACGTGGTTCAAATTCGTGCGGCGGCCGGAAACGGCGAAGGACCGCGTGGAGGCGATGGTGCGCCTCTTTCACCCGGACGACTACCCGGAATTGACCGTGGACGACTGGGAGGCGCTGCCGTCGACCAAGTGCGAACTCGTCGACGGCAACCTGTACCTCGGCGGCCGCTCCTATGGGCACGGCGCCCACGCGCGCGCGTTGCTGGCGCTCCTGTTGAATCCACCGCCTGAACCCGAAGAAGAAGTGCCCCGATGAGCGAGTGGCTGCGGCGACTTCTCGTGCGCGCACTCGTGATCGTCGGGTATCCGACGCTGCTGTTCATGAACTGGCTAGGCCGCAGTGCACACGCGGGCGCGGAGACGCGCGCCTCGGCTGCAGAGCTGTGGCGCGGAGGACGCTTCTAACGTGAGCCAGGACCGCGCGATCTGGCAGGTTGAACTAGCCCGCGTGGAGGGCGTCGCGAAGGTGCACTTCGCGGCGCTCAGCCGGCGCGTGGCCGCCTTGGAGGCTTCGATGCCCGAAGATGCCCGGCCGCCAGACAACGGCCAGTCTCCACCACCACCTGAGGGCCGCCCGCCGGACGACGAGAGCTTGCCCCAATGGCTGACCGAGATGAGTCGCGGCGAGGACACGCGCCCAGACGCGCTAATCGGCGAGATCGTCCGCTTCCTTGTCCGCGCTGACAAGACCGCGTTCGCGAAGATATACGCGCTCGTCAAGACAGAAGCCGAAAAGATGGATGCGCGCTCGAATGAGCGGTTCCGCTCCTTTTATCGGAGTTCCTCTAAGACGAAGGACTCGCCGCCGCCGCCGGACACTTAGGAGACCCAATGATTTCGTCACTCTGATCGTGGAGTCGATCTAACCCACCGCGAGAGGAGAGGCGAATGAAGGTGTCGATTCGGCGACCGTTGAAGAGCGATAGCTTCTACATCGCGGTCAAGGTGGCCGCGGCGGACGCCGGGCCCGCGCTAGCCGACATCATGGCGGCCATCTGAAGAAACAGCAGGGCAGGGGAGGGGCACAACTCCGTTCATCAATCCAGAATCATCACGCTCACCACTTCCCGCGCGGCGACTTGCGATGTCCGGCAATGTCCTGCGACCCCGTGCGCCCAAGGGCGCCACTGCGCGATTTCATGCCGTTGTGCGAAGCATATGCCATATGCAAGTCGTTGGATGAACGCCAGTTGCGCGCAGAAGGTCGCGCGACGTCGCGGTGATGCGGACCCCCTGTGTGGAACCCCCGCTGGCCCCTTCGGGTATACCGTCAGCGATTTCATTCACCGCCTCGGCGTACGAATCTGAGAGGCTCGGCCTTGCTGCTGACTGGCGACGCCGAGCAAGCACCCTCAGGATCGCATCGAGCACGACGTTCAGTTCCTTGCCCACATCCTCTGCAAGGAATCGAAGTACGAAGTAACCATTCTCCTGCAGCAACTGATCTTTCCGTCTATCGCGACGATACGCGGCTGGATCCGCGAGGTGCTGTCCGCCATCGAGTTCGATTGCCAAACGCGCGCCAGCGCACAGCAGGTCGACTTCGAGTGTTCCGAAGCCGTCGAACGGAATCGGCAGCGTCACGTTGACACGGAAGCGTCCATTGGTCTCCCTCAGCGTGTCCAGTCGCCGGTACAGGAACGCCTCGCTTGCTTTTCTTGCCCGCGCTGCACCCTCGGCGTCTTCTGGCACTGCGCGCGCGGCGTGCACGAACAGCCTCGGCAGCGGCGTATCGACGCCGTCTCTAATGAGCCTTCGCACGCTACCGGAATAATCACGTTTCCAGACCGGATCGGATGGAAGAACGACATCAGCAGGCCACCCAGGGACGGCGTTGGCCGGAAGAAGGATGGTGTAGCCGATAGCCTCATACCCACGACATCGCCGGTCAAACATTCGCGCCAGCTTCGCCTGCGACGACGATGTCTGATCGACAGACCCCGAGATCAGGTCCATGAGGTCGATGTCGTGTGTTCAGCGACGAGAAGCCGCCCAGTCTTTCCATTTCAGGCCTTGCACGCGCGCGAACTCCTTCGTGTTGGAGGTCACAAGTGTCGCGCCGCGTCTTCGGGCCTGGCCGGCGAGTAGGACATCGTAGGCGCCGACAGGCTTACCCACGGCCTCGAGCTCAGCGCGAACAGTGCCCGCGGCGCGCGCATCGTCTTCGTCGAAGAGAGCCCACTCGAGAGGGCCGGCAAGGAACGCCTCGAGCCGTTGAGTGTTACTGTCCTTCCGCTGGCTCTTCGCAACGCCGTACCACAGCTCGAACACGACGATCGACGACAGCAGAATCACGCTCTCGCGAGCCACGGCTCGCTGAAATCGTCGCCGCACGTTGATTTCGCTGCCGTTGATCAACGCGATGCAGGCATTCGTATCAAGCAAGTACGTCGTCATTCGAATACGTCTCGCTCTGGTGTCGGTGGCTGCCGACGGCCCTCCGGCATGAAGGGCTCGGATGCGAGTCGATCCAGTTCGGCGAACCATGCGGCGACGTCGGTGAAGACTGGTTCGACGAGCACACCTCGCCCCGCGCGGCGCACTCTGACGCGGTCCCCGTCGAACCTGAACTCGCGGGGGAGGCGGACGGCCTGGCTTCGTCCGTTCTTGAACAGCTTGGCAGTGGTAGTCACAATCCCCTCGTCTGGTCTATACCAACAGTATAGACCCTATCAATGTTCGGGCTCTATGCGAATCGGCCGCGCAAAAAGGCGTTAAGGGCGGAGCTTGCCGACTGGGATCGACACGTCGAGCTCGCGGAGCCGCGCCGGATCGCCGATCACCTCGATCTCGGTGATCTTGTCGTTCGCAATCTTGAAGGTGAGCGCTCTGGACAATCGTCCCTGCGGCGCCATCACGACGCCGATGGCCCCATTCACGAGCGCGGGCCGCACGAGCCGCGCCATGTGCCCGAAGGCGACCGCCTGCTTCGCCCAGACCGCCGCGCCGCGGACCTCTCCCGGCGCGCCGGAGGGGACCAGGTCCGTGCGAACCACGAGATCCGGATCGAGGACGGCGAGCAGGCCTTCGAAGTCGCCGCCACGTAAGGCCGCAAGAAAGGCATCGACGACCTCGCGCTGCCGAACGAGATCGGGGTCGGGCGCCGCCGCGCCGCCGCGCACGCGCCGTCGCGCCCGGCTGGCGAGCTGCCGCGTCGCCTCCGCGGAACGGCCGACAATCGGCGCGATCTCCTCGAACGGCACAGCGAACATGTCGTGCAGCACGAAGGCGAGGCGTTCCGCCGGCGTCAGCCGGTCGAGCACGACGAGCAGCGCGAGGCCGACCGAGTCCGCGAGGAGCGCTTCCTGCTCGGGGCTGCTCCCGCGTGTGCCGGTCGCGGCCGGCTCCGGCGCGTCCGGGGTGAACGGCTCCTCGCGCCGCGATTGGCGCGACCGCAACATGTCGAGGCACACGCGCGCGACGACCGTGGTCAGCCATCCGCCAAGGTTGTCGATGCTCGTGGTATCGGCGCGGCTCAGTCGCAGCCACGCTTCCTGAACGGCGTCGTCCACCTCGCTCAACGAGCCGAGCATCCGGTACGCCACGGCGCGCAGGTGGGTTCGGTGCTCTTCGAATCGCTCGGCCAAATACTCGCGTTCGTTCATCGGTCACACTTTCTCGTCGCGTTCCGTCATAGCACTGACGGACGACCGGCAAACAATGTGACGCGAACGGGCAGCGCCCGTAAAGGTGACATCAGGAGAGAACCGATGAAGATCAAACTGACCAGCGTGCACGTCGACGACCAGGAGAAGGCCCTGCGCTTCTATACCGAGGTCCTGGGCTTCGTGAAGAAGGCCGACTTCAGCCAGGGGCCGTTTCGCTGGCTCACGGTGGCCTCACCA
>JBKPDW010000530.1:0-4422 GCA_046728115.1 Acidobacteriota bacterium | reverse complement strand
AACTCGAACAGCTCGAGGCGGACAATCCGGACCTCGTGGTTGCGGATTCGCCAACACAACGCGTAGCCGGGCGGCCGATCGAAGGATTCGCGACCGTCGAGCACCTGATGCCGATGCTCAGCCTCGACAACGCGTACAACGAGAGCGAGCTTCGGGCCTTCGACGAACGCGTGCGCAGGGGCGCCGCCGTTGGCGCTGGGCCTGTTGGCTACGTGGCGGAGATGAAGATCGACGGCTTGAGCCTCGCGCTCACCTACGAGGGTGGCCGCTTGACACGCGGAGCGACGCGCGGTGACGGCGTGCGCGGAGAAGACGTGACCACGAACGTTCGAACCATCCGTGCCATTCCGCTGTCGTTGCGCAATGGACCGTCTGGACGGATCGAGGTCCGCGGCGAGGTGTATCTGCCGCGCAAACAATTCGAACGAATCAATCAGGCCCAGGAGGAGGCGGGCGAGCCGTTGTACTCGAACGCGAGAAATACGGCCGCCGGCACGATGCGCAATCTCGATCCGGGGCTGGTCGCGAAGCGAGGCTTGAGCGCGTTCGTCTACCAGCTCGTATCTCCTGCACGCGATCGGCACGAAACGCTACACAGCAAGACGCTCGAGGCCATGACGTCGTGGGGCCTCCCGATCGAACCGCACTGGCGGCGCTGTTCCGGAATCGACGAGCTGATTGCGTTCTGCCATTCATGGGCCGACAAACGTCAAACCCTCGAGTTCGAGACCGATGGCGTCGTCATCAAGGTCGACGACCTCGCGATACGCGAACGGCTGGGTGCGACGGCGAAGTTTCCCAGATGGGCAACGGCGTTCAAGTTTCCAGCGCAGCAGGCGCACACCAGGCTGCGCAAGATCAGCGTGAACGTGGGGCGAACCGGGGCCGTGACACCCTACGCCGAACTCGAGCCGGTATTCCTGGCGGGCTCCACGATCGCGATGGCGACGCTGCACAACGCCGACGACATCGCGCGAAAGGACCTGCGCGAAGGCGACACGGTTGTGCTCGAAAAGGGCGGTGACGTCATTCCGAAAGTCGTCGCCCCGATCCTCAGCCTGCGCCCACCCGACGCGGTTCCATGGACGATGCCGACACGATGTCCGGTGTGCGATTCCGAGTTGCACCGGCCGGAAGAAGAAGTGGTCTGGCGCTGTCCGAATGAATCGTGCCCGGCGAAGCTTCTGCGCGGCCTGGTTCATTTCACTTCGCGAACAGCGATGAACATCGAGGGTCTGGGCGAATCGCTCGTGGAACAACTGGTCACGAGCGGTCTCGTCAAGGACTACGCCGATCTGTATCACCTGACGGCTGAACAGCTGGCCGAGCTCGAACGAATGGGCAGGAAATCGGCCGCCAACGCGATGGCCCAGATCGAGCGCAGCAAGGCGAACGACCTGTCGAGGCTGATCTACGCTCTCGGCATCCGTCATATCGGCGAAAAAGCCGCGGCAACGCTCGCGCGTCATTTCCGATCGATGGATCGCTTGCTCGATGCCAACATCGAGACGCTTCAGCGGGTGGCGGAAGTTGGACCGGTCGTGGCCGAATCGGTGCGGATGTTTGCGGACGAACCGAGAAATCGGGCACTCGTCGCGCGTCTGGCCGCCGCCGGCGTCAACATGACGACGAGTCTTCCGGAGCCCGCTGCAGCCGAAGCCGCCCCGCTCTCCGGCAAGACGTTCGTTCTCACTGGCACGCTCGCGACGATGACGCGAGAAGAGGCGACGGAAACGCTCGAGCGGCTGGGCGCGAAGGTGTCGGGTTCGGTCAGCCGGAAAACCAGTTATGTGGTCCACGGCGCCGACGCCGGCAGCAAACTGGAAAAGGCGCGGCAGCTCGGGATCGAGCTGCTCGATGAACACGCGTTTCGCGATCTTATAATGAAGGTTCGAGCCCACGAGTCCTGAGCCATGCCTCGATTGCGCATTCTGGTTATCGACGATGAAGCGGCGATTCGCGATTCACTGCGGATGACCCTCGAGTACGAAGGTTACGATTTCGTCGGCGCTGCCACCGGCCAGGAGGGGCTCGCCCTTGCCGAACGCGAGCCGGTCGATCTCGTGCTGCTCGACGTGAAGATGCCGGGCATGGACGGCCTCGACGTGCTCGGACGCCTTCGCAACATGAACGAATCGCTGCCGGTCGTCATGATTTCGGCGCACGGCACACCGACGACCGCCGTTGATGCGATTCGGCGCGGCGCAATCGACTTCCTGGAAAAGCCGTTCGAAAGCACCGAGCGGCTGCGCGTCACGATTCAAAACGCGCTCGAGCACGCGCGCCTCCGCGACGAGAACAAGACGCTGAAGAAAGCGGTCGAAGTCAAGCATCAGATGATCGGCGACAGCGGGTCGCTTCAGCAGGTGATGGCGGCGGTCGGGCGTGCAGCGCCCACCAACGCGACGGTGCTGATTCAGGGCGAGAGCGGTGTCGGCAAGGAGCTCGTCGCGCGCACGATCCATCGCAACAGCCTCCGCAGCCGCGAGCGCTTCGTACAGGTGAACTGCGCCGCGATCCCCGAGGAGCTCATCGAATCGGAGCTGTTCGGCCACGAAAAAGGATCGTTCACCGGCGCCACCGAGAAGCAGGTCGGCAAGTTCGAGCAGGCCGACCGCGGGACGATCTTCCTCGATGAAGTCGGCGACATGAGCGCGAAGACGCAGGCCAAGGTCCTGCGCGTCCTACAGGAAGGCGAAGTCGAGCGGCTCGGCTCTGCCCGCACGATCAAAGTCGATGTCCGCGTGATCGCGGCGACGAACAAGAACCTGGAAGAGGAAATCGAGAAAAGTCGCTTCCGGGAGGATCTGTACTTCCGTCTCGCGGTGATCCCCATTCACGTGCCGCCGCTCAGAGAGCGGCCCGAGGACGTCCCGGTGCTGGTGCGGCACTACATCGACTACTTCAGCCGCGAGAACAACGTGCGCCCGAAACGGATTACGCAGGCCGCGCTCGACGCGCTGCAGCGCTATCGATGGAAGGGCAACATCCGGGAACTGCGGAACACGGTCGAGCGCATGATCATCATGACCGGCGGCGACACGATCGATGTGTCGGATCTGCCGGATGTGGTGCGGTCACCCGCGCTGACCGGGCTTGCCACGGCGAAGCTCCCGAGCGAGAGCGAGGCAGCGAAGGTGGGCACGCTGCGAGAGTTCAAGGAAAACGCCGAGCGCGCGTTTCTCGTGGGCAAGTTGCGGGAGAACGGTTGGAATATCTCCAAGACCGCCGAGGTCATCGGTACGCCCCGCAGCAATCTCTACAAGAAGCTCGAGCAGTACCAGATTGCCCAGGAGACGGACGGATAGCACAATACGAAAGTTTGAAGTCTGAAGTCAGAAGTCAGAAGTTAGTGCACGAAGCACGACACTTCGAGCCTCTGGCTTCAGACTTCTGACTTCGTACTTCTGACTTGCCTGTAATATAGAGTTGTCGCAGCGAGCCAGACGACCGCTTCGCTTACGCTATCTTGGCGCTCGGTGTCACAGGCCGTTCGGGTTTGTCACGCCGCGCCGCTCGGAGAGCGCCAGGGCGGAGAGGAAAGTCCGAACTCCGCAGGGCAGTGCGCCGGGTAACGCCCGGTCAGGGTGACCTGAAGGACAGTGGCACAGAAAACATACCGCCCGCCAGCGCGCTTTGCGCGCTTCGGCGTGGCAGGCCTCGGGGCTTGCTGTGCCGGAGCCCGAAGCGCGAGGGCGAGTAAGGGTGAAAAGGTGCGGTAAGAGCGCACCGCGCCCGTGGTGACATGGGTGGCAGGCAAAACCCCGCACGGAGCAAGACCAAATAGGGTGGCCACCGGATGTCGGGGACCCCATCGCGGCCGCCGCGATGGGGTGACCTCACACCGGAGCAGACGGCCCGTCTGCCGAGTCACCGGGTAGGTCGCTCGAGCCCGCCAGCAATGGCGGGCCTAGAGGAATGGTCGTCATCCTGAACAAGGCCGTGCAAGCGGCCGCGTCGAAGGAACAGAATTCGGCTTACGGCTCGCTGCGATGTTTTTCAACCGGCCTTCTGACTTGAAACGTCAAACTTCAATCTTCAATTTGCGGCCATGCGTCCTCTTCTAGCTCTCTCAATTGTCACGTTCGTTGCGGCCGCCGTTCTCGCTCAACAGCCGCGGGGGCAGGTCCGCCCGCGTCCGGCCGAGGGACGCGAGCCGCAGCTGCAACCACCGACGATCCGCGAGTACAAGCCGAAATCGACGCTGGTCGTGCCGCAGCATCCGGTCCCGCGCGCGAAATTTCCCGTCATCGACATCCACAGCCACCAGGCCACCCCAATCTCGGCGGCCGAATTCGACCGCGTGATGAAGGGGATGGAGGAGAACAACCTCCGCATTCTCGTCAACCTGAGCGGATCGTCGGGATCGCGGCTGCGACAGGGCGTCGAGGCGCTGCGCGCCAGCAAGTACAAGGACCGGAT
>JBKPDW010000529.1:0-5077 GCA_046728115.1 Acidobacteriota bacterium | reverse complement strand
GTCCACAACCACGTCATCAATTGGCCGCTAAATGTTGTTGAAATGTATCTAAAACGGGGTTGGTTCCTGTTTACTTTTGTGCGACATCCTGGTGATCAGCTGTGTTCTTACTATTTCTATTTCGATGAAGGTGAACGTCGTGACATCAGTGGTCTTGATGGGTTCATCAGAAACAGCCTGAAACAGCCTCCAGAGGACATGCTGCTTCCGGATTACTGGAAATCACTCAACTTCGTTGCTGAGTTCAACCAACAGAACTTACACTTTTTCCTGAGTGAATACTTTGGTTGTCCTTTTATTGCGAATGAAAAGGTGAACACGTCGGAAAATCTGGGCTGGCAGTACTATTGTGAACAAGGCGTGATATCACAGGATACTCAAGATCTACTTTATCGAAGTCCCGTTTGGAAGCGCTACGAGGAAGTTCTCGAGTTGGATCAAGCTCGCTTGAAGACGAAGTCTGCGACTGTCTGACTGACTGTCGAATGGAAGATCCAACGATGCTGCCGGTACGGACGATCGTAATGTGTAGTGTCTTCGAGACTAGTCGATTTGGGACCGAGACAACCTGGCATCTACGCGAGGTGCTTGTGATCGATTCAATCGCGCGCAGCTTCATGCGCGCGCCACATTCGGCGACCAAGCATTAGAACAACTCCGAAGCAGCTACGACCTCGAAAGTCACGTTGAGGATCTGTGGCGCTTGCTCCGAGGCGGGGATCCCCAATGTGTGCTACGTCTGTCTGGTCCACGATTTACGAATTCCTTAGATTTCGCGCCGAGCAGAGCGCTGATGCCGTCGCAATCCTGGCACCGGGTCGGCTTCCGCTGACCTACAAGGAGCTGCTCAATCAGGTTGAGCGAACCGCGGCGACGCTCAAGGCAGGCGGTATTACAGCCCACGACCGAATCGGAATCGTAATTCCGGGCGGTCCAGAGTTGGCAACCGCGTTTCTGTCGGTTGCCAGCGTTGCGACAGCCATCCCGCTCAACCCGGCGTATCGCGAGAACGAATTCGACTTTTTCGTTTCCGACCTGCGTCCTAAGGCCTTGATTGTCGCCGCACCCACAGAAGGGCCGGCGGTGACTGTGGCAAAAAGGCTCGGTGTGGAGACTGTCAGTCTGCATCCGAGATTAGACGCCGCTGCTGGTGTGTTCTCTCTGAATGGTTCTCGAATGGTTGGGTCAAACAGTCACTCCGGCACTCATCACGACCATATCGCGCTGGTTTTACATACCTCTGGAACGACGTCAAAACCCAAGCGTGTTCCGTTGACGCATCGCAATCTTCTCGCAGCCGCTGAAAACATTGCTTCATGGCTTGGTCTGACCGCGACCGATCGATGCTTGAACATCATGCCCCTGTATCACATTCACGGTCTGGTTGGCGGTTTATTGGCATCACTGACGGCCGGCGGCTCCGTTGCGGTGCCGCCCGAGTTCAGCGCTTCCAGTTTTTGCGGCTGGTTGCATGATCTGAAGCCATCCTGGTACACAGCGGTTCCAACAATGCACCAGGCGATATTGCGGAATTCCGCCGGACGAACCCCCGGGCGGGGTGCCCACTCGCTGCGGTTCATTCGGTCGTGCTCTGCTCCTTTACCTCCACCGCTGATGTCGGAGCTGGAGGCCGTCTTCGACGTCCCGGTGGTCGAGGCCTACGGCATGACAGAGGCCTCCCATCAAATCGCGAGCAACCCTCTTCCACCGCTGCAGCGAAAGCCAGGGTCTGTCGGAGTCCCAACAGGAACGGAAGTGGCAGTCATGAGCGAAGCCGGCCATTTGATGCCAGTCGGT
This sequence comes from Acidobacteriota bacterium, assembly GCA_046728115.1. Taxonomy (GTDB): domain Bacteria; phylum Acidobacteriota; class Vicinamibacteria; order Vicinamibacterales; family CAVVIG01; genus CAVSWN01. Next base: position 3,280 of record JBKPDW010000529.1, on the reverse strand, counting down.
GATGTCGGAGAGATTGTTTTACGCGGCCCTAGCGTCACGAGCGGCTATGACGAGAACAGCGAGGCCAACGAACAAGCCTTCGCTCACGGGTGGTTCAGAACCGGGGATCAGGGGTTTATCGACGCAAACGGATATCTGTTTCTGACGGGACGCATCAAAGAGTTGATCAATCGCGGAGGGACGAAAGTGTCTCCTCTCGAAATTGAAGAGGCGCTGTTGGCTCATCCAGCGATTTCCGAAGCGGCCGCGTTCCCCGTGAATCACAGCACGCTTGGCGAGGACGTTGCGGCAGCGGTGGTGTTGAAGCCAGATCACGAAATAACGGACTGGGAAATCCGCCAGTTTGCCGCAGGCCGCCTTGCCGATTTCAAGGTGCCGCAGCATATCGTTCTGGTCGACACGATTCCACGGAGTCAGACGGGCAAAGTTCAACGGAGTCATCTTGCGGGTCAGCTCGGTCTCAATCGGGTTACGGCAATTCGACAGGTCATGGCCGAGCGTCGCACCGAGTTCGAAGCTAAAGTCGCATCCACTTGGTGCGCCACGCTGAAGCTCGAGAGCATTTCCATTCATGACAACTTCTTTGTCCTCGGCGGCGATTCGATTACCGCCGCTGAAGTGGCGTCGCGGCTTTCCGACGTCCTGAGCATCGACCTTCCGCTCATAAGCTTCGTGGACACGCCAACAGTCGCAGGCATGGCCAGAAGGATTGCGTCCCGGCTAGCCGCGACAGATTCACAAGCCGTGGCCCTACGAACTGAGAGGCCCCAGTTCGAGAGCCTCGTCGAGTTGCAACGCGGCAGCCATGGCAAACCCATTTTCCTGTTTCCGGGCGGCGGAGGCGACGACTCGGAGTTCTTCGCGTTCATGCCGCTTGTGCGTTGGATGCCTCCAAGTTACCGGATTTACGGGTTTCGCGCTCGAGGTGCAACGGAATTTGGAGAGTCCCACTCTTCCGTGGACGAGATGGTGCAGGATTATCTCGCTGAAATCCTGCGAATCGAGCCCGAAGGCCCGTATTTCCTGATCGGCGATTGCATTGGTGGGGCCGTCGCTTGCGAGACGGCGCGACTGCTGAAAGCGGCTGGACGCGAGATCGCCACCCTCATTGTCTTGGACGGCGAGAATCCGACAACGATGAAGTATTGGAGGTATCGCCTGGAAGGGCTGCGGCAGAGCATTGCGACAGGTGTTCTCGATCGTTGGAAGACGACTCAGCAGAAGGTGCGCGAGGTCTTCGACGGTACACGCGCAGTTGTCGGGCCTCGGGCAGACCGGCGAGGTACATCGGGGGGCGGGTCGAAGGGGAATGAACGAGTACACGACATCATCAACCCAGTGAGTCGTATCGATGCAGCTAGCGAGGTTCACCGCCGCAACCTGCGCCGGTACCACTCCAAGCCCTATGATGGCGAGATTAAGCTCGTGGTGAACCAACAATGGTTCAAACGAAGTCCGACTTTAGGATGGGAACGTGTCGCAGCCGGCGTGGAGTCATGGGTGGCAACTGGCCACCATTTTACGTACCGGGTGGGATCGCAACACGCGAAGAACGTCGCGCAGCGCCTGGTGAAATGGATTGATGCAGCACGAGGAGGCAACGATCGTGACTGGCGACCTGAGGGGATGGACGAATCCCGCCAATCTACCGAAGTGCCGCTGTTCCTGCGAGAGCTGCTGACGAACGCAAAGGCCGCCGTTGCCGACTTGATACCCGTTGGCGACAAGGTCATCGTGGTTGACGACGGACAGTGGGAAGGCACGTTTCTCGCGGGCCGAGTCGCCATACCGTTTCTTGAACGTGACGGCCAATACTATGGTTGTCCTCCCGACAGCGAGACGGCAGTGCGAGAGTTGGAACGTCTTCGTATCGCCGGCGCGCATTTCATTGTCTTCGGGTCGCCGTCGTTCTGGTGGCTCAACTATTACGTCGGATTTCGAGACTTCCTGCAGGCGCGGTTTGATTGCATATTACGGAACGAATGCATGATCGTGTTCGATTTACAGACGGCGACGCAGCCAGCCACGTCCGTCGACAATCGACCCGATCGCAGCATGTGAACGAGAGTTGATTAGAAGTCATCTCATAAACACCGCAGCAAACACAACGCCGTTAGGCCTGAAGCGCTCCGACAGACACGTTAATCGTGCCCCTACATGATCACGTCACACGCAATGCCACCATGGGGTCGACTGTCATTGCGCGTCGCGCTGGGAAATAGCAGGCCGCAACGGCCACTGCCGTCAGCAAGAGCGAGACAGTCATGAACGTCAGCGGATCGGTGGCGGTCACGCCAAACAGCAGACTCGAGCCCGCCCGCCCGAGCCACCAGGCCCCCACAAGCCCGACCGCGAGACCGGTCAGGCTTAGCATTAGCCCCTCACCGATAATCATGCGGAAGATGTCGCCGGCCTGTGCGCCGATGGCCATCCGTAAGCCGATTTCCTGTGTGCGCGTCGCGATCGAGTACTGAATGAGCCCGTAGATCCCGACAGCGGCCATCAGGAGCGCCACGAGGGAGAAGCCAGTCAGGAGCGAGGTCTGGAAGCGACGCTGCGTGAGGTAAGTTCCGAGCTGGTCTTCCAGAGTCGCCACCCCATAGATCGGCGCGTGCTTTTCCACGCGGCGCGCGGCTGCTCGAAGTGCCCCGGCCATCGTCAGCGGGTCCTCCGTCGACGTACGTATGAACAGGTCCACGCTTCGCGGAGGATTCTGCGCGAGCGGCTCGAATATCTGCGGGAGCGGTACGCGCTCCAGTCCCTGCCGCCGCATGTCGCGAACCACGCCGACAACGGTGTACCACGGGCGGTCGGAATCCGGCGGGCCTAATTTGAATCTTCTTGCGACTGGATCCCGCCCCGGCCACGAGCGGCGAGCCATTGCATCGTTGATGATCGCAACCCGCGGAGCATCGGGCCCATCCCCGATCGAAAAGAAGCGGCCGCGGAGCAACGGCGTGCCAAGGGTTTTGAAGAAATCCTCGCTGACCTCGTCTCTTCGGAACCGCAGGCGCTCGGAAACCGTTCCGCCGTCCCCTTCGACAGTGAGGACCTGTTCCCTGTCGTTAGCAATGAACAGATCGCCGATGATGCCGGCGCTCTCCACACCCGGAACCGCCTGAATCTGTTCGAGCGCGCGGTCGTAAAAATCGGTCCGTTGCGCAGGCGCGCTGAAAGTCGTCGGACTGGAGAGCTCCATCACAAGGACCCGTTCAGGCCTGAATCCCGGATCAATGCTCTTCACGTACCACCAGCTGCGGACGAGTAGACCGGCGCCGAC
>JBKPDW010000528.1:0-7488 GCA_046728115.1 Acidobacteriota bacterium | reverse complement strand
AAGAGACCGAAGGCCCGCTCGAGAAGTGATCAGGCTCGTGGTCGACGTGAGCCTCTGAGATCCTGGAGGAGGCTTCAATCGTAGTTGCGCCGGATGCGCTCGGTATACTGGTCAATCTGTTCCCGAATGACCGGGAGCTGATCGTCACGACGGTGTACTATCGCAACCTCGTCTAGCCCAGATCGGTTTCACAAAACCGACGACGATGCGGCGGCGTCTAGATCTTCATGAAGCATGCACTCGCGTTCGTCGCCACGCTCGCGACCATCGGCGCGCTCCAATGGCAACAACCGCGCGCGCACGAGCAGCTCTTGCCGGAGTCGCTGGACTGTTGGGAACCAGCGATCGCAGCCGGGCCCGACGGTCGTGTGTACGTTGTCGCCGGCAAGCGCCACGGCATGCCGAAGGACAAGGACTTCAGTCAGCAGCAGGTGATCTGGCGATCCAAAGACGGCGGCGTCAGCTTCAAAGCGCCCCGGCCGGTGTCGACCGAAGGTGAGTCGCATTACGATCAGCGGATCGCCGTCGACGCGGAGGGCACGATCTACGTGTCGTATATGGATTGGGCCAAGGACACCGGCGGCCGCTTGCGGAGCCGGCTGCGCCTTGCCCGCTCGACCGACGGCGGCAGTACGTTTGTCGCACAGACGGTGACAACCGAACGCGTCAACGACAAGCCGGAGCTTGCAGTATCGAGCGATGCCACCCACGTCTACATCGCGTACACATCGTCGCCTGGTCCGCGCGTCGTGGTTTCGCGCGATCGCGGTAACACCTGGACCCAGCCGACGGTCATCGTCGCCGCCGAAGACCTCCATTTCTGGCCCGAAGCGCTCGCGGTTGCTCCCGATGGCAGCGTGTGGCTCGGCGTGCCGTCTATGTCGGACTCCGATATTCAAAAAAGGAAGCAGACGCCGGTGACGCTGCACGTCTTTCGATCGGCTGACGAAGGAAAGAGCTGGCACGACTTCGAGTTGAGCAAGTCGCCGCGGCTTCCGGCTGCATGCCCTCACAACCCGTCGTGTCCAGTCAAGGTGAATACGCTCTCGCTCGCCGTCGATGCACGCAGTCGGGTGCATGTCTTCTACACCGAAGGCGCAAGTCCCGCACAACCGTACGCCTTGTTCCATCGATCCACGTCCGACGATGCAACATGGTCGTCGCCGCAAATTGTCAGCGCCGCACCACGGCCGCAGTCAGGGGACACTGCCGATCACGATTACCTGTCAGTTGCTGCGAGCGGCGAACGCGTCTGCGCGGTGTGGGTAGACGATCGTCGCGGCGCCCTCGACGCGTGGGCGCGCTGCTCGACGGACGCCGGCCGCACGTGGGGCATCGAGACGCTGTTATCGGATCGCGCCGATGGCGCTCCGTACAAGTCCGCCAGCGGCTTCAAAGCGTTCTACGGACACTACGGCGGCGCTGCGATCGACGGCTTCGGGCGGCTGCACGCCGTGTGGGCTGCGGGCGAGCCGGGGTATCGCACCGGCACGATGTGGGTGAACAGCGTCGATCTCTCGACCGCCCCGCGACGCTGAACAGTGGCGCACAAAGCCCTTGCCAGTGAGCCCGCTGGTGCCGAGGCCGGCGGCAATTGCTTCTGGCGTCCTGCGCGGAGTCGGTGTCAACGCCGCCGCAACCCATAGGGCCGCGCGCAGCGCGGCGCCTGAGCCACATAAACGGGACCCGCGCTCGCGGCGGCTGAACCGCGATGCGACCGCGGCCCTCTTTGTCCTTCGCGGCAGGGCCCCGGTTCCAGAACCAGGCCGTCCCGTCCGGCATCACGCGCACATCCGCGTGAGTCCATTTTTACGGCCAATACTCAGGTCGGGCATCAGCCCCGACGAAGGGAGCGCGATGTTCAGCCATCGTGCTTACGCGCGAGGGTCGACATCTGCTCGAATCCCATCGTCGTCCTCACACCCGCGGCCGACGACAGGAGTACTACTCTGGCCTCAGGAAGCCTCGCGACCGTGACACGATGCCCAGGTTTACCGGGCTTACCTGCAGGTCGCCGACCGACTCCGAGAGCGCGATGCGCGTGTCGAACGTGTGGTCGTCGACTACGAATTGAAGCGCGACTATCAACCCGGTTACTCGACGGACCGCCCGCAAACAGGTCGTCGCGTCGCTCGAAGCGGCGCACGAGGCGTTGAGCGTCCGTGCGCGTTCTGCTCGATGAGCAGTTGCCTCGGCAACTCGTTTCTTGGGGCGTCTTTTTTCGACCGAGTGACGGCTGGCGACCTCTAGGGAAGATCAGGGAAGCCGGGTGCGAGCATGCGAGTCATCGCCGAAGGATCCTTGATGTTCTGGGCGGTCATCCATTCGTCGGCCTGTCGCTGAAGCTCCCGCCCCGGCGCATCGTTCTGCAGCGCGCCGATTCGCCGCCGGGCAACGGCGGCGTACAAATTCATGTCAGCGCGATCGAAGCGATCGGCGGCGTCGTGAAGATGTCTCACGGCGAGACGAGCATCGCCCTCGAGGTACGCGATTCCGGCCCTCAGCAGCAGCGCGATCGGATCCGACCATGGCATGCGCTCTGCGGCGATGCGCCGCGCTCCGGCGCGAGCAACGGACAGGAGTCGGCGGCAGCTCGAGCTCCTGCCAGCCATCGCCAGTGCGCTGCGCGCTCGCAGGTAGAGCAACTCGATCCGAATCAACTGGACGCGCGTCAGCAACGAACGACGGACCATCGACTTCTGTTCGTCGAGCAGCCGCCACGCCGCTTCAGCGTTGCCGCGATAGAGCGCCGTCTGCACACGGGCCAGCATCGCGCTGTAATGCTGGCGATGAAAACCCTTCTGGGACCAGCGCTCGATGCTCTGGACCGCCTCGCGCTCTCCTTCGTGGATCGGAGGTCCTCTTCTCGCGCAACACGTCCAGGGCCGGACCTGCAAACGGGAGGGCCCCCGTCAACGCTTCGTAGAGCGTGACTCCCACGCCGTACCAGTCGCTCGCTTCAGACGGCGTCGCATCGGTGCCTTCTTCGGGTGACATGTATGCCGGTGTCCCGGCAAGCACGTAGCCGGCGCTGCCGGCATTCTGAGGCAGGAGCTCAGTGATCAGACCGAAATCGAGGACCACCACGCGACCCTCGGGCGTGACCAGCACGTTCGACGGCTTCACATCTCGATGAAGCTTGCCTCCGCGATGAAGTGCTGAAACACCTTCGATGAGTTGCCGGAGCGCGTCGACGAGTCGGGCGTCGGATCGCTGCGCTCGATCCGCTCCTCGCACTTAGTCGACGAAGCTCACTCCGTTGACGAGCTCCATCGTAAAAAAACACCGGTCGTCCTCGACAAACAGCTCGTAGAGACACACCAGATTCGGGTGAGCGACATCCGACAGGCTTCGGAACTCACGCTTCAGACGATAAAAGTCGGCCGCGCCGGTTTGCAGCAGGGTCTTCAACGCGACGACTTCGTCGCGGGCTACATCGTGTACCTCATAGACGACCCCCATTCCACCTGCACCCAACCGTCGAATCACGCGGAAGCGCCATGTGCCGGGAAAGTGCTCCTCGGCTCTTACCGCTGACAGCAACAGATTCGGTGAATGCTCGAGAAGCGAGCCCACCTCGTGGTGGACCGCCAGCAGGCGCATCAGTTCAGGCCTGAGCTCCGGATCGCTTGCGCAGGCCTGATCGACAAACGTGTCGCGCGTGGATGGCTCCTGCAGCAGCGCCTCGTCGAAGACCGCCCGCAGGCGCCGATATCGGTCCGCCGTCTGACGCATTGGCGGATCTTCGCCGCGTGGGTCCGCCGGCGTCAACACGCGCGGTCTCACGCTGATAGTAAAATTCTCACCGTCGCCAGCTTTGGCTGAAAGTTCTGAACCGGAGCGGGTTACGGAGCTGCTCGTCGATTGGACCGGCGGCAGCGAGCGAGCCTACGCGGAGCTGCTGCCACTCGTCTATGCGGAGATGCGCCGGCTCGCGGCCAGGCACATCGCTTCAGAACGTTTAGACCACACGCTTCAACCGACGGCGCTCGTGCACGAGGCGTATCTCAAACTGGTCGATCAGCGCCGCGTCGACTGGAGAAACCGGGCGCAGTTCGTCGGAGTTGCCGCGATGATCATGCGCCGGATCCTGGTGAACCATGCGCGCGATCGCGCCGCCGTCAAGCGCGGAGGTGGTATGGAGCGGGTGTCCTTATCGGTGACGGTGGATGCGCTCGGCCGCTCGGAGCTGGATCTCGTCTCCTTACATGAGGCGCTCGAGCGCCTGTCCATCCTCGATCCGCGCGCCGGGCGCATCGTCGAGCTCAAGTTCTTCGGTGGATTGACGACGGAGGAGATTGGCGAGGTGCTGAAGCTCTCGTCCGCAACCGTGGAGCGGGATTGGAGCTTTGCGCGGGCCTGGCTGTATGACGCGCTGCAACATCTGTAGCGCCGACGAGTCTAGCGTCGTGAACCCGCCTTCGTTGCTGACTTTCTGGGCGGCATTAGCACAACGGGGGCAGTCTGTCCCGCCGGAATGCCCCAGACGATGTGAATCGATTGGCCCTCCATGTCCCTTTCGAGAACGAGGACGCACGGACCTTTCGCATAATCAGGATACTCCTCGACGACCAATGCTGCGCCCACGCCAGCGACGGCGTCACGGACGCGGATCCTATCAGCCGCGAGTTCCTCGGCCTCATGCAGCGAAACCAAGACTTCACCGCGGGCAACGAGTGCCTGCACCTGCTCGAGAAACTTGCTCACGTTGGGTTTCGAGATCAGCCTTCTCTAAGCACTTGCGCCGGGTCGATGCGAGCGGCACGCCACGCAGGCAGCCAGCCGGCGAAGCAGCCGACGGCTGTCAGTGTGGCCATGGCGCCTATCAATGTCAGCGGATCTCGAGGTTCAACGCCGTAGACGAGTGACGCAACGAATCGGGACGCCCAGAGGCTGATGCCTTCACCGATGGCGACGCCCAACCCGACGAGCAGGCAGACACGCGAAACTACAAGCCGTACCACGGCGCCAGGTGCAGCGCCGAGCGCCATCCGGATCCCGATCTCCGTCCGCCGGCGCGTCACCGCGTACGACATGACCCCATGGAGTCCGAGCGCAGCCAACAGCAACGCCAGCCCGCTGAAGAATCCAGACAACATCGCAACCACACGCTCCCGAACGATTGAGGCGTCAATCTGCTCGCTGAGCGGGCGAAATGTCAGTGTCAGTCGCGGATTCACTCCTTTGATGGCATCGGCGACGGACTTCGTCAGAAACGCCGGGGAGCCGTCGTTGGTGCGAATGCTCAGGCTGGCCGAACTCAAGAGGGACGGAGACATGTAGAACTGCGCCCACGGCGTATAAACGGTCGCAGGCACGACTTCCCGTAACGACAGATACACGGAGTCGGCGACAACCCCGACGATGTCCATCGTGACGGCCCGGCTCGGAGTCGTCAGCGTGATCGTGTGTCCGAGCGGGCTTGCGCCGTCGAGAAACTGCCGTCCGAGAGTCTGGTTCACGATGGCAACGAGCGGCGTCCCTTGTCTGTCGCCATCGTTGAAGTCGCGACCTGCCATCATGGACATCCCGAATGTTTCGAACCATCCTGGAGAGATGACATTCGTGACGCCGTTTACGCCGTACACATTGCCCGGCACGTGCGCGCCGCCTGAGACGTCGATGCGAGGTCCGACGCCAAAACCGCTCACCGGTGTCACCATCGAAACCGCAGCGTCGCTGACGCCGGGCACCGCGCGCATCGCTTCGCGAAGATGCTCGTACAACGAGACGTTCTGGGCTGGCGACACGCCGGCGCGCTGAGCGTCGACGCCGACGAGCAGCGCGCGGTCACGCTCAAAACCGAGTTGCCTCGTCGCGAGCGAAGCGAACGTGCGTGCGAACATTGCAGCAGCGACGACGAGCACGACCGACACGGACACCTGCGCTACCACGAGGCCGCTGGCGACGCCGATGCGCCCGCCTGCGATCAGTCCTCTCCCATGCTCTCGAAGTGCCTCCATCGGGGCAATGCGCGACGTTCTGATCGCCGGGAACACGCCGAACAGCACGATCGTTGCGACTGCTACACCGATGGTGAAGAGCAACACGTGCCAATCGATAGAGAGGTCCAGGAAGACAAGATGTTCTCGTGTCGAGAGCTGCCTGAGCATCATTTCGCTTGCCCATGAGCCGATAGGCCAGCCCAAAGCTGTTGCCATTCCAACCAGGACGAGCGTCTCGGCGAGCAGTTGCCGGATGAGACTCCAGCGCGAGGCGCCCAGTGCCAGTCTGACGCTCAGCTCGTGGCGACGCGCCTCGCCGCGCGCAAGCGCCACGTTCGCGATATTTGCGCAGGCAATTAGGAGAACCAGTGCAACAACGACCAACAGGGTTACGAGCGGGCGGCCGTACTGGCGACGCAGCGTGGACCGGCCAGCCGTCGCGGGCAGGAGGGAGAACGATTCCGCCAGATACCTGGCTCGAGACTCGGGGCGTGCGTTTCGCGGGACCGTCATCTCCCAAATCTGTCGTTCCACCCGCTGTAACGCCGCGGCTGCCGCGTCGCGGGTCTGTCCGGGCTTCAGCCTCCCCAGGATCGTGAACCAATAGCCCCCACCTCCGTCGAACCAGGTTTCGCGACCATGAATCAAAGGCTCGTCGCCGAACGGCACGACGATGTCGAATGCGCTCCCGACCTCCAGCCCAAAGAACTCCGGCGGCGTGACTCCGATGATCGTGAACGGGACGGTATCGAGCATGAGCGTTCGGCCAATCGTGTTCGCCGCGTCGCCGAAATGCCGTTGCGAGAAACCATAACTGACGATCGCTACTGCGCCATCCGGTCCACCGCCGCGCCCATCGTCGGCATCAGAGAACGTCCGACCCTGCGCCAGGCGCACGCCCAAGGTGTTGAAGAAGGCGCTATTAGTCCAAAGGCCGTTGACGAATTGCGCCTCTCCACCCGAGGTGAGATTGAACCGGGTCGTCGAATACGCGGCCGCGCCGTCGAAGAGCTCGGTCCGTTGACGAATCTGCTCCCACACCTGATAGCTCCATTGCCCTTGCCACCCTTGGTTGTCCGCTGTGCGGGATGAGACGATCACCAAGCGATGCCCTTCAGTGACCGGCAGCGGCCGCATCAGCAGGCTGTTTAGGAGCGAAAAGATTGCGGTGTTGGCGCCGATCCCCAGGGCGATCGATAGAACCGCGACAACCGTCACAACTGGCGTGACGCGAAGCGCGCGGACGGCAAGGCGGAGATCCTGCATGCGGCCTCCGGGACTAACTATCGCGCAGAACCTCGACGGATTCAACGCAAGGGCGAGCCGCGCGATTTGATATATCGCGTGAGAGTCGGACGAATGCCGATCTCCGCGGGTTCGTCGTCAGCCGGCGGTAATTGCTTCTCTAGTGAGTGTTAAAGGTACATTGAGCGAGGTTTACAGAATTACAACAAACACGAAAATCTGGGAAGGGCCAAGGCAGCGACATCGTCTTACACACCGAGCAGGGTCGGGTTACAGACTGTCCTCCGCAATTGCACTG
>JBKPDW010000527.1:0-5834 GCA_046728115.1 Acidobacteriota bacterium | reverse complement strand
AGATCCTCCGTTTGCAGTCCCGCTGCCTGCTCCCTCGAAGCGGTCAGAACGTCAATCGCGCGCCGATCCGGACAATCCGCGGCGGGATGATGTTCAACGGGCGCAGGAACGACGTGCCTGAAGTGTAGCTCGTGTTCTGTTCCGCGTTCGAGTTGAACATGTTGAACGCATCGAGGAATCCGGACACGCTCAGTCCGCCTCGAAGCTTGAAGATCTTCTCGGCCCGCAGATCGAACAACGCGATGTTGTCCTGGTGGCGTGTGCCGATAGGCTCCGCCAGCACCGTAACCGACGTACTGTAGTTGAAGCGCGACGCCGTGAGCGGCACGAACGCCCGTCCAATCGGCTGCCCGGCCTGCAACCGGAGGATCGGCGTCAGCTTGACCGCGTACGGCGCCTCGTACGTCCCATGAATCTTGGCAGTCCACGTGGTGAACACGTAGCGGTTGTCCTCGGTGTTGATCAGATCGTTCGGCGTCAGCACCAGCGTGTTCGTCCGAACACGCTGTCCGAAGTACGTGCCCGCATTGTCCTTGCTCTTCGTGATCGAATAAGTGGCGAGCATGGACCACCGCCGGCTGAATCGCTTGTTGGCCGTCGCTTCCCACGTGTAGTAGTCGTCCGTCACCGGCACGTTCTTTGTCACGTTGAGCGGCGACAGCGCAAGATGCGCCGCGTCGAGGTTGAATCCGTTGATATTCGGCCCATCGTCGGCATTGCCCAGGACGCCGTCAGGACCCGGATCGCGAATCGCGACCGGCACGTTGAACGCCTCGAACGGCTGGTTGACGTTCACGCGGCCGTAGCGATCGCGCTGGCCGCGCCAGAGGAATCCGGTGCGGACGCCGAAGTTCGTCATGATCTCGCGCTCGAACCAGACCGCCGCCTCTTTCGTGTAGGTGTCCCTGATGCTCGGGTCGAGCGATTCGGTGGGTCCGCCCTGTGTCTGAATCAGCTGGCCTTCCTCGCCCGCGTCGTAGAGTTTGTTGCCGTTGGGATCGCTCCAGGCGTACCGCCTCCACCAGACCAGCGAGTTGGGATTGGCGTTGTTCAACAGGAAATCGGCACCCGGATTCCACCAGTATTTCCCGTAATTGAACTTCACGACCGTCTTCCCGTTGCCCGCAATGTCGTACGTCGCTCCGACGCGCGGGGACCCGAGGTTGAAGTGCAGAACGTCCTCGACCGCGGCGAAGCTGACCGGCGTCTTGTTCCAGCGGCTCACGCCGTGTTCCTGCGCCGGCAGGAACGCGCGATAGCGATCGAACCGCGCGCCGACGTTGAGCGTCAGACGGTTGTTGACGCGCCAGATATCGTTCGCGAACGCCGAGTACGTCCAGAGGCCATTCAGCGACGCCGACGGTGCATCGATCAGATATACCTCGAGGGGGACGCCGTTGTTCAGCATGTGCACCACGTCGCCCGAGTACCCGTCGAACCAGTACTCGTTGACCGTTTCGCGGAAGATGTCGCCGCCGAACTTGAAGTTGTGACTGCCGCCCCACCCGTCTTTGAAATAGCTGAGTGAGCCCAGTCCCTGATCGCGCCGCCGGTCGCGTTCCCATTCGCGATTGCTGCCCGACACGAAGTTGTTGCCGCGATCCTCGTAGCGCGGCTGGGCGCCGTTCGAATGGTTCGGCCAGTTGTAGCCGAACTCGCCGCCGCGGAATTCGACGAACAGCTTGTCGCTGAGCACCGAGTTCCATTCGCCCTTCCACACCCAGGCCCAGTACAGCTGTTCCCACGTCGACACGGTGGACGTATTGATGTCGGTGGTGTTCCCGAGCTGGAAGGAGTCGAGGCGCGTCGGCTGATGCTTGCGGTTCGCCGTGGCGAACGCCACGAGCTTGTTGTTCTTCGTGAGCTGATAGGTGCCCTTGCCGCTGAAATTGAGCAGGTCGGTCACGTGCGGCATGACCGGGAAGTTGGCGTACTGCGCCGCGGCGTTCTGATTGCGGAACGATCCGTACCACCACACGCGGTCCTTTCGGATGAAGCCGCCCGCATCGGTGTTGATGTCGTGATAGCTCGACGTGCGGTTCAGGTCGCCGGGGCCGAGCGGCGGCGTCACGCCGGGCGGGCTGCCCTGCGCGCCGCGCTTGATCTGGCTGTCGTCGACGTTGAACGCCTGCCAGTTCTTGTTCTCGTAATCGCTGTACCAGCTGCCGTGATACGTGTTGCCGCCCGACTTTGCCACGAACATCGACTGCACGCCGGGCCACGGCATCTCGGCGCTGTGCGCCGCCGTCTCGACGTTGACGTCCTCGAACGATCCGTAGTCGTAGTAGAACCCGGCGGCGTCGGTTCCCTCCGTCGCCACGATGCCTTCGACGGTCGGCCGGTTCTGTCCGCTCGTGCCGTAGACGGTGTATCCGGTCTGCGTGCCCGCCGCGCTCCCGCCGACGTCGATGCGCGTCAGGCTCACCGCGGGCGATTCGGCGAGGATCGCCCACATGTCTCTGGCGCTCGGCAGGCTCGCGAGCGTCCGGGCATCGAAGTTGGTGGTGATCGCCGTCGACTGCGTATCCACGACCGGCGACGCGCCGGTGACCGTCACGTTCTCCTGCAGCGACGCGACGCCCAGCTCGCCGTTGACGGTCGCCGTGAATCCGAGCGCGACGCGGATGCCCTCGTGGGTCACCGTCGCGAACCCGGTGAGCTCGAACGTGACGGTGTAGTCGCCGGGTGGAATGGCGGGAAAGCGATACGTGCCGTCCTCAGCGGTGACGGCCGTACGTGTGCCCATGAGCGACGGGCTCGAGATCGTCACGGTCACACCAGGCAAGACGGCGTTGGTTTTGTCCGTCGCTTTGCCGTTCATCGCGCCGGTCGTGGCGCTGACGGTTTGCGCGGCCAGCGCGACGGGCATCGCGAGCAGCGCCAACAGGATCCCGACGACTCGTAGCGGACGACCTGCCATGTTCCCCTCCTTGCGCGCGGGAGCGCGCAACCGTTCGTGCCGAAGTGGAAAAGTTCGTCGCCGCCGGAATAATGAAGCGCATGATAAGGCACGCAATCATCGATTTCAATGAACAGCCCGGGCCCGGATGACCCTGGACGATCCGGTTATCGGGTAACCTGATGAGTGGTCCGATGCGCGCTTCGTTCGTCCCCAGGTCTTCCCTTCACAAGGGCCATCTGATGACGTTTGTTCATGCATCCAGTCACCATACGACCTTGAGGCCTTTGTAAAGGTTGAAGGATTCGTCAGGCGTCACGACCGGAACGTTTTCTACGAGAGCCTGCGCAATGATTTGGCGGTCGAAGGGATCGGCATGATGTGTGGGCAGATCGAACAGGCGGAAGGCATGCTCTGCCGCGTACGGCAAGACGCGCAACCGCAGATCACCGACGCCGGCCATCACGTCCGCCTTGCCGAAGGTGAGCTTTCCTCTGGTCTGTTTGACGGCGATCTCGGTCAGGGAAACGACGCTGATCTCGCGCACCGCAGTCGTCTTTCGAAGAGCGGACATCGCTGCACCTGAGAGGCGCTCTGGAGTGCTGACCGCCCAGATGAAGGTGACCGTATCGAGGATGATCCGCACGCGTTAACGGTCGTCGAGAAGGGCCTCGACCTCATCCTCGGCCATAGGCTTCCACCAGTCGGGATCGAGAGCCGTCACCTTGCCCTTCAGTGTCCCGAACTTCGGCTTCTTGATATCGCCCTTCGTCGTCCGGACGATGTCGACGACCGGCGTGCCGTGACGATAGATTGTCACGGACTCGCCGTCTTCGACGGCCTTAATCAGCTTGGGAAGCGTATTCTTCGCTTCAGCCACATTGACTTTCATGTGATCTATTATAGCTATATAAAATAGCCATTTCATTCCGTGGCGGCCACGGGCCAAAGCAGCATGTCACGCGGACTCGCGAACGCTCGCTTGGTGAAGGTCGAGACGAACCACGTTCCGCGGCCCGCATGCTGCTCGACCGCGATGCTTCCGCCATGTGCCTCCATCACGCGCTTGCGGATACTGAGGCCAGTCCGTATCCGCCTGTGAGCCCCGGCGATTTGAGTCAGGTATGCTCGCTTGGTGCGGAGAGCGCTCTTGGCGTGTGCGCTGATCGTGGTATCGGTCGCCTGCGATGACGCATCCACGGCGCCCTCGAGCCGATCAGGAACCGCGACCGTCAGGATCGTGTTCCTGGGCTCGACAACGCGACGAAGTGATCTTCCTACGTCCGCGCAGGCGTGCGTCAGTGGGGTCGGCGCGACTCACACCCATCCGAGCTGGCGCAACTTCGCCGGCGTCCTGCTGCAGCCGGTTCCACCAGACCGGTACGAAATCACCTTCACGGACGTGCCCGTCAACACCCGCGTCTCGTTCCGTGTCAACGATCAGAATGCCTGCGATGAAAACCCCACGGGCGCGGTGACGCGAAGCGTCCTCGTGAATGACATGGGGCTAGTACAGAACACCACGACGCCCGGAAACGGCGACGAGCCAGGCTTCGCGTTCACGATCGCGCCAAACGGACGGATCAGCCAGTAAGAACGTCTCGCGCCCCCAGGTCGTCGCAGACTACGACAAGCGCTCCGACCGCGCTTTCACATCATCGCTCAGCTGCCGCACGATCTCGCTGGTCTTGCGGATATCCGCTTCGCTGAGAGCGACGCTGTGCCTGCCAAATGCTCTGTACGTGCTGCGGCGATTGATGTTGCGGCGGTTCGCAGATATCGAAGTACTTCGATAGGTCGGCGTCCACGACTTCGGTTCGTCCACTATCAAGCGCCCGGCGCACGGCCCGCACCGCATCGAGTGCGCTCCTCTTCGGGCGGTATCCATATGCCGCGTCGTCGAAGTCCGCCTCGAAAATTGGTTCGAGCACCAGCGTCGCCGCGGTTTGTACCACCCGGTCGCGGATGGTCGGTATCCCGAGCGGCCGCTGGCCCACGCCTCCGGGCTTTGGAATCATCACCCGTCGTACCGGCTGCGGTTTGTAGCGTTTTGTTCGCACCTCCTCTCCGACGGTCTGGAGCCAGGTGCTCATGCCGCATGCCTCGATGTCGTCGAAGGTTTCGCCGTCCACGCCCGGCGCCCCGCCGTTCGCGCGGCAGCACGCATATGCGCGGGCGAGGATGTCTTCGCGCCATACCTTGTCATAGAGAACGTGAAAGCGTCGCGTTGGCTCCTGCTTGGCCTTCATGTAGAGCGCTCGTTGGAGCTTCCGAATCTTTTCCGGAGTTGCCAGGCTCAACGCCAATCTCCTGTTCTCCGCTCGTTCGAGCACACCCCGAACCAGGGCTCCTTTCCTCGCCTGCTATTACCCAGGGTCATCGGTCATATGAGCCCCTCCGACTCCTGTCGAGCCCGCCTCCCGATGGAGACGTTGCCACCGCGGCAGCCAGACAGGTCTCCCGTGTTGCAAATCGCCGCGTGTGCGTACGTGCTGCGCCCAATACCCCGGCGAGCAGGACGACCATCATCGGTCGGTGCATCCGATCGTCCTCGGCGGCCTTCGTCCTTCTGCGGGGGACTCGGCGCTCGCAGTGAACGTTTCGAGGCCTGCTCAGGCTTCACTCTCGTTGCGGCCCGCACGCTTGCGCACCCGTCCGATTGACGGGCCTCTGTCCTCAGGGCTTCGATGGTCTGGTCACCCGTTCCACCTCCCGAGTAGCTACCAAGGCGTACCGACACTTCCTTGGACCGGACTTGCACCGGCTGCGTCGATTTACCTTTCACGGCACACCGCAGAACGCGTTCGCTTGCGGAGCGCGAACCGGCGTCTTGAGCACGGTCAGGCCCATCGCCGCGAGCGTCCGATCGACACCCGCGGAGTAGATCGTGTCTCGGTCATGGATGACGAATCGGTGCGCCTGGTCGCCCGGCACG
>JBKPDW010000526.1:0-18160 GCA_046728115.1 Acidobacteriota bacterium | reverse complement strand
ACCCAGCACCTTGGCACCCCGCACCGTAGCACCCCGCACCTTGGCACCCCGCACCTTGGCACCCCGCACCTTGGCACCCCCGCACCTTGGCACTCAGCACCTTGGCACTCAGCACCTTGGCACCCGGCACCTTGCCTTGGTGGACCGTTATTGCTGCCGTTCCTGCGACGCCGTCGGCGTCGAACCCGGCTGCTGCTTCCCCGCATCCAGATCGTTCCAGTTCAGGATCGCATTGAAGCCAAGCGTATAGGTGCCCTGCGACTGCCAGCGCCAAAACGGACGCAGCGCAAACATCACGACGTGGCCTTTTCCGAGCGGCTCGTCGACCACGAGTGCCCGGTTGGCGAGTGCCTCGCCGCCCGCAAGCGTGCCTGAGAGCAGCATCTCGCTCGGACTCGCAGGAAACCGCATGACGATACGGGCGCGACTCTCCGGAATGGTGAATCCGGCTTGCGCAGCAAGTTGGCGGAACGCGGCGGCCTCGACGGCCTGCCGACGCTCGTCGCCGCCTTGCGCCTGTGCGCCGGGCGCCGGCTCGAGCGGCTGAATCACAAGCGGAACTGCGTTTGGCGTGACGTTCTGGCCGAATCCGGCATTGGGTGATTCTCCGGGCGCGGCGCCCCGGCCGCCGCCGCCACGACCGCCGAAGCCGGCAAATCCGGACGCGACGTTCAGCACTGGCGCCTGGTTGAAGTACACGGGCAGGTCCGACTGGTCGTAGCCGTACGCAATCGGGCTCTTCTTGTCGGCGATCTTTCCCCGCAGAATCGATCCGCGCACGAAGAGGCGTGTCGGCTCTTCCACCGTGATGCCGTTCGTAATCGCGTACTCCGGAAAGATCGTCGTGGTGGATCCTTCCGTAATGAGTGTGCCGCCGTCCTGCACGAACTTCGCGAGCTCGAGCAGACCCTGCAGCCCCATGCCTCCGCGAATGTCGTCACTCTGATCGACGTATCCGAGATTCGGCGTCTCGGGCGTCTTCTTGTACGGCAGCGGCGCATTTCCGGTAAACGGCATGCCGTTCACCTGCGACTGCGCGGTGCCGCCGACGTGCGGGAAGATGATGACGTCGTACTTCGATCGCAGATTGCCGTCCTTCAGCTTCTGATCCGCGAAATACGTGTACGACACGCCGAAGGTATCGAGCGCGGCACGAACCCAGCCTTCGTCCTGCGTCCTGGTCCAGCTGTGGACGTACCCGATTCGCGGGACGTCGAGATCATGCCTTTTCACCGACGGCGCCGAGGCGACGGCCCACGCTGAGAGGCCGAGATCCTTCAACATCGGCTCGAGCTTCGCCCGGTCCGCATTGGGCACGATGACGGCGCCGGCGCGGAACTTGTGACCCGAGAGCTCGAAGTCGTCCTCGGCCGCCTGCATCTTGACGTCCGCGTTCCTGAACCGGAACGTGACGATGTTGTTGTCGGCCGTGTGATCGACGACAAGAACATTGCCGGTACCTTCAATTCCGCCCGGCGCCTTGGCGTCGGCCGTCAGCAGCGCCATCTGCTGATCGAGGATGCTTCTCTCGACCACGGGCACGATTTTCACGTCGCGCATGTACTGGAACGTCCAACCCGTATCGTCGTACGGCGACGGGTTCTGTGGCGCGTAGTTCTGCACCGAGAAATACATATCGGCCAGCGTGCGAAACGGCTGGTCGCCGCGGATGATGTAGTCGCCGGCCTTGACGTCGACGTCGCCTGCCTTGAACGGGGATGATGCACGCGAGATCTCGAGACCCTGCGCGCGTAGTTCGTTCACCGCATCGGCAGAATCGGCCTTGCGACGCTGCGTCGCCGGAATCACCCATGCGTACGTGGGTCCGTTCTTGCCCTTGTCCACGGCGCGCTTATTCTTGAGCCAGTAATTTTCCAGGTAGAGCTCCCGGTTCTTGGCGACATGGCTCAGCGCGAAGAGCAGCGCGGACTGCTGGATGTTGGTGTTGTTTCTCGGCCCCCACTTGATCACCGGCAGCGGCGGATTCGGCCGGAACCACTCCTTGCTCAACGTCGTCGCGGCCGGCCGCACTTCGTACGGATCAGGTCCGTAACTCTGGACTTCGTAGAACCGCCCGATCGAGTTGTGGCTGTGCGCGATGAAGAACATGTAGTTGGGAACCCAGCCATCGTAGAAGCCGTAGGTCCATACGCCCGGCACGCCGCGCTTGGTCATCTCCATCACGTCGTTTTCGGCGAGCATCCACCATTCGTTCACGACGATCGGGTCGAGCTCGTTGTTGTACGGCCCGGTGCCGGTCGAGGCGTACAAATACGTTTGCGCTTCGTGCAGGTCGTGGATGACCGTGGGATGCCACTCCAGCGTTTCCTTCGTCACAGACTGGGTGAGCTTGAGGAACTGGCCCATTCCGTCACGGTTGTTGTCGTGCTGTACGTACTTGCCCCAATACATCAGCGGCAGGCGCGCATCGCCAGGCGCGCGCTTCTTGTTGAAGTAGTACGTATCGACCTGCTTCTCCCGTCCATCGACCTCGATCACAGGCGTGATGAGCGTGATGACGTTGTTGCGTATGTTCTGAACGAACGGCGTGTCTTCGACGATGAGCCGATAAGCGAGCTCGATCAGCATCTCGGGGCCACCTGTTTCGGGCGAGTGCATACCGCTGATCGCGTAGTAGATCGGCTTGGCCGTATGCAGGAGCTGCTGGGCGCGTGCTTCGGTGGTTTTCCGCGGATCTGTCAGCTCTCCGAGCATGTCGCGATACTTGTCGATCGACTTGATCGTCGCCTCGTCGGCGATGGCAAGCAGCACGATGTCGCGCCCTTCTTCAGTGGTTCCAATCTTCCAGTACTTCGCTCGCGTCGGCGCCGCCTTGGCGAGCGCCTCGTAGTACCGATAGATGTCCTTTGCGTACGTCAGCTCGCCCGGCGTGCCGACGGCGCGACCCAGAAACTTGAGCGGCGAGGGCACGGTGTCGGACGCGGGCAGGTGATCGACGAGTTCGGTCGTGATCCGAGGGTCCTGAAGGTTTTGCTGGATCAGTTTCGTGTACTCCTCGTCGATTCGCTGCGGGCCGGAGGTCCTGGCAGCCTTCGACTGCGCCACCAGGGGCGCCGACGACACGCGTGCGCCAACTACGATCGCTGCCATCGCAGCTGCGAGGACGAACAAACGCGGTTTCATTTGAGGCTCCACATTTCAGAACTCAGATTTCAGAGTGCAGATTGAGTTCAGATTGATCGAGTTCAGGTTTGCACACTCGAACTTCAATCAGGAAATCCTAAACGAACTCTGAATTCTGAAGTCTGAAATCTGAACTGTCAGCGCAAGCGCCGTGACTGCATCACGCGCGGACACTCGGTGACAAAACTCGGGGAGTTTCCCCGGCTTGCGCTGCTGTTGACCTGTGCATAGCACAGCGAACGGGACTGCACCGATCCGAGACGAGGCGCCCATCGCGGGCGTGCGGCGTAGGCGCCCATCGGGTACCCGTACGCGACGGGATATCCGTACGAGCCGAAGGCCGGGTAACCAGCAACGGCGGAGCCATATGCGAGCGGGTTGTTCACAAAGAATCCGGGATAGGTGTTGGGTCGTTCCGGTCCGTGCCCCACGATGAGTACTTCTGGTGCCGGCGCGATGGCGGCAGCGACAGCCGCCGTGGTGGCCGCCGATTCGGCACGCGCGGCATCGTCGCCAGCCTGAGCGCTTTTCAACATCGCGATGATGATCGCTTCGCTCAAGCCATCTCGCTGCAGCGCCACGATCTGTTCCGGTTGAAGCGTAAAGACGGTGTGATCGCGCTCGATGAGTGCGAGCACGACCGCGTCGGTGACACCCGCCTGTTTGAGCGAGACGATCTGGTCAATCGTGACTGCCGACGCAGTCGCCGGAACGACCGCCAGAATCAGCAACACCCCCAACGCTCTCAGCGCTCGCATGACACGCGACGATGCAACCGTGCGGCCAGTCGACTCCCGAGCGAACATGGGGAGATTTTACGCCTGTATTGCTCTCCTGCCAGGACACATTCATGCGGATGGGACACTGTGCACGGTTGAGCTGAATTAGTAAACTCTCATTTCCCAGCGGGTTAGCGGCCTCAACCCCTGGACGAGCCGGGTACGGTGCTTGCGTGATCCGAATGCGAATCAAGGAGTTGTCCGTGATGTTCTCGAATCGACTTGCGGTGGCCGGGTTGGCAACGGCATGCATCGCTGCCGCCGCGGCAGGAGGCTATCTGGCGTCGCGTCAGAACGCCGTCCCGGCGCCCGCCTCGGCGCAGACCCAACCGGCTGCCATAACCTCGCCGGCATCCGCCCCCGCCGGCAGCGCGCTGCCAGCCGAACGGCCGGTGCAGGAGACCGAAGCGATCATCGGCGATGCGCCAAAGCCGACTACCAACGTCGCTTCGACGTCGGATCGGACCAGCAAACGAGCGGAGCCGGCGCAAGCGTCGCGCGCGCCTGTGTCGACCAGCACGCGTCAGAGAACGTCGGCGACGGCGCGCCATGAACCGCCGCCGCTCGCAAGCACCTGGCCGAGCAGCGCAACGCAGCCGCCCCCGACGGCCCCGCCGGCGTCCGAGAATACGGCGACTGCGCCACGCAACGACGAGCGTCCGGTCGTCGAGGTGCCGCACGCTCCCGAGCCGCCGCAGAAAACGTTCGTGGATCTCGTCGTCCCGGCCGATTCCGTGATTGGTCTCCAGATCGAGAACAAGCTGTCGAGCGAAACAGCGAAGGTCGAGGATAAAGTCGACGCGAAGGTGACGCGCGATGTGAAAGTTGGCGATCGCGTCGCGATTCCGTCGGGCACGCGTGCGCTCGGATCGATCATGCTCGTCGAGCGCGGCGGGAAGTTCAAGGAGCAAGCGCGTCTCGGCATCCGCTTCCACACGCTGGTGCTCGCCGACGGAACACACGTACCCATCAGCACCGACACCATTTATCGGGACGGCCAGGCGCCGAGCAATGCGAGCGCTGCCAAAGTCGGCGGCGGCGCGGTCGGCGGTGCCATACTCGGCGCGATTCTCGGAGGCGGCAAAGGCGCGGCGATCGGAGCCGCGACCGGCGCAGCCGGCGGTTCAGCCGCTGTCCTCGCCGGCGACCGCAGCACCGTTGTCGTCCAACCCGGCACCACGATGACCGTGCGGGTCTTGTCGCCGGTAACGATTACGAGCGAGCGCGAGGACGACAAGGAACGCTGACAGGACAGGGGCGGGACCTCCCGCCCCCAACCCGACTCCCCTCCAGAAGGTACCGCCCGAAAATTGTTCCACCCCTCCCGCCCTGTCATAAGATGGCGTGGGGTCTGTGTCCCGAATGGAGTGATCTATGCGTGTTCATCATGTCGTGTTCTCCGCACTGATGCTCGTCGCGCTCGCCGGTCCGGCGCTCGCGCAGCAAGTCACCAAGGAAACGGTCGACGGCGTCACCAACTTCGCACGGCTCGAAACGACCGTCGCCTGCGCTGGCGCGACAAATGCGAAGGCGGTGCCCGAACTGAAGAAGATGGGGTTTGCGTCGATCATCAACCTCCGACTGCCGACCGAGCCAAACGCCAACGTCGAAGAAGAAGAGGCAATGGCCAAGCAGGTCGGGATCAACTATTTCAACATTCCCTTCAACGGTCAGTCGCCGGATCCAGCCGTCGCTGACAAGTTTCTCGACACCCTGCTGACGAAGGGCAACGAGCCGGCGTTCATTCACTGCGGCTCCGGAAATCGTGCGGCGGCGATGTGGATGGTCAAACGCATCTCCGTCGATCATTGGGACGTCGACCGCGCATCGACCGAAGCGGCCGCTCTCGGCCTGACGAACAACGCACTCAAACAATTCGCCATCGATTACGGAACTTCGCACAAGCGATAGCACGCGTCCGTCCATTCGCAGACAGCCGATGGACGGTATGACGCGCCCCGCCACCGAGAATCCGGTCGGCCTCACGGGCAGCAGCGGATTGGCTTGGGACGTTTTGCGCGCGGCATGGTCTTCGCGGGCCCGTTCAAATGATCGGCCGCTCGCCGCCAAGGGCGGCAGGTGTAAGGTCTTACCGGGCCGACGATCTCGAGCTGGGCCGGCCCGTTTTCATGGACCACGAGGCATTTCGGCGCAGCGGACACGCACTCGTCGACTGGATCGCCGACTACCTGGAGCACTCCGAGCGCTATCCGGTTCTCGCGCGCGTTGAACCAGGGGAGATCGCCGCCGCGCTGCCCGACCACGCGCCGGAAGATCCCGAACCCTTTGACGCGATCATGGCTGACTTCGAGCGGATTCTCGTTCCAGGCCTGACGCACTGGAACCATCCAGGTTTTCTCGCCTATTTCCCCATCACCGGCAGCGCGCCTGGCGCGCTCGCAGAGTTTCTGTCGGCCGCGCTCAATCAGCAGGCGATGCTGTGGCGAACATCGCCTGCCGCAACGGAACTCGAGGATGTCGCACTCGGCTGGTTGCGGAAGCTCATTGGGTTGCCAGACTCCTTCGAGGGCGTGATCTACGACACCGCGTCAATCGCGACATTGCACGCGATGGTGGCCGCACGCGAGGCCGCGCTGGCCGACGTGCGCGCGCGAGGCCTAGCGGGCCGGAGTGACGTGGCGCGGCTTCGTGTCTACTGCTCGGACCAGACGCACTCGTCGATCGACAAGGCAGTGATTGCCATCGGCCTCGGTCACGAATCGCTTCGCAGAATTCCCACCGACGATCAGTTCCGCATGCGCGTCGATGCCCTGCCGGCAGCGATTGCCGCAGACCGCGCCGACGGCATCCTGCCTATTGCGGTGATGCCGACGGTCGGCACGACCTCGTCGACGAGCATCGATCCGATACCGGAGATTGCCGACGTCTGCGAGCGCGAGTGTTTGTGGATGCACGTGGATGCCGCGTACGGCGGAGTAGCGGCCATGCTGCCGTCCCACGCGCACGTGCTCGCTGGCGTCGATCGCGCCGATTCTGTCGTCGTCAACCCGCACAAGTGGCTGTTCACGCCCTTCGATCTCTCGGCGTTCTACTGCAGGCGGATGGACGTCGTCCGCACGGCGTTCGCGCTGACACCCGAGTACCTCCGCACGAGCGAAACCGCGCCGGTGAAGAACCTGATGGACACCGGCGTGCAACTCGGGCGCCGGTTTCGAGCGTTGAAGCTCTGGATGATCCTGCGATGGTACGGCGCGCGCGAAATTCGCTCGAGGATCGCGGAGCACATCCGCCTGGCGCAACAGCTTGCGACGTGGGTGGATGCCCATCCGGATTTCGAGCGGCTGGCGCCGGTACCATTCAGCGTGGTTTGCTTCCGATGGAATCCGGCGACACGGACGCTACCGCCGCATGAGCTCGATCGGATGAACGAACAGCTCATCGACGCGGTGAACGGAACAGGCGAAGTCTTTCTGTCTCACACGAGGCTCGACGGCCGTCTGACGATACGCATCGCCATTGGTCATCTGGAAACAGCCGAGCGGCACATCGCTCGCGCCTGGGAACTGCTGACCTCGCGCGCGTGCCATCTCGGCTGATCCGTTCGAGGTACGCCGCTTGCATGCGTTACCGCTGAGCAGTGCCGGAGCTCGCGCTATCGCTCCGGCTAACAAGGAGTTGACGCATGCGAGGTGTGGTGAAAGGACTCGTGGTGATGGCGACGGTCGCGCTGATCGGAGCGCCGACGCAGGCGCGCGCCGAGGGATACGTGAGCCCCTGGATCGCGGCCAACGCCGGCGCGGGCTTCAGCAATGGCAACATCAATTTCGACAACGGCCGTGCCGGATTCGGCGTGAACGCGGGTGGTATGGGTGCCGGCATCATCGGTGGTGAAGTCGGATTTGGGTGGAGTCCGAGCTTCTTCGGCACGAAGAACGACTTCGGCGACAACAGCGTGATCGACCTGATGGGCAATGTGATTATCGGCATTCCAATTGGCGGCACCCACGGCCCCGGCTTCCGTCCGTTCGCGACGGGAGGTCTCGGTCTGCTACGGAGACAGATCGATGGCGGCACGCTCGTGCATGTGAGCTCGTCCGCCAACGATTTCGGCTGGAACCTGGGCGGCGGCGTGATGGGCTTCTTCTCGGACCACGTCGGTGTACGTGGCGATGTGCGCTACCTGCGAAGCATCAACTCGAACGACTCGAGCCTCACCAACCTCAATTTCAGCGAAGGCGACTTCCACTTCTGGCGGGCGGGCATCGGCGTGGTCATCCGTTAACGCGTCGCAGTTGGATGGCTTGATGGCTGATCCTGCGATTAGCCATCCAGCCATCAGGCATCAGCCATTACATCTACGCACCCAAACGCCACAGTTCTTTCCAGGTCTCCCCTTCGTCCTCAGTCTCCAGCGCAATGATTCCGTGCTGCGGGAAGTCTTCGGCGCCGCCTGTCAGCAACGCGAGCAGACGCGGCAGGTGCGGGAAGTGACCCGTAATCAGGATGTCGCGTGACTCGTTACGCAGGCGATCGCGCATCCATTGCGGCGAATCGTCGGGTTGGAGATCACGCGTCGCGGAGAATTCTGCAAGCGCGTTGCAGGCGCGCCAGAACGACTCGGCCGTCTGCTTGGCGCGCAGTTTGCCGCTGTGCCAGACAACGGCCGGCTTGACGTTTCGCGCCGCCGCTTCCGCCGCAACGCGCTCGACTGCCGTGCGCCCGCGCTCCGAAAGAGGACGCCGGGCGTCGACCTCGGCTCCCACTGCTTCGCCGTGATGTACCAGAAAGAGTTTCACGATACTTTGTAATTCCATTGTCGCGCATGCAGACCGGGAATGAGGTGAGTCCCGAGGGTCCGGTCGGTGTAAAGGGATGGCTGAGCCTCCTCTGTCGCGTGCTTCTGCTGTGGCATCCGCTTGCGCAGGGCCTGATGGCGTCCACTGCGCTCAACTCCCTGTCGGTACGCGGACTCCCGCTGGCACTCGTGCTCCTGGGCCGACTGGCAGTCACCGCATTCGGCGTTGCCGCAGGTCTGGCGTTGCGGCGGCGGCGGCCGGGCGCCGTGGGAATAGCGCAAGCCTCACTCCTGCTTTCGGCTGGCGCCGATATTTTTGTGTACGCCACGCCGTACGTGCCGAACAATCGCCCGCCTGGAGATGCCACGCTGATACTTGCCGGATGGATCGCGTGGTATACAGGTTGGCTGCTCTATCTGTGGCGATCGAAGCGCGTACGCAACACCTACTTTGCCGTCTGACGACGGTTCTTTCCCTCTTCGAGGCCGCTTCGCGCGCCGCGATTCCGGCTCCGTGTTCCTTCGCGTTCTCTGTGTCGTCCCGTGTCGTCTGTGGTTTAAGCTTCTCTCGCGAACCCATGACGAGGCCCTCATGACGAAACATCTTCGCGGCGTCGCCGTCACAATCGGACTCCTGGTCACCACACTGAGCGCGCAGGAGCGCGCGCCGCACAACGATTCGATCCTCGAAGAGCACGTGCGGGCGGACCTGTTCTTCCTGGCCGGCGACGCGATGCGTGGCAGGCTGACGGATACCGACGAGAATCGCGCAACGGGCGACTACATCCGATCGCGATTCGAGCGTATGGGCCTCAAGCCCGCCGCGCCGAACGCGTCCTATTTTCAGAACTACAACCTGATGACTGCCACGCTGGGAGACGGCAACGCGCTCGACGTCATCGTCGGCGACGCCGCGACCCGGCATTTGAAATCCGGCCAGGAGTTCTACCCTCAGCGCTTCGGCGCGAGCGCCCACGTCGTCGCGCCAGTCGTGTATGTGGGCTTCGGCATCAGCGCGCCGAATCTGCAGTTCGACGACTACAAGGGCGATGTTAAGGGCAAGATCGTCCTGGCGATCGATCATGAACCGGGCGAGCGCGATCCGAACAGTCCCTTCGACGGCGTCGTGACCTCCGAACATTCAACGCCCTGGCGCAAGGCGCTCGCCGCGCAGGAAAAGGGGGCGCTGGCGATTCTCTTCGTGAGCGACGTGCACAATCACCCCGGCGTCGCGAACTTCGAAGCAGCCGCGCGGAACGCCTGGCCCGACAAGCCGCCGCGGATTCTGGCGTACACCCTTGCGACGTGGGCGGATCGCATTCACATTCCGGCGGCGCAGATATCCCCTGCGCTGGCGGCGTCGCTCGTCGCCGGATCGGGCAAATCATTGGAGGATCTGTCGCGCGCGGCAGAAACAGTACGCGGCTTCACGCCGCTGCTGCTCCCCGGCGCACGCGTCGAACTTCACACCGCGGTCGATCGGCATCTCGTCCCCGATCGCAACGTGGTCGGCCTGCTCGAAGGGAGCGATCCGCGGCTGAAAAACGAGTGGGTGATCGTGTCGGCTCACTTCGATCACAACGGCGCCGACGCGACGCAGATCTTCAACGGCGCGGACGACAACGGGTCGGGAACCGTCGCACTGCTCGAGATCGCCGAAGCCTACGCGCTGGCCGCGAAGGACGGCCATCGCCCGAAACGGTCGGTGCTGTTCGCCGCCTGGAACTCCGAAGAGCGCGGGCTGCTGGGCGCGTGGGCATACACCGAGCAGCCGCTGGCTCCGCTCGGGAGCATCGTCGCTGTCTTGAACATGGACATGATCGGACGCAACGAAGAGATCCCGGTTGGTGGTGGCCAGCGCTTCACAGGACTCGAGGTTCGGACGGCCGAGTCGAACAGCAATGCGCTGAACCTGATGGCGTTCACGAAGGTACCCGACATCACGGCCATCGTCGAGAAGGCAAACGAGGGAATCGGACTGGAGCTGAAGAAGCGATACGACAACAACAGCTCGAACCTCCTGCGGCGAAGCGATCAGTGGCCGTTCCTGCAGCGCGGTGTGCCGGCGATGGGATTCATCACCGGCCTGCATCCCGACTATCACACGCAGTACGACCGTCCGGAAAAGGTCAACTACGTGAAGATGGAAAAGATCGCGCGGCTGGTGCATCAGGTGAGCTGGGAGATCGCTAACGGCGACGGACGTCCGAAGGGCCCGATTGTCCGGACGATCACACAATGACGAACAGGTGGACGACGTTTAATCGCGAAGCCCGCCGAGCACGCAGAGGCAGCACGACCGTTCTCGGAGCGGCCTCGAAACACGGCCGGCTGCTGCCGGCCGCCGGGCGTACTCGCCACCGACCCATGATCATCCGTGTATCCCAATGTCGTCCGTGGTTTGAGCTTTTCTCTGCGAGCTCTGCGATCTCGGCGTTGACCGTTGTGGCCCGTGAGGTGACCTGTGCGAACCAGCTTCGCAACCATCCTGGTCCTGCTCGTTACGGCATCGATCACCGAGGCGCGCGTCGTCCGGCTTCGCATCGAACGGCGCGAGGTCGTGCTCAACGGGGCGCCGTTCGGCGCGGCGGGTCCCTACGAGAAAATCGTCGGCAAAGTGGACTTCGCCCTCGACCCCAATGCGCCCGCGAACGAGATGATCGTCGATCTCGAGCTCGCGCCCCGCAACGCACGCGGCGAGGTCGAATCGAGCGCCGACTTCTATCTGCTCAAGCCAGTCGATCCGCGACACGGAAACGGCCGCCTCTTCTACGAGGTCGGCAACCGGGGCGGCAAGTCGTTGCTCGCAACATTTCAGAAAGCGACCGGCGCGACGGACCCGACGACCGTGGCCGAATTCGGCGACGGCGCGCTGATGCGCCAAGGCTTCACGCTGCTCTGGATGGGATGGCAATGGGACGTGCCCGAGCGCCCGGGCACGATGCGAATGTCGATGCCGATCGCCACCGAGAACGGCAAACGGATCACTGGACTCATCCGGGGCAATTTCATCCTGAACGAGCGCGCCGACACGGCTTCGGTCGCGGATCGCAATCACCTGGCGTATCAGGTCCTCGATCCGAACAGCGCCGAGAACGTGATGACCGTACGAGACGATCCGATCGCGAAAGGCCAGATCGTTCCGCGATCGCGCTGGCACTTTGTGGATGGCGGAACCGTAGCCCTCGATGGCGGCTTCGAGCCTGGCCGCATCTACGACGTCGTCTACCGCGCGGCGGATCCGCGCGTCGTTGGATGCGGTCTCTCGGGCACGCGCGACCTGATCAGCTTCTTCAAGTACGACACATCGTCCGACAACCCGTCACCCGGCCTGAAGTTCGCGATCGGCTGGGGCGTGTCGCAGAGCGGGCGATTTCTTCGCCATTTCCTCTATCAGGGCTTCAACCAGGACGAGCAGGGACGCCGTGTCTTCGACGGCGTGTTCGATCAGGTCGGCGGATCGGGACGCGGCTCGTTCAATCACCGCTTCGGCCAGGCGTCGCGCGACGCACTGCAGTACTTCAACATCCTGTTTCCGGTCGACCTGTTTCCGTTCACTGACGGCCCGGAGACGGATCCGGAGACTGGACAGGTCGATGGCCTGCTGAGCCGCGCCGCGCGCAGCAACACCGCGCCGAAGGTGGTTCACCTGCTCACGAACTCGGAGTATTTCAACCGCGCCGGCTCGCTTGTGCACACCGATCCAACCGGCACGCGCGACGCCGAGCTGCCCACCAATACCCGTGTCTACATGATCGCGTCGGCGCCGCATGGACCAGGCCCGTTTCCTCCCGCGTCGAACCGCGGCGGCGGCATGGTTGGGCGTGCGGCGCTGAACCCGCTCAACTACTCGTTCGCGACCCGGGCACTGTTTCGTGCCCTCGACCGCTGGGTAGTGGACGACATCGATCCGCCACCCAGCGCGTACCCGCACCTGGCAGACGGAACGCTGACGTCACCCGATCGCGCCGGCTGGCCGGCAATACCGGGGTTCGATCTGCCGCAGCAGCCGCTGCGTGCGTACCACCTCAATTTCGGGCCGGACTGGTCGAAGGGCATCGTCAGCGTCGAACCGCCGGAGGTGGGCGCGCCGTTCGTGGTGAAGGTGCCGGCCGTCGACGCCGACGGCAACGTGCGCGCCGGTATCCGTCTGCCGGACATCGCCGTGCCGCTCGCCACGCAAGCAGGCTGGAACTACCGGGATCCGTCGATCGGCTCACCCGATCGGCTGGCCGGCGAGATCGGCTCGTACATCCCGTTCGCGAAGACGCGCGCCGATCGCGAACGCGCACACGATCCACGGCTGTCAATCGAGGAGCGCTACCGGAATCGTGACGAATACGTTGGCCGCTTCTCGGCAGCGACACTAGATCTCGTTTCGCGTGGCTACGTGCTGCAGGAGGACGTGGCCGATCTACTCCGGCACGCGATCGAGCACTACGACTGGGCAACCACCGCGAAAACAGCTTCTCAAAACTAGCCTCAGAGGCGGCTCAAAAACCGTCTGCCGGGTGCGCCGCCGGCTGCAAGCCGGGTGAGGCCACACACGTACCCCCGCGATTTCAGGCTGGCGCATCGAGGGTGGCGTGCATCTCACAGCACGTCGCCTTTCCTGCGACAGGGGTCTGCGGATAGGCCTTGAGCAACCTTGCGTAGTAGACCAGATTCTGCGCAAGCCCCTTTGCCATGTGCATGGTGGCCATGTTCCTGAGGCGCTTGTCGCGGTCCTGTGAAGTCGGCTGGCCAACTTCACCGACCCAATAGGCCGCACATTCGGGTGGCAGCGTGAACCCCATCCAACTCAGGACCATCATGATGCTGCCCATCACGCTGAGGGCGCCATCCTCGCTACCGGTGATCACGATGCCGGCGACCTTGCCCTTGATGGCACTGCGACCCGTGGCACTGTATTCCTCGTCGAGTGCGTCAAGCCGCTCGATGATGCGCTGCATCAGGCTTGAACGACTGCCCCACCAGATCGGCGTACAGAAAAGCACGACGTCTGCGGCCTTGATCCTCGTCACCAGACTTGGCCAGTCATCTTCCGGAGCTTCCCGAAAGCGGAGCCCGACCGGCAGTATCGCGTCCGAGAGGCGAACCACATCTGCGTTGATTCGGGCCAGCGCGCGGATCTCGTCGAGCACGAGAGAGGCGAGTTCTCCCGTATTGGAGAGCTCGGGCTCGTGCTTGAAAGACGCATTGAGCACGACCACATTCAAGAGCGCGTCAGACGGCATGACACATCGGAAGCAAGGCTTGGTCTTGTACATAGGGACCTCATGGCGGATCGAGTCCGTGGTGTCTGCAGTTCAGAGACGCGCGGCGACTTCGAGCAGCGTGACCGCCCGCCGCGCGAACATGAAGTTGCCCGCGATGTCCTGGACGAGGGTTGAGGCCAAGGCCCCCCAAGCGGGCCTCGAAGTCACTCGCAACGGCAGGCGTTCACCCGCGGCCGCTCGTCGCTGTCAGCGGCCGTCGGGTGCAACGCGTGTTGGGCGGCCCCGTTGAGGATATGAGCCCGCTCCAATGATCGCGACCCGATTGACTCTGCTCGCGATCGCCTGTCGACGCATGAGGGCTGCCTGGTCTTAAGCGAGATTCCAGACGGAAACGATGCCCGCATCAAACTGTCTCGCTGGCGATGCAGGTCGTGACGCGAGTCGCCGACTCAGCTCGGCGCACCGACGGCCACCGAAGGAGGGTGCGGCGCACAGCAACGGCCGAGCGCAGAGCCGAAGTCCTGCCCGTGTTCGCAACGCGCGACGCTACTGCTTCTCGTAGACGACGACGTTATTAACGGCCTGTCCCTGGGCATTTTTGCCGGTGATGGTCGCCGTCCGAGTTTTCCCGTCCGTCGAGATCACCTCTTTAATCGTCGCGAGGACCGCGCCGTTCCGCTTGGTGGTCACCTCGTACATGTAATCGTCGATCTTCTTGACAGATATCATGTCCGGTCCGTTTGGATCGGGCTTTCCGTCGATCGTTGGGTGCTGCGGGTAATCCTTGCCGTCGTATTTCACTGTGTACTCATTGTGTGTTTTCTGGCCTTGCGCGTTCACGCCGTCGGCCACGAGCTTGCTCCCGTTCTCAACGGCCTCGATTCGCTGGGTATTGGGACCCTTCGGCGGCGGGCCCGGGTTGTACTTCGACTTGGCGATGTTCAGCTTCCAGCTTCCCGCCCGCATGTCCGCGGCGGACACCCGAGTGGCTGACAGTGCGACGACGGCCAGCAGGAGAACGGCGGACACGGCGACTCTCTTCATACGTACCTCCAGTCCGTGCATGGTTCCCGCAGCGGGTCCCGGGAGTTCGGAAGGCCATCATGTTAACGAGGTTTCATGGAGTTCTCCGAAACTTTTTCAGGCTGTCGCTGATGTCGCGAACCCGCGCGATGTGTCGGCACATCCGTCGAGCGCGCGACGGCCCGTTCTACTGCACCGCCCGATCCGTAATCTCCAACCCCCGATCGAGGATCGCGAACGCCTCCCTCAGCTGTGGCTCCGTGATGCAGAGCGGAGGATTAGTAAAGAACGTGTTCCACCGCACGAACGTGTATAGCCCTTCCTGACGGAAGAACTTCGACAGCGCCGCCATTTCGTCCGACGTCCCATTGAACGGCGCGAGCGGCGTCCGCTTTGCGCGGTCGCGCACCAGTTCCACCAGCCCGAACAGCCCGATCGATCGCGCAGCGCCGACCGATGGATGCTTCCGCATGAGATCGTCCAGCAGATCCCGCATCACCCGGCCCATTCGCTTCGCGTTGTCGATCAACCTGTCCTCTTCGTACACACGAAGTGTCGCAAGCGCCGCCGCGCACCCGAGCGGATGGCTGTTGTACGTGAGTCCCCCGTAGAAAACCTTGTCGTAGAACTGATCGGCGATGGCGCGGCGCATGCCGACTGCTCCCAGCTGCACGTACGCGCTCGTCAGGCCCTTGGCCATCGTGATCATATCGGGCACGACTTTCCAGTGGTCGATCGCAAACCATTCGCCAGTACGGCCGAAGCCGGCCATCACCTCGTCGCAGATCATCAGGATGCCGTGCTTGTCGCACAACGCGCGGACGCCCTGCATATAGCCATCGGGCGGGACCAGCACACCGTTGGTCCCCGTCACCGATTCCAGAATGAACGCCGCAATCGTGTGCGGGCCTTCGAGCTGGATGACTTCCTCGAGCATCGCCAGCGACTGCTCGGCCGTGTCCCATCCGCGCTCAATCCCGTGATACGGATCCAGCACGTGCACGACGCCGGGCATCCCGGGCTCGGAGGCCCAGCGCCGTGGATCCCCGGTCAGCATCATGCTGCCGGCGGTTGCGCCGTGGTACGAGCGATACCTGGCCAGGATCTTGTGGCGACCGGTTGCAAGACGCGCAAGTTTGATCGCGTTCTCGTTGGCCTCGGCTCCGCCGTTGGTGAAGAAAAACACGTCGATGTCGCCCGGCGCGATCTCGGCGAGCTTTGCGCCCAGGCGCGCGCGGGGCTCGGTTGCCATGAACGGGTTCGCGTACGCAAGCGTGGCCAGCTGATCCTGGATCGCCCGAATCACGCGTTCGTCGCCATGACCGATGTTCACGCACATCAGCTGGCTGTTGAAGTCGATGAACCGCTTGCCTTCGGGCGTGTAGAAGTAGATCCCCTTCGCGTGCGCGACGGGAATCGGATCCACCTTCGACTGCGCCGTCCATTCGAAGAGCGTATGCTTCTTCGACAACGCAATCATCTCTTCTCCGGTCATCGTCTGCAGCGTGTCGACACTCATTGCGCTCTCCTACAGTTCATCCCTGATCCAAGTCCCCAATCCCTGAACCCGATTCCTAACCCCCGCTCTTGAGCATGGCTTCCCGCTTCGCCCTGAACTCGTTCCCCGGCTTCCACTCCGGCATCTTGTCCGCTTGCGCGACGCGGTAGCCGACGGCGAGGAGCAACTTGAGATCCTCGGCGGTGCCGCTCAGATCCCACTCCGGCGTGACCACGTCTTTCGGCGTGTGGTACACGTGCTCGGTCCACTCGTCGCGCACCTTCTTCGAGTAGTCTGCCGGCTTGCCGATGTAATCCACACCGCCGTCGGGGTCGAGCGCCGGCACGCCCTGCTTCGCGAAATTGAAGTGATCGGATCGATAGTAGAAGCCCTTTTCGGGTTCGGCGTCGGCGTGGACCACGCGGCCCTGCTCGGCGGCTGCCTCGCGCGCGTAGTCGTCGAGGTCCGACGCACCGTAGCCCACGAGCGTCAGATCTTTCGTTCGGCCGTGCACGTTCCAGCTGTCCATGTTGATGTTGGCCACGGTTTTCTGAAGCGGATGCACTGGCGTCACGGAGTAATACTGTGATCCGAGCAGCCCCTGCTCCTCCGCCGTGACCGCCAGGAACAGGATCGAACGTCTCGGCGGGGTCGGCAGCTTCGTGAACGCTCGCCCCATTTCGATCAGAGCCGCGCAGCCCAGCGCATCGTCTTCAGCGCCGTGGAAGATCCCTTCGGGCCCCTTCCCGAAATGATCCCAATGCGCCGTGTAGACGACGAACTCGCTCTTGCGCGCGGGATCCGATCCCTCGAGCGTGCCGAGAACGTTCTGCGAGTCGATCGTCCGAAGCTTGTTGTGGATCGTCATCGACGCGGTCGCGCCGAGCGGCACGGGTTTGAAGTCGCGCGTGGCTGCCTGTTTCTTGAGCGCGTCGAAGTCCTGACCGCCCAACTGCAGCAGCTTCCTGGCCTGATCGAGCGTGATCCAGCCCTCGATGGCGGCCCGGCCCATGTTCTTGTCGGGCGTGACCAGATCGAATTGCTCGCCTGTCTTGCCCTGGATGACGTTGAAGCCGTACCCGGCCGGGATCGTTTCGTGGATGATCAGCGCGCCCGCCGCACCCTTTTGCGCCGCGATCTCGTACTTGTACGTCCATCGCCCGTAGTACGTCATCGCCTTCCCGCCGAACGTCTTCGAATCGAGCTCGTTCGGATTGCTCGGGTCGGGTACCGGCGGATCGCTGACCAGCATCACCAGCGTCTTGCCCTTGACGTCGACGCCCTTGTAATCGTCCCAGTTGAACTCGGGCGCGACGACGCCGTAACCGACGAAGACGACTTCCGAGTCTTTGATTTCTGCCCTGTCGGCCACGTGTTTCGTCCACGCGACGACATCGTCCTTCCACGCCAGCGACTGGCGCTGACCGCCTTTCGCGAACACGAGCGGGGCCGGCGTCGGTGTGATGCCGACGAGCGGCACCTTTTGAATGTAGGTTGCGTCCGTGTTGCCCGGCTTGAGCCCGAGCTTCTTGAACTGATCGACGAGGTACGCCACGGTGAGCTCCTCGCCCTTCGTGCCAGGAGCGCGGCCCTCGAACTCGTCGGACGACAGCGTCTTCGTATGCGCGAGCACGGCGTCGGCATCGATGTCCGGGAGCTGGCCGATCGGGATTCGGTCGTGCGATCCCGGCGTGCCAGCCTGTGTCTGCGGCACCGGCATCGAGCACGACACCGCGCCCGC
>JBKPDW010000525.1:0-6943 GCA_046728115.1 Acidobacteriota bacterium | reverse complement strand
GTCGGCATCGGGTGGGTGCTGCTCCTGTTTGCGCTCGCGATGTCGTTTGTCGCCCAATCCAGGGTGGCGGCCTGGCTCAATCGGAGTATCGACAGCGCAGATCCTCGCGGCGCGGCGCCGTCTGGCGCTGCCGGTGTGCTGGCCTTGTGGCTGATGGTGCTCGGCCTTGCCCTTGTCGGGCTGGCCGTGCTGCTGTAGTGGGCTCGATGCGAACTGCGCTGCTTCTGTCGCTCGTCGTGCTTGCGCCGCAGGCGATTGACGCTCCCCGTATCTCGCAGCAGGACTTCAAGAAGCTCATCGCCTCGCGGAACGTGATCGTCGTGGATACGCGTGTGGCGGATGTCTATTCGCTCGGACACATACCGGGCGCGGTGCTGCTGCCGCTCGAAGGCGCACTCACCTGGCCCGAGTCATACGAGAAGCTGGTACGGACGCTCATCGCCACGGCGAAGCCGGTGGTGACCTACTGTGCCTGACAGGACGAAGCGACGAGCGCCCGGGCGGCGCTCATGCTTCAGGCGCGCGGCGTCAAGAGCGTCCGCGCGCTCGTCGGTGGATGGAATCAGTGGGTGAGCGACGGCAACAAGGTGGTCAAGGGCGACCGGCCAGAGCCTTGATGAGCCGATACTGGAACTCCAGCCCCTCGAAAAACTGTTTCACACCCACGCGCTCGTCACGGCCATGCGCACGCACATCGTCGATGTCGCCAAACGTACCATCGATGCCGTAGGTGGGAATCTCGCCGTTGCGCAGGTACAAACCATCGGTCGCGCCGGTGCTCATAACCGGAACGACGACCACTCCAGGGAACATCTCCTTCGTCAGCGATTCGACCGCGCTCATCACATCCGGGCGAAGGGGCGACGGCTTGCTCGGATTGGCCTGGCCCACGAACGAGACCGCGATCTTCGGGTTCGCGAGCACCTGCTCGAGTGTGTTCTTCACGGCAGCGGGTGAGACGCCTGGCAGGATTCGACAGTTCACGTTGGCCGTGGCGAGCTGCGGCAGCGCGTTGTTCGCGTGGCCGCCGGAGAGCCGTGTGGCCACACAAGTGGTCCGTATCAACGAGTTCCAGTAAGGCAGTGCCGCCGACAGGCGGGCGGCTGCAGCCGGATCGGGACTCGAACGGCTCACGGCGCGCATGTCGGCCGCCACTTTCGGATCGCTCTCCGCATCGGCCGATCGCGTGAAGTACGCGCGGGTGACTTCGTTGAGCTCGACCGGGAAATCGAATTTCGCAAGGCGGGCCAGGCCCTCCGAGAGGTGATAGATCGCGTTGTCTTTCACGGGCAGCGAGCTATGGCCGCCTGAGTTCGTCACCTCGAGCCGGAAGTCCTGAAACACTTTTTCGCTCGCCTGGACTTCGTTGGTGACGTACTTGCCCTTCCGGATGTTGCCGCCGCCGCCCTCGTTGATCGCGTACTCGGCATCGATGAGGTCGCGGTGATTCTTGACCAGCCAGTCCACGCCGTTGAACGATCCGCCTTCTTCGTCGGACGTGAGCGCGAGGATCAGATCCCGATCAGGCACGAAGCCCTCCTGCTTGAGCCGAATGAGATTGGCGACGAATTGCGACGCCATCGCCTTGTCGTCGCTCGTTCCGCGACCGTAGAAGTAACCGTCCTTTTCGAGGAACGTGAACGGATCGAATGACCAGTCCTCGCGCCTGGCCTCGACGACGTCGAGGTGGGCCAGCAACAGGAGCGGTTTGCGCGCGCCGCTGCCGTGGAAGCGTGCGACGAGGTTGCCTTTTCGCGGATCCGGACCGAGAACCTGGATATCGGAAGGGGCGAAGCCGGCGGCCTTCAGTCGTGCAGCCATCGCTTCGGCGGCCGTCGTATTGTTGCCGACCGAGTCCGTTGTGTTGATTTCGATCAGCTGTTTGAAGATTTCTTGCGCACGCGCTTCGTTCGGTCCCGATTGCCCTGCAACGGTCGCGGCTGCGAGCGAGACGGCGATGACAAGTGCAGATAGATGACGCATCCCATCGAATTATAGGTCGGGATATACTCCGATTTGATGAGTTTTGCTCCCGATTACGTGACGTACGTGTTGAATGAAAACTTCGAAGACGCCAAGGCGCTCTTCCTCTCGCCGCTGATGTCGATTCACTACGCGCATCTGGTCATGCTGGAGGCGCAGGGGATTGTCTCTCGCCAGGATGCACACAAGATTCGCGTCGCTCTCGATTCCGTACCCCTCGACGAGATCCGTTCCGCCACCTACGACGGATCGTGCGAGGACCTCTTCTTCTATATCGAGCGCCTGTTGATTGAGGCATGCGGCGACGACGCCGCCGGACGCCTCCATACGGCGCGGTCTCGGAACGACATCGACATGACGATGTACCGGATGCGTCAGCGCGAATTCATCCTGGGCCTCGCCAGCGCCACGTTCGAGCTGCGTCGATCACTGCTGGATCTGGCGGATCGCCATCGGCATACCATCCTGGCCGTTCACACCCACACACAGCGCGCACAGCCCACCACTGTCGCGCACTACATGCTTGCAATGGTGGAGCAGCTCGAGCGCGATGCCATTCGCCTGAAAGGTGCGTACGAACGAACGAATCAGAATCCGCTTGGCGCGTGCGCGATCACGGGAACCGGGTTTCCCATCGATCGGCAGCTCACGTCGGAGCTGTTGGGATTCTGCGGGCCGACCGGCAACACGTACGGCAGCATCGCGACCGTGGATTACCTGCTGGAAAGCACGGCGTCGGCGGCGGTGCTGCTGACCGGCGTCGGTCGGTTCGTGCAGGACCTCCTGCTGTGGTGCACGGCGGAATTCAACTACCTGCGACTTGGCGACGGCTACGTGCAGTGCAGCAGCATCATGCCGCAGAAGCGGAATCCGGTCGCGCTCGAGCACGCGCGCGCCATCGGCAGCAAGGCGCTCGGCCAGGCGCAGGCAATCATCACCACGGTGCACAACACACCCTTTGGCGACATCGTCGACACGGAAGATGATCTGCAGCCACTTGTCTTCTCCATGTTTCGCGATGCCACGCGAGCCGTGAAACTCGTGGCCGCCGCAATGACCAGCGCGGAGTTCGACGCGCAGCGCCTCGAGGCGCGAGCCGCCGATGGATGGACAACGCTGACGGAGCTGGCCGACACGCTCGCGCGGGAAAAGGAGGTGCCGTTCAAGACGGCGCACACGATTGCCGCGCGGTTGATGGCCGCACGCGATGGCGATCCGGCCCGTCCGCTGTCCGAACTGTTGACCGACGTGTCCGCGAGCATTCTGGGCGCGCCGATTACCCTTTCCGAGGCCGCACTGTCGCGCGCGCTGAGTCCGCGACATTTCGTCGAGGTCCGCCGAACACCTGGCGGCCCCGCGCCGGAAGAGACGGCGCGCGCCTCGGCCGTGTCGCGCCGGCTCCTCGAAGCGGACGAAGGTTGGTGGTCGACAGTGACCCAGTCGCTCGCCACGGCGCAAGAGCAGCTGGGCGAGCGCAGCGCGGCGCTATGACCGCTGATCTCCAAGGCGATAGCGACATGACGCCCACCTACATCGGCGTCGTCGTGGTGGAAGCGGTCATCATTGTCGCGCTGTGGATACTCGGCCGCGTGTTTTCGTGATCATGCGTCGTGTCCGTCTTCCGTCTCCGCTCGGGCGTGTGACGCGAGCGTCGGCGTGACACGCCGGATCCTTGGCGAAGGCGGTCGAACGGACCATCGATGCGCCTCCTAGACTGGCTCGTTGTCGTCGCCTACATCGGGTGGATCGTCGTCGACGGGCTGCGCCGGTCGAAGGGCACGGACAAAGTCGACGGCTATTTCCTGGCGAACCGCTCGCTGCCATGGTGGGCCGTCGGATTGACCGTGATGGCGACGCAGCTGAGCGCCGTCACGCTGACCGGCACGACAGGACTCGGTTACGCCAGCGGCCTGCGGTTCGTCCAGTTTTATTTCGGGTTGCCGCTCGCGATGATCATCCTGTCGCTGACCGTGGTGCCGTTCTTCACGCGCGCGCGCGTATACACCGCGTACGAGTATCTCGAGCGCCGCTTCGATGCCCGGACGCGGTCACTTGCCAGTTTTCTCTTTCTGCTGGGCCGCGCGCTCTCGCTCGGGGTCACGTTGTCGGCTCCGGCCGTCGTGATGTCGGCCATTCTCGGGTGGAAGCTGCCGGTGACCGTGCTCGTCATCTGTGTGCCGATGATCGTGTACACGACCTTCGGCGGCGTGCAGGCGGTGGCGTGGACCGACGTCAAGCAGATGTTCGTAGTGGTCGCCAGCATGGCCATCGCGATGGCGATTCTGTTGTTCGACATCCTGAGCAACGTCGGGCTCGGTCAGGCGCTGCATCTGGCGGGCGCGACTGGTCGACTAAGCGCGATCGATTTCAAGTTCGACCTGCACGAGAGGTACACGCTGTGGTCGGGCTTGATCGGCGGCATGTTCCTCATGCTGGCGTACTTCGGCTGCGATCAGAGTCAGGTTCAGCGCTACCTCACCGCGAAATCGATCGACGAGGCGCGCCACTCGCTGCTGATGAGCGCGTGGGTCAAGATTCCGCTGCAGTTGCTGGTGCTGGGCAGCGGTGTCCTGGTGTTCGTCTATTACCTGTTTCAGACGCCGCCGATGCTCTTCAACCGTGCGTACGACGCGCAGATTGCCGCCGGTCCGCGCGCGGCCCAATATGCCGCGCTCGAGCGGGATTTCGAGCGGGCCATCGCGGTGAGAAAGGATGCGGCTTCCCGGAACGATCGGGAGGCGTTCCTCACAAGCGATGCGAAGGTACAGGCCATCCGCGCGGATGCCATCACGCTGGTTCAGCAGGCGACGGGTGACAGCAGCTACAGCGACGTCAACTATGTATTCCCGACCTTCATCACGACGCGGATGCCGATAGGCCTTGTCGGGTTGATGATCGCCGCCATTTTCGCCGCGGCGATGTCCGCCAGCGGCGGCGAACTGAACGCGCTGGCGACGGCGACGATCATCGATTTCTATCGCCGCCACTTCGTGAAGCATGCCACCGATTCCCATTACCTCACTGTGTCGAAGATCGCCACGATCTGCTGGGGGCTGCTCGCATGCGTCGTCGCGATCAGAGCCGCGGATCAGGGATCGCTGATCGAAGTGGTCAACCGGTACGGGTCGTTCTTCTATGGCTCCCTGCTCGGCGTGTTTACGCTGGGCATTCTGACCAGGCGCGCAACGGCGCGCGGGGCCTTCTGGGGCCTGATTGCGGGTATGGCGGTGGTCCTGTACGTTGCCTTTCGTCTTCCGTGGATTGAATTCTTGTGGCACAACGTGATCGGCGCCGTTGTCGTCGTTGTGGTCGGGATGGCGATCAGTGTTCTGGCAGCGGGTGAACGGAGATGATCGAAGGAGCGGATTCAGACAGAGAAAACCGTTTCGCTCGTTGCGGTCTTTGCGGTCTCTGCGTTGATCGGCTGGTCTCGTGCGCTGATGTCGTACGATAAACTCGCGCCTTCAAGAGATCTAATCGAGGCCGTCATGACCCAACAGTGGGCGCGCGTCGTTGCAGTCGTCTTCGTCATCACCACCGCAGGTTGCGCCGCGACTCCCTCGACAGGTCCACGCCCGATTGTCATGCAGGGCGCGATGCGAATCGAAGTCGAGAAGCTCGTGGGACGCATCGACAATGCCAAAGAGGAGCGCATCTCGGGTTGGACCTTCTGGCGTGGCACGCTGGACGGCTACCCCGTCGTCGTGTCCAAGACCCTGAAAGGGATGTCGAACGCCGCGGCAGCCACGGTGATGGCCGTCGAGCATTTCCATCCGCTGGCCATAATCAACCAGGGAACCGCCGGCGGTCACGATCCCACGCTGCAGCTGTACGACATCGTCATCGGCGCCAGTTCCGTGAACCTGGGTGCATTCAGGAGTCCCTTCAGGCCAGTCGGAGCGGGAAGCAACACGCTCGACTGGACGCCACTCAATCTGATGGCATCGGAAGGCAGCGCCGGCAACGATCCCAACGCGCGCACGGCCGCTCGCTTTCCTGCCGACCCGTCGCTGCTGTCGGCAGCTCGAAACGCGAGGTCGAGTTACACGCAAGGGCGGGTCGTGGAGGGCGTCATCGGGTCGAGCGATGTATGGAACGACGAGCTCGATCGCATCGCGCGCCTCCACGAGGCTTACGGGTCAACGGTCGAGGAGATGGAAACGGCATCGGCGGCGCAGATCGCAGGGTTCATGAACGTGCCGTTTCTCGGCATCCGCGTCGTATCGGACAACATCACGAACGGCGTTGCCTACAATCCGAAGACCAGCGAAGCGTGCGAAGACTTCGCCTACGAGGTCCTGAAGGCGCGCATCGCTATGCTGCAGCGCTGACGGCGTTCGCGCGCCTCTTCCTGAGCGCGTGCCGATAGCGAAATACCGTCGCAATCAAGACCAGCGCGCCGCAGCCCTCCACATACACCTTCTCCGCGTCAACCCAGTCGACTGGCCGATTCTGAAGCAGCGGATCCGAGAGGGTGCCATGCAGGTAGAACACTGCCGCGGCCGCGTAGGTGGTGTAGTGCAGCTGTTTCCATCGCCGAAATCCGAAAAGCCGGCGAAAGTACGACGTCGTGACGGCGAACGCCACCAGATACAGGGCGAGCGCGCCGAGCGTGTTGATGCTCGGCTGTTTGGGTGATGACAGTGGCGCGAGGATGTCGAAGAGACCAAAACGGTCCGTTGACGAAAACAGCAGAATCGACGGATGCAGGACTGCTGCAGCAAGCGCGGTGTAACCGGTCCAGTTGTGCAGCCGGAAGAGTTTGATATGCCGACGAGGCCAGCGCCGCAGGGGATTGTAGCCGGTGGAGATCAACAGGCCGAGGAGGATGTTTGCGGTCAGGATGCCGACGGCAATCAATCCGACGATGGAGGAAACGTCGATAGCGGAGGGCATGGCGCGAAAACGTACCACGGACTCAAGGTTCGCAGGTTCGAAAGGCTCAGGTTTCGAACCCGCG
>JBKPDW010000524.1:0-14985 GCA_046728115.1 Acidobacteriota bacterium | reverse complement strand
GCCCAGGAACAGCCGCCGTCCGTCCGCGAACATCAAGACCCTACCTACGCCTTTGTTCGTCCCGTCCTTCGCCTGAAAGCCCTCGACAACGATCTCCATGCCATAGGTCAGCGCGTTCATGGTGAATCCGAGACGGAGCAGCGAGTTCGGGCTCCCGCCTTCGATCGCCCAGCTCGTGACCTTGTCATCCGGCCCCTTGACGTCGAGGTGGATCCAGGAATGCGGGTTGATCCATTCCATCTTCGTGACCATGCCGCGCAGCGTGATCGGCCGGTTCACGTCGAACTCGGCGGCGAACGCGTGGTGCGCCTCGGCAGGCGTCCAGGCCAGAACTATCGCGGCGGCTGCAATCGTGACGCTGACACGCCGCGCCATGGTGGAGATGCTCGTCATGGCTTCTTCTTTCCGGCTTCTTCCGCAGCCTTCTCTGTCGCCCGCGCGCCACTCAGATTGTTCGGAAGGCCGTAATTCCCCTCGTGGCACGCGTACTCGTAGATCGGACCCTTGTCCCTGGCCAGCGGCATCTCCGCCGACCACGCCTTCGTCCACGTCGTCGGATCATCGACGGTGAACTCGTAGCGAATCGTGTCTTCGTCGAGGCGGGTGAAGCGCTCGACGACGTGCAGGTTCTCGCGCGATCCCCGGAAGTTCGTTTTCTCGGTGAAGTTCGTCGTGTCGACGACGAGCGTGTCGCCCTCCCAGTGGCCGCGGGAGTCTCCCTGCCATCTGCGCAGGCTCGGCGGCGAATGCGGACGGCCGTCGAGCGGAATGACGCGCGCGTCGTGGATCATTTCCTGGAGGATGACCACATATCCCGGACTCTGCACGATCTGCAGATAACTGTTGTAGCCGGGCGGCAGCATCGGCGGACCTTCGTTGCCCCACACGAGACAC
Source organism: Acidobacteriota bacterium (assembly GCA_046728115.1). Classification (GTDB taxonomy): domain Bacteria; phylum Acidobacteriota; class Vicinamibacteria; order Vicinamibacterales; family CAVVIG01; genus CAVSWN01. The sequence continues at coordinate 14,091 of JBKPDW010000524.1, read as the reverse complement.
CGCTCCTGGATGCCGCGGCTTTCGGGCCCGTCGAATTCGTGACCCTTGGCGTTCGCCGCACGCTCGGCAATCTTCGCCTGCGCCTCGGGCGTCAGCGGAGGTATACGGCCCTCAGGCCCTACGATCAGCGACGTGCGCAAGCTGAAGGCAACCTGCGCCTGCGTACGATCGAGGCCGAACTGGGTGAACTCGTAGTGTGCCTCGGTGCCGCTGCGCTCGGCCGTTGGCGCCGGAACGAGCGAGCGCTTCCTGACCTCAGCTGCCTCCGCTTCGGTGTAGAACTCTTTTGCGCCGAGATCTCTCGGACGCTCGAGCGGCGTGATGGTGGCGTTCGTCCAGATGCCTTGCAGGTCGGGCCGGCCGTCGGGTGTGCGCGGCGCGGTCCAGGTATTGTTCTGGCTCGCAGGCTCTGCAAGTGGCGAAGGGTCTGTAGAGGCTGCGACAACCGTGTGCGGCATTGTGAGCGACCGCACACTCTCGCGCGGGCCCGCGGCCGCAAGCGCGGCGGACAATGCCAGCGCCGGGGAAACAATCATGGGCTCGAGCCTCCGTATTACGATTGGGACCCGCGGGGCGACGTACGCTCGTCGACGTAGAGGATACGACAAAGGAGGCCCAACGGCGACAGGATCGTTTGGGTCTGCCGCAACGATCAGCTTGATGTCAGCTTTCTTCGCGACCGGGCCATGCCGCCGCGGTAAAGGCCCGCTCGGACGAAGTGCGTGTTAGCCGATGCAGGTCAAGACTTATATCGATCGATTCACGATGAGCCAGGCAGCGGCGAGGCACGCCGCACAGGCGCTGCGCGGGGCGATTCGCGGTCGTGGAACCGCGCGGATCGTCGCCGCGACCGGCGCTTCGCAGTTCGACTTCCTCGACTCGCTCACCGCGGCGCCCGATATCGACTGGACGTGCGTGGAGATGTTTCACCTCGACGAGTACGTCGGTCTATCCATCGATCATCCTGCCAGCTTCCGCCGGTATCTTCTCGAGCGGCTGATCCGCAAGACCGGTATCACCCGCTATCATCTGCTCGACGGCGAAGACGACGCGCATCGCGTCGCTGAGGACATCGGACAAGAGATTGCCCGGATGCCTGTCGACGTGGCATTTGTCGGAATCGGCGAAAACGGACACCTCGCGTTCAACGATCCCCCCGCCGACTTCGTGACAGACCGGCCCTACCTGATCGTCACTCTCGATGCGGCGTGCCGGCGGCAACAAGTCGGCGAAGGCTGGTTCGCGTCGGTTGAGGAGGTACCGTCGCAGGCGATCTCAATGTCGGTACAACAGATTCTGAAGTCGCGCGAGATCATCTGCGTCGTGCCTGACGCGCGAAAGGCGCTGGCGGTCAAGGCCTGTATCGACCGCGAGGTCTCGCCGATGGCGCCCGCCTCGATCCTGCAGACGCACGCGAATGCCACGGTCTACCTCGATCGCCATTCGGCCGCGCTGCTGACTTCGGCGAGTCGCGGCGAGATTTTCACCGACTTCAGTTGATGCGAATGGTGCTGCCCGGCTTGTTCGACCTTCAGGTGAACGGGTTCGGCGGAATCGATTTCAACGCGCCGGACCTCACCGCCGATCGCGCCACTGAAGCGCTGGAGCGGATGCGCGAGACCGGCGTCACCCGCTGCCTGCCTACGCTCATCACCTCGTCGTTCGACCGCTTCGCCGCGAGCGCACGGGTGCTCGCTCGCCTGCCGCACACCGCGATCGCGGGGATCCACATGGAAGGGCCGTACGTCTCGCCAGAAAACGGCGCGCGCGGCGCCCACCCTCGAGAACACGTTGCGCCGGCGAGCGTCGACGACTTTCTCCGACGCCAGGACGCCGCCGGCGGCCGCATCCGCCTCGTCACGCTCGCACCGGAAGTACCGGGCGCGTTGCGCCTCATCGAACATCTGGTCGCGGCTGGCGTGCGCGTCGGCGTCGGCCATACAGCCGCCTCGCCACGGCAGATTGGCGATGCGATTGGCGCCGGCGCCACGCTCGCGACGCATTTGGGCAACGGGTGCCCGCAGATGCTGCCGCGCCACCCCAACGTGATCTGGGAGCTGCTGGCTGCCGATGCGGTGTTCGCCAGCCTGATCGTGGATGGCCACCACCTTCCACCGGCAACGGTCAAAGCGATGATTCGCGCGAAAGGGCCGCGCCGGACGATTCTGGTGACGGATGCCGTGGCCGCCGCCGCATCCGCTCCAGGGCGTTATACGATCGGCTCCGTCGATTGCGAGCTCGGCGAGGACGGTCGCGTATCGCTGCCAGGCACGCCATATCTCGCTGGGTCCAGTCTCACGCTCGATCGCGCCATCGCCTCGACGGTGCAATTCACGGGATTGTCGATCGATGCGGTCGCGGCCATGGCGTCGACGATCCCCGCGGCTTTCATGGACATGCCGACTGTCGGCGCAGTGGATGTGGACTGGGAACCCGAGTCCGGCGAATTGCAGATCCGTCGCGTGACATCATGAGGATCGCGTTTCTCGACTGGTTGGTTCTCGTCGCTTACTTCGCCGTCATTACGGGCATCGGACTGATCGTCGGCTACCGCGTGCGTCGCAGCGCCGAGTACTTTCTCGGCGGGCGGCGATTCGGGCCGTGGGTGATGATCGCCCAGAGCTTCAGCGTCGGCACACACGCTGAGATGCCGGTGGCTCTCGCCGGCGCCGTGTACAGCACCGGCGCATCCGCCATTTGGTATCAGTGGAAGAACCTGTTCATCACGCCGCTGTACTGGATCATGGCGCCGGTATTCCGGCGCATCCGACGGACGACGATGGCGGAGTTGACCGAGGATCGGTACGGACCGTGGATGGGCGCGATCTATATCGTGTTTGCTGTGTGCTTCTTCCTCATCGAGACTGGAGGTCTGCTCAAGGGCGCCGGCAAGGTCATCAGTCAGGCGACGGGCGCCACAACAGGTGTGAACGAGATCGTCGTCGCCATGACGGCGATGTTCATTCTCTATAGCTTCGTCGGCGGGCTGGTGTCGTCCGCATGGACCGATCTCTTCCAGGGGATGCTGATCATCGTCTTGTCGTTCGTGCTGATTCCGCTCGGATGGAACGCGGTCGGCGGGCTCGCCGGCATGAAGGCCTCGCTCGAACCGTTCCGCTTTTCGCTGTCGACGCCAGCTGGGATCGGGCCGTGGGTCATCGCGATGCTGACGGTCAATGGCCTCGTTGGCATCATGGCGCAACCGCACATGCTCGCCACGGTCGGCACAGGCCGAGACGAGCGCACCTGCCGCGTTGGCATGCTGTTCGGCAACCTCGTGAAGCGTGTCTGCACAATCGGGTGGATGCTCGTCGGCATGATCGTGGCAGCGCTCGTCGCGCAGGGCCGAGGCCAGGCCGCGCTGCTGGCCGATCCCGAGAACGCGTTCGGTTTTGCGTGCCGCCATCTGCTGTTCCCGGGCGCGCTGGGTCTGCTGATCGCGTCGATACTGGCGGCGAGCATGTCGGCGTGCTCGGCGTACATGGTCGATGTCGGGGCGCTGTTCACCGAAGGCCTCTATCGACCACACCTGGTGCAAAACCGGAGCGATCGCCACTATCTGTGGGTCGGCCGCATTAGCGGCGTCGCTATTACGCTGCTTGGCGTGCTCTATGCGATGTTCCTGATTGAAAGCGTGCTGTACACCTTCCTCCTTACCGAGACGCTCGCCACGTTTGTCGGGATCAGCGTGTTGGGAGGTATCGTCTGGCCGCGCGCGAACCGGTGGGGCGCACTGGCGAGTCTGCTCAGCGCACTGGCTACGAATTTCCTGCTCTACTATCTCGCTGGCCAACGCCTGGATCGCTGGGATCCGAATGTGTTCCTCGCCGCGCTCAGCGTTGGAATCGTGGCGCTCGCGTCTGTCAGCCTGCTGACGGATCCCGAGCCGGTCGCGCGGACCGAATCGTTTTTCGCTCGTCTGCAGACGTCGAGCGACGAGCCCGGCACGGTGGTTCGCCCGCTGCTGCTCGTGAACCTGCTCGGTTTGCGCCGCGCGGCCGGGGCACACGGGTGGCGGATGTTTCGCCAGGATTTGCTTGGGCTGGCGGTCGGCTTCGGACTTGTTGCCGCACTGGTTGCCGCAACCGCGCTGTTTCTCGCGCTGTGATCTGGCGCAAAGACGGCAGCGCCCCGAGTAGAATCTCTGAGTTCTTGGAGGCACACATGAAATTCAACCGCGCGGTTCTTGCGGCCGGTCCCGCCTTCGCCATCCTGCTGACCGGTGCTCTCGCCGCGCAGACAACCGAACTCGAGGTGCTGTGCTCCACCGGGTTCAAGGCCGTGATGGAGGACCTCGTTCCGCAGTTCGAGCGCGCCACGCATCACAAGGTCGTCATCCGGTACGGCCTTGCCGCGCGACTCAAGCAGGACATCGAGGCTGGTGCTCTCTTCGACCTTGCCATCCTGACACCCGCCGCGATCGACGACTTGATCAAGGCAGGCAAAGTCGCGACCGACTCGCGCACGATCCTGGCGCGCACCGGTCTCGGGATCGTTATACGAGCGGGTGCACACAAGCCCGATATCACCACGGTCGATGCTCTCGAGCGCTCACTCCTGGCCGCGAAATCGATCGCGTACGCGAAGGAAGGGGCCAGCGGCGTGGCGTTTGCCGCGGTCATCCAGAGGCTCGGAATCGCCGACGATCTGAAAGCCAAGAGCAAAGTGACCGTGACGGGAGAGGAAGTCGGCGAAGCCGTCGTCCGCGGCGAGGCAGAATTCGGCGTGCTCCCGGTCAGCGAAATCCTGCCGATTCGTGGCGCTGAATTGCTCGGGACCTTTCCTGCCGACGCCCAAAGCTACATCGTCATGGTGGCCGGCGTCCGCGACGGTGTGACGGGCAACAACGCGGCGAGGGAATTGATCAGGTTCATCACGGCGCCGGCCGCACTTCCGGTGATCAAAGCGAAGGGGATGGAGCGCCCGACCACATAGCGGCGTGTTCGTCATGTGGGTCGCCTGGTCCTTGCACGGTGTCGAGTGGGTCCCCTAACATGGCCGCATGAAACAACACACTAACCTGGTCGTTTTGCTTGCTGCCCTCGCCGTCTCTCCAGGCTTGGCTCAAGAACCGGTCAAGGGCGTCGCCAACCCGGAGGCGCTCTTCACCGACAAAAACCCGGTTCTGAACAGGAACAAGCAGGCGGCCCTTCACATCATGAAGGACCTGCTGCAGTGCAATCACTGGGACGAAGCCGACAAGTGGCTGACTGCACGCTATGTTCAGCACAATCCAAACGTTGCCTCGGGACGAGACCCCGTTGTGAAGTTTTTCGGGAGCCGTCCGAAGGCGCCGACCTGCGACAAGCTGACGACTCCAGTCGTCGGCGTGCTGGCTGACGGCGATTTGGTGACCGTCGTGATCGCGCGCGAGTACAAGGACCCCAAGGATCCGACGAAGACCTACACGTCGACCTGGTTCGACATGTGGCGATTCGTCGACGGCAAGGCCGACGAGCACTGGGATCCGGCCCAGAAGTCATAGCCAGCCAATGAAGCCACCGACGGTGTTTCTCGGCGAGATGACGAATCCGGAAGTCGAAGCGTTCCTCGAGACACACCACACCGTCATCATCCCGACCGGCGCGACCGAGCAGCATGGACCGCACGGGCCGCTCCTGACCGACGTGCTCATTCCGCAGGAAGTAGCGCGCCGCGTCGCGCCACGGATCGGTGCCGTCGTCGCGCCGCCGATCAACTACGCCTTGTCGTATCCGCATGTCGGTTTCACGGGCCTGGTGCACATCCGCATTCCGACGTTCATGGCGTTGGTCGCGGACCTTTGTGCGTCGTTCGCCGCATCTGGCTTCAGGCGCATCGTCTTCCTGAACGGCCATTACGACAATACCTACGCGATCGCCTATGGATGCGCCGACGCCGCCGCCCGAATGCCGAAGGAGGCGAAGGCGTTTCCAATCAATTATTGGGACGGCCTGACCGCGGAGGAAGTGGCGGAGTTCTCCGGGTTGAAGAACGGAATGCATGCGAACGCCGCGGAAACCTCCGCCGTGCTCGCGATCAACCCGGCCCTTGTGGATCTGGAGCGTGCCAACGCGGAGTTCCCGCCGTTCCCGGAGTTCACCGTGAACACGGGTCCGGTGCACACCGCGTTCTTCTTCACCTCGCCTGGATCGGTATATTGGGCGACGAAATCGGGCACGTGGGGCGACGCCCGGAAGTCCACGGCGGAGATCGGTGAGCGTTACATCGAAGCCGGCGTTCGCTCGACGCTGGCAGTGCTCGAGAACATCGAGAAAACGTTCGCGGCGATGCCGCCACGATGAACCGAGCGCACTGGGCCGAGCAACGTTCCCGTACGGAGTTGCCATGCATCCGATGTTTCTTCCCGAAATCGAACAGGCTGAACCGAGGGGACCGTACGCCGGGGCCATAAACCAGATCCGGTCGGCGGGGCTTCCCGTTCCGCAAATCATGCACCTGTTCGCGTACAAACCAGATCGCACGGAGTTCCTCTCACGGTTCACGCAGGGCGTGATGCGCGGGCCGTCGCCGTTGTCGCCCGGCCTGCGCGAGCTCATCGCCGCGTTCACGTCCAGGCGGAACGATTGCCTCTTTTGAATCGGCGCTCACGCCGCGGTCGCGGCGACGTTGCTCGGCAATCGAAATCTCGTCGACGCGGTCCTGCAGGATTACCGTACGGCCCCCATCGATGACCGCGAGAAGGCGCTCTTCGCGTTCATCGAAAAGATCAACCGCGATTCCAGCCGGGTGCGGAGGGAAGACCTCGACGAGGCGAAGGCAGCCGGATGGAGCGAAGAGGCGCTGTACGATGCCGTGACGGTGTGCGCGCTCTTCAACTTCTACAACAAATGGATTGACGGCACCGGCGTCAGCGACATGCCAGCCGATGCATATGCCGCGTCGGGCCAGCGGCTGGCGACCGTCGGCTATGTCCTGCCGACGGCTGCAAGCCACACTCCATGAAAGCGGCTGCGCCAGCGGCCCGCTGGTTTGACACTCGGGCCACGTCGGTGCTACATCCTGCCGCGTGACTGCGCTGCTCATACCGGTCGCGATTTGGCTGGCAGTTGCGTCAGTTGCCGCGCAACCGCCACAAACGGGGCGCGGTGGACGCGGCGTCGACCCCGGAGTCGAACGGCTTCGTGCGTTCGATCCTGCCGCCGTCGAGCGTGGACGGACCGCCTTCGGCGAGAAGTGCGGCGCATGTCATCGGACCAACGCACGGGGCGGACAGGGATTCTCCGGCCCCGACCTGATCCGATCCGTGCTGGTGCTGCAGGACGCGAACGGCCGGCAGATTGGCGCCCACCTGCAATCCGGCCACACGCCGGCGATCCCACTTGCGGATGCCGACCTGGCCGATATCGCCACGTTCCTTCATCGCGAGATTACGTACGCCGCCGAGCGAACGAACTATCAGGTGCAATACGTCATGACGGGGAACGCCACGGCGGGAGAGACCTACTTCAATGGCGCGGGGGGTTGCAACCGGTGCCACTCGCCGACAGGCGATTTGAAGGGCATCGGATCCCGGTATGACGGCCCAAATCTCCAGGCGCTCATCGCATTCGGGACACTGGGAGGAGGACGCGGACGCGGCGACCCAGCCGCCGTGCCGCGAACGGCGCGCCGAGCAACGGTGACGCTGCCATCTGGTGAAACGTTCTCTGGTGTGCTCCTTCGTCTGACCGATTTCGACGTGACGATTCGCGACGACTCCGGCACACCCCTCTCCTGGCTGCGCAGCGGCACCACACCAAAGGTGCAGGTCACCGACCCGCTGCAGGGACACATCGACCAGCTGGCGAAATACAAGGACTCAGACCTTCACGATCTGGCCGCGTATTTAGCGACATTGAAATGACGCGGACCTCACGGCGAGGCTGACGATGAACAAGATGCGCATGCTGTCGGCACTCTGCGCGGCCGTCCTGCCGATCGCGCTCGTGGCGCAAGGAGCCGATCGGTCGCGCCTCGCAACATACCCGGAGGCGTGGCCCACACACTACGGCGACTATTCCGGACGGCGGTACAGCCCGCTCGCGCAAATCAACGCGAACAATGTGAAGACTCTATCGCTCGCGTGGATTCATCGCGCGACTGCCCAGGAAGGCGAGAATGTCGGCGGCGAGTATCGGACCAGCGATCCCTACTACTGGGGCGGGCCGCAGCCCAACGTGACCATCAAGGCCACGCCGCTGATGGTCAACGGCGTGCTGTATTTCGCGGCGCCCGATCACGCGTACGCCATCGACGCGCGCACCGGAAGGACCATCTGGCATTACTTCTGGCACACTCGCGGCGGCATTCATATTGGCAACCGGGGCGTCGGCATGTACGGCAACATGCTCTTTTTCGAGACGCCGGACTGCTACCTCGTGTCCCTCGACGCGGCCACCGGCAAGGAACGCTGGCACAAGGAGATTGCGGATGTGCGGCAGCAGTATTTCTGCACGCCCGCGCCCGTCATCATCGGCAGACACGTCATTGTCGGCGTCGGCGGCGATTCGCTCGACGTGCAGGGGTACCTGGAATCGTACGAGCCCGAAACCGGAGAGCGCCAGTGGCGGTGGCACACGACGCCGCAGAAAATGGGCGAGCCTGGATCGGAAACCTGGCCGGACGAATACTCAATGACGCACGGTGGCGGCATGACGTGGTTGCCGCCGACCTACGATCCGGATCTGAACCTCCTCTACATCGCCACCGGCAACCCGAATCCTGTCTTCGCACCGCAGAGCCGCAAAGGCGACAACCTCTACACCTGCTCACTCGTCGCGCTGAATCCCGACACCGGAAAAATGGCGTGGTACTTCCAGACGTCGCCGCACGACACGCACGATTGGGATAGCGCGCAAGTGCCCGTGCTCATCGACGGACAAATCGACGGCCGGCCGAGGAAACTCGTCGCCCAGGCGGCGCGCAACGGGTACTACTTCCTGCTCGATCGCACGAACGGCCAAAGCCTGGCGACCGTGCCCTATGTCGACTTCATGAACTGGTCGCTCGGGGTCAACGCGAAGGGGCAGCCGATCAACAACCCGGCGAAGGACGCGAAGGTGGATGGCGTGCTCGTTTCGCCCGGGTCCGCCACGAACTGGCCGCCCCCAAGCTTCAGTCCGAAGACCGGCCTGCTGTACGTCGGAACCTCTCAGTCCTACAGTCTTCAATACCTCACCGACACCGACGAGCGGCCAGAAGGCTATGGCGGCGGCAGTGTCATCCCCGGCGGCGGCGGTCGGGAAGGGTACATCAAGGCCCTCGATTACCGAACGGGCAAGGTCCGCTGGCGGCATGCGCTGACCGAAGGCGGCGCGATGGGTCTGCTGGCGACGGCCGGCGATCTCCTCTTCGGCGGCGACGGCTCCGGGAATTTCGTCGCCTACAATCCGTCGACGGGCGATCCGCTGTGGCACGCGGGGCTCGCTACAAACCCGTCGAATGCGCCGATCACGTTCATGCTGGACGGCCAGCAGTTCGTGGTGGTCGGCGCCGGGGACAGCTTGTACGCGTTCGCCCTCGCCCGCTGAGACCGGACGGCCCGTGCGGTTCGCGCGCTCGATGCAACCGTCGACCCGACGCTGCCTCACGACCGATACGCCTGCCGTCCCACCCCCTGCACCTCGATGCCCTGCGCCGCCAGCACCTCGTGCTGCAGCGCGAACATGCACGCGGCAGCTTCGTCGACGTGACGCACGAACGCGATCGATCCCTTGAGAATCGGCTTGAGACGTTCACGATCCTGGAGGCGTGCTTTGGGATACTCGTGCTCGACGACCAGATGCGTGTTGGCCACGTCGAGCTGCAACAGCTCGCGCGCGGCGAGCTGATGATCGAGCCAATCGACCGTGCGGTTCTGCAGGTACGCGAGCGGATCGTGTCGCGCCGTGCCGGGCAGCTCGTGCTCGGTGAAGACTGAATGTTTCTTCCAGGCGTTGTGCTGATCGGCGGGGTTCGCTGAGGGCTGGCCGCCGATCCAATCGCCACGCTCGATCGTCTGGCCACCGTAGCCCCACGCCGACACCCCCTTGGAATCGATCACCTGTCCCTTCACGTGAAAGCCGCCGATGAGGAAGTTGTAGCCGGTATCTTTCAAATACTGGAAGATCGATCGGGTGTCCTGCCCCATGAGAATCGCGTGCGACGGATCGTAATGAATGCGGAACTGATCCCCGACGCCGCGCTTCTCGCAGATGCGATGCAGCGCGACCCACGTCCCGGGCGTGTAGGCGATGTTGTTGTGCCAGTTATCGCCTGTCGTCCATCCTGGCATGGGACACTGTTCGACGCGGTAGATCAGCCCGCGCGATTTGGCCGCCTCGAGCAGCGGCACGAACTGCGTTTCGAAGTCGAGCAGGTTCTGGTCCATGCTCCGCTGCTGGTTGCGTCCTACGAAACCGCAGACCGCATCGACGCCGAGCAGCACGGCCGCGTCGAAGACCCGCAGCATGAACTCGTGTTTCTTCCGGCGCACGGCCACGTCGTGATGCAGCATGTTGTCGAAATACCCGATGTCCGACAGGCCGACGCCGTTCGCCTTCATCGAGGCCTCGACGCGGCGCGCACGATCTCGGTCGAAGGGTTTCCGCAGATCGAGCGTATTCGCCACCGGGTCGAGCATGGCCTCGGGGGGAACATCGGCTTCGCTCGGGTGCAGTGCCGCCGACAACTGAATGTAGCCGGCGTTCAGCTCGTGTGCGAACTCGACCCATTCCTCGATGGCGCGATCGGGATCCCGATCGCGGACGGCCCGCGGGGTCAGCTCCTGCAGCGCCGCGGTCAGCATGCCGACTTTCATGAACTTCGGCTCGAACGGCTTGATCGACATGGCGATATCTTACGTGCTTGAAACGCGAAAGCGAGCAGCGTAGGCTCTCGCCAGGCACGAGGAGGCCTGATGAACAGGCGCACATTTCTCCAGCACACGCTGCTCGGAGCCGCGGCGACCACGCTCGGCCTGTCTGGCGTGCGAGTACTCGGCGCCGGGGTACGTTGGCCGATTGGCTGCTTCAACCGCCCCTGGACGACGTGGAGCTTCGACGAAGCGCTGGCTCAGATCAAGGCGGCAGGGTACCAAACCACCGGCCTGCTGACTCGCACTCGGGACGAGACATTCATCGGCGCCGACGCCACGCCGGAATACCTCGCCAGGTTGAAACAGCGGATCGCAGCCAGTGGTTTGACGGCGAACATGGGCGCGCTGCGCTCGCGGCACGACATTCCGCTGAGTGAATCGATCGACGACGTTCGGCGGCAGATCGACAATGCCGGTGCCCTCGGGCTGACCTATCTGCTGTCGTTCGGCGTCGATAAGCCAGAAGAATACAGGCACTACTACAAGGTGATGCACGAAGCCGCGGCGTACGCGCAGGAGCGCCGGATCAGGCTGGTGATGAAGCCGCACGGGGGCAGCAGCGGCGCCTCGGCCGAGATCGCGGCGGCCATGCGGGACGTCGCGCATCCGAATTTCAAGATCTGGTACGACGCTGGCAACATCATCTACTACACCGGCAAGGATCCTGTTGAAGAACTCAAGCCGATTGCTCAGCACGTGACCGGCTTCTGCGCGAAGGATTGCGGGGCGCCCAAAGGCGACGTGATGATTCAGTTCGGTACCGGCAAAGTGGATTTCTCGGCCGTCTTCGGCACGTTGAAAGCCGCCGGATTCATTGGACCGATCATGGTCGAATGCTGCAGGGTCGGCGCAACCCCGGAAGCGACGATGGCGAATGCGAGGGCGAATCGAGAGTTCCTCGAACGGGTCCTCGCCCAGATCTAGCGAGGCGGAGCCTCAGACGCGCAAGCATGTCAGGCTGCTCCGCCTCGCTAGCTATGTTGTTTGCCCCGCCTCCGGCGGGGCAGTCGCCTTGACGGAGAAAACTTGACTCAATTGCAAAAGATTCTTGGCCGTCAAGGCTCCTAAGCGACGGCGAGACTCGCCGTTGCCCTGACGAAGGCGGTTCGCATGGCTGATCTTTCACGACGCGAGTTCCTCCGGAAGAGCGCGACGGATGCCGCCGTCGCCGGACTGCTCGCCGCGGGCATCACCCGGCTTCGCGCCAATCCGCTGGGATTGCCCATCGGAAGCCAGACCTGGCCCCACCGCCAGATGATCAAGGACGCGAACTTTGCCGGGTTGGCGAAGGCACTCGCCGACATCGGCGTCAAGGCCATCGAGCTGTGCTCACCGCTTGGCTACGCCGACTTCGTCAACCTTCCCGCGCCGAAGCAGGTCGTCCAGATCCTGCGCGATCACGGTCTCACCTGTGAGAGCGCGCACTTCAGCATGAAGGAACTGCGCGAAAAACAACCGCAGAGCATCGCCTGGGCCAAAGATGTTGGCATCACGCAGATGATCACGGCCAGCCTCGGCGCCGGAAGCAACCCGACGATGGACGACGTAAAGAAGGCCGCTGATGAATACAACCGAATCGCCGAAGTGGCCGCCAGGGCCGGCATCCAGCAAGGCCTGCACAACGAGGGCTTCGAAGAATCGATGGTCGATGGCCAGCGGACCTACGACGTGCTGATGGGGCTGCTCGAGCCGACGCTGGTCAAGTTCCAGTTTCAGATGTCCACCATCAGCCAGGGATTCATCGCCGCTGAGTACTTCCTCAAGTATCCCGGCCGTTTCTTCTCGATGCACGTCCAGGACGTGGACCTGAACGCCACGCCGCCTTCAGGCGGGCGCGGTGGCCGTGAAGTGCAGGTCGCGGTTGGAAAAGGGAGCATCGACTGGGTCAAGACGTTCGCGGCAGCGAAAGTGGGCGGCGTGAGGAATTACTTCGTCGAGCAGACCATGGAGCTCACGAGGGAAAGCGTCGCCGCCCTGAGGGCTATGAAGGTCTAGAAATCATCCAACTGGGGCTGAATAGCGGTTCCAGCCCCCGAGGGGACCCGTGGCAGTCACCTAACATTGGCCTTTGTCCGTGTTGAGCGAGCACTCGGCGGCAAATCTGGGCATGTTCATGGCAACTGCTCCTGTTCACATCAACGGGTTGACCCGCCCAAGCACCCTGCCGCGGATTTGGAGGCCGTGATCCGGCGAACATTCTCCTCGTACGACAACGGCATGTCAGGCGCGAACCGCGGCGGATAGACGCCGGTTCGGTACACGTCGTACGCCTCCGTTCGAAGATGCGCCAGCATGTGGTGCCCAATTCGGCGCTGCCGCTCGTGGCGCAACGCCGACACATCGACGGGCGCGACGACAATTCGTTCGCCGGGGCCTGGCGAAGCGTTCGCGAGGAGGCGGCCATCGAAATCGACCACTTGTGAGCCACCCGGCCAGGAGTACGGCGGGTAGTGGCGCAGGCTGGCGCCCTGATTCGCGGCGACCACGTACGCCATGTTCTCGATCGCGCGCGCCCGATTGATCACGGTCCACCAATCCATCGGCTCCACGGCGCCCCACGGATCCATGTAGGCCGATACCCGCACCAGCACTTCGGCGCCGTTCGCCGCCAGCTGACGGATCGCCTCCGGGAACAGCCAGTCATAACAGATGGCGCAGCCGATTCGTCCAATCGGCGTATCCACGACAGGAAACAGCGGCGCGTCGTATCCAGGCAGATCGTGCGGGCTGCTGTGCACTTCGTACGGGATCCACGTATTCACCTTCCGATATTTGGACAGAACGCCGTCGGGCCCGATGAAGCACGTCGTGTTGAACACCGCGCCGGGCCATCGAGAATCCTCTTCGAGCATCGAACCGCTCTGGATGTACAGGTCGTGTTCACGCGCTTTGGCGGTCAGGCGCTCGGTGTGTTCGTTCGGGATCGGCACCGTCAGCTTCCGGCGCAGTTCCTCCACGTCAGGAAAGACCGGCGCGGCGTGAGCGAACTCCGGGAACACGACGAGGCGCACCGGCAGAAACGGTGCGCTGCCGGCGACTGCGGAATCGATCATGCTCAACATCCGGTCCGTGTTGGCGCGCATGTGAGCGCGGTCCACGGGATTTGGCATGTCGGTCTGGCAGACCGCGGCGGAATAGCGGATGTGCTCCATCGCCTCTCTCTCGTTCTCTATTTCGACGTGACGGCATCGAGCGGTGGCACGCTCTTTTTCACGACGCGCGTGTTGTAGATCGCCTGGTACCGCGTGTACTCC
>JBKPDW010000523.1:0-10531 GCA_046728115.1 Acidobacteriota bacterium | reverse complement strand
CGACAAATGTCTGGTCTTCAGTAGAAAGTTCGCCGAGGATGAGTTCGATTTCTTCCAGGGCCTTTGATTCCGGCTCGTCGGGAAGGGTGCGGCGTTCCATCCGGAGAACGGCGTAATCGGGGTAGCTGCTCAACTCTCTGCCGCCCTCCACGATCGACGCATGCAGCGAACCGGTTCCCATCAGCGGATGCGGCGTCCTGGCCTGCAGCGTTCGATCGAGCGTTTCGAGTCGTTCGAGCACTCGACCAAGCCGAAGGATCGCGTCGATCCCTTCAGCTGGCCGGCTGCCATGCGCGGCTCTGCCGATGACTTCTATTTCGATCCAGGCAAATCCCTTGTGACCGATGGCAACCGCGAGATCCGTTGGCTCGGTCACCACGGCGCCATCGGCCTTCCACGTCTTCACGAGCGCGTCGGCACCGATGCTGGAGTGCTCTTCATCGACGACGGCCGCCACCACAAGACGTCCAGCCGCCAGGCCGCGCTCAGCGACGATGCGCGCGGCATCGATCATGGCGGCGACACCGCCTTTCATGTCCTGCGCGCCACGACCGAACAGCCGCCCATCACGTTCAACCGGCGTGAACGGATCGTGCATTCCGGCCACACCCACTGTGTCGGTATGGCCACAGAACATCAACGTCCGTCCTGTTGCTCGCGCCTCGAGAACGCCGACCACGTTTGGACGGCCGCTCGCGGCGTCTTCAATCGTCACGTCCATTCCCGCGCGGCGCATCGCGACCGCGACCGCGTCCGCGATCTCCCGCTCGCCCGGCGCGCCTGCAACGAGCGTCGGGTTCACCGAATTGATGGCGACCAGATCGCGCAGGAGGCGAATCGCAGGATCCATGGACAATTGCGGATTGCTGCTTGCTGCTTGATATTCTGCAATTAGCAATCTGCAATTGGCAATCTGCAATTCGCCATTTGCATGTATCCTCGCCGTTGGTGTCCAACACGATCGTTGTGGCCATCACTGGCGGATCGAGCGGGATCGGACGGGCTACGGCGCTTCGTCTCGCGCGTACGGGTGCCGCTGTCGCAATCTGCGCGCGCCGCGAGGAACGTCTGCGCGCCGCCGCAGTGGAAATTGCGGCGGCCGGCGGTCAGGTCCTGCCGATCGTTGCCGACGTAACGGTCGAGGACGACATGAATGCTTTCGTTGCGCGCACGATCGAGCGCTTCGGCCGGCTCGACGTGATGATCTGCAACGCCGGATTCGGTGTGGCGGGCGCGATCGACGAGATTACCCCGCAGCAGATGCGCACGTTGATCGACGTCAACTACATGGGGACGTATTTCGCGGCGCGGGCCGCGCTTCCGGTGTTCCGGACAGCGAAACGCGGCCATCTGATCTTCATCTCGTCGATCGTAGGAAAACGCGGCGTTCCATACATGGGAGCCTACGCCGCCACCAAATTCGCGCAGGTCGGTCTGGCCGAGTGTCTGCGCGCGGAGCTTGCGGGATCGGCGATTCACTGCTCGGTGGTCTACCCGGTTTCGACCGACACCGAGTTCTTCGCAGTCATGTCCGAGCACACCGGAACACAGATCACCCGCGCGAAGTACGGACCGCGCCAGGACGTGGATGTCGTGGCCGCCGCCATCGCGCGGGCCATCGAACGTCCGGTACCGGAAGTGTTCCCCAACTTCTCATCGCGTGTGCTCGTCTGGTTCAACACGTTCGCGCCGGGAATGTGCGACCGGTTCGTGAAGCGATTCGGCAGAAAGCCAACCCGACCGAGGGATGACCTGGCGGTAGCGTCCGGGTCATCGCAGCGCGGAGTCGATGGTGACTGACCGACCGGTGAGGGACCGCGAGCCTCACGGTCACACCGAGCGGAGTCGAGGGCTGACCCATCGAGAGCCTCAGAGTCCCGAGCCGAGTCGAGCGGTGCCTGCGGACTGGCAACGCGTCACGGACATCGCCCTCGCCGTGCGAGCCGCTGGAGGGCGCGCGCTCGTCGTCGGCGGGTGGGTGCGCGACCGGCTTCTCGGACATCCACACACGACGAACGTCGACGTCGAAGTGTTCGGTCTGCGGGGCGATCGAGTCCACGAACTGCTCGAAACATTCGGACGTGTGGAGGCGGTTGGCGAGAGCTTTCAGGTCTACAAGATCGGAGATGTCGACGTCTCGCTGCCGCGCCGTGATTCGAAGGCTGGTCGCGGGCACCGCGGCTTCGTGGTCGTCGGTGATCCGGACATGTCCATCGACGAGGCGGCGCGCCGGCGCGACTTCACGGTCAACGCGATCTCGTTCGATCCGCTCATGAACGAGTACTTCGACCCGGTCGGCGGCAGAGCCGATCTCGAACAGCGTGTCCTGCGGATGGTGGATCGCGAGACGTTCCCCGACGATAGCCTGCGCGTGCTTCGAGGCATCCAGTTCGCCGCCAGGTTCGGGTTCGAGCTCGAGCCCGCCACACGTGACGTCTGTCGGACGATCCAGCTCGACGATCTCCCGGCCGAGCGCATCTGGGGAGAAATCGAGAAGCTGCTCTTTGCGCCGAGGCCGTCGATCGGCTTCGCGCTCGCGATGGATCTCGGAGTGATCGCGCAACTGTTCCCCGAGCTTCAGGCGCTCTCGGGATGCCCGCAGGAGCCGGAATGGCATCCCGAAGGCGATGTGTGGGTGCACACGCTTCAGGTCATCGACAAAGCCCGCGCGCGAATCGACGATCTTCCCCGGCCACAACAGGTGGCGATCATGCTCGGCGCCGTGTGCCACGATCTCGGCAAGCCGGCGACAACCGCATTCCTCGACGGACGGATCCGATCGATCGATCACGAAGATCAGGGCGTGCAGCCGGCCACTGCACTGCTCGATCGGTTGAATGTCCATTCGATGGACGGCTACGACGTGCGCAAGCAGGTGCTCGGCATTACCGCTCACCATCTGAAGCCCGGCTCGTGGTTCAAGGTCCGCGACGAGGTGAAAGACGGCGCCTTCCGTCGGCTGGCGCACAAAGTGGATCTCGAACTGCTCGTGCGCGCTGCGAAATCTGATTGCGAAGGGCGGCAGCCCGGGCGCTTCGACTGCTCCGCGATGGACTGGTTCCTCGAGCGCGCCCGCGCGCTCGGCGTGGAGCATCGTCCGCCGCAGCCGATTCTGCTCGGGCGTCACCTGCTCGAGTTAGGTGTGCGGCCAGGGCCGAGAGTTGGACAGATTCTGAAAGCGATTTACGAGAAGCAGATGGATGGGACCGTCAGCAATCTGGACGAGGCAATCGCGGCGGCGAAGCGGTTACTTTGACATCTCTGGCGGCCGCTTTTATTTCGTGTCCGCATGAGACGCAAATTTGTGCAGCGAATGCGGTTGAGGTTGAATTCGATGCGATAATTCCGGCCATGGGTGAATTGAGCGATCGTCTGATTGCCGAGCTCGTCGACGCGGTCCGCGCGCAGCTTCGCAAGGAGACGGCGGAGCGCCTGCGCGACGTCTACCTCGTCGGTGACATCGAAAAGGACACGGCCCGCGCCTGCATCGAGCGCCTGCGCGACCTCGCCAACGAGAACACCAAGCCCATCACCTTGTTCATCAACAGCGCGGGCGGAAACGTCACCGACGGTCTGGCCATCCACGATTCAATCCGCCACGTCACGAGCCGAGGCATCGAGGTCACGACGATCGTCCAGGGGATGGCCTACTCCATGGGATCCGTCGTGCTTCAGGCAGCGAGCCCGGGATGCCGTCTCGCGTTTCCGCACTCGTGGATCATGATTCACGAGCCCGCAAAATGGGCCGGATGGCAATCGACGACCGCCGCGGCGCAACATCTCGAGCGGCTCAAGCAGATGCAGGATCAGATCTACAAAATCATGTCGGTCCGATCCGGCAAGCCGCTGAAGCAGATCATCCGCGATACGAAGCGAACGGATTTCTATCTCGACGCGCACAAGGCACTGGAGTACGGATTGATCGACGCGGTGGTGGGGGCCGGCCAGGTTCCACACGCGAAACCGCTTCAGGTGGAGGCCGAGGGCCCGCGTCCCGTACCGATGGCACCTCACGACGCGAACGAAGAGGCGGCGCGGGAGGGCGTCGTCCATGCGGGCAAAGGCGCAGGGACAACGTGAGACTTCAGACTTCAGACTTCTGACTTCAGACTTCTGACTTCTGACTTTCTAATTCCTAGCCCCCCTCCACTCCTCGAGCAGGCGGGCCGCATTGCCGCGTACAGAGTGTAGCGTGGGAGTCCATCCGAGCGCGCGGGCGCGAGGGCTGCGCACGACCTGATCGAGCGCGAAAGCGTCAGCATAGGGACCCATTTTGTTGCGCGCCTCGTCGATCGGCACGTACCGCACGTCGGGTTTCACCGGGACGTGCGGCTTGATGGCGTCCACTAGATCGTTCACGCGCTCGTCGCCTTCGTCGTTGGCGTGGTAGATGCCGGCCGCATCCTCGCGGGCAGCCAGACGCGCGTACAGATCCGCCAGATCGCGATCGTAGATCAGCGGCCAGTGGTTGTTGCCATCGCCGATGACGCGCACCAGACCATTGCATGCAGCTTTGAAAATGTCGGCCACATACCCGATTCCACCACCGTAGACGTAGCCGGGCCGCACAACCACGGTGCGCAGATCTGAGTTCATGGCATCGAGCACCAGCTGTTCGTGACCGGGGCGCCAGGACGCCACCTCGATGGGGTTGATCGGCGAATCCTCGGAAGCGGGCTCCGGCGTTCGACCCAAAACCCATACACCTGAGGTGTAGATGACGAACCGCCGGGCGGGTACGGTCGAGCCAGCGGTGCGCGGCCGGCGCGCGCAAGCAAGGATCGTCTCGAGCACGGCACGCTCGATCGCCGGTCCCCGGCCCGATCGCGAGTCGAACCCCGCGTGAATGTAACCGTCCTGCGCATCTGCGGCGCTGCGAAACGATGCGGGATCGGCCAGATCGCCGATCACGGGAAGCGCGCCGCGCTTCGCCACGAACTTTGCTTTCTCGTTGCTGCGTACGAGCGCGGTGACATCGTGTCCAGCGCGGATCAACGCCTCGAGCACAGCGCCTCCGATGTAGCCGGTCGCGCCAGTGAGAAAGATCCGCATCGGGCGCTATATCATAATTCACCCGTGGTCCGCGACACGCTCATTGATTTCTTCCGCGATCTGGCGGACGCGCGCGGCGATTTCCTCATCTACGACGACGGTTTCCGAAGACGGTCGTACACCTACGAACAGATTGGCCGCGCGGCACGGGGGTTCGCCTCGAGGCTCGACGCGCTGGGACTTCGCAAGGGCGACAAAGTCGTTTTCTGGAGCGAAAACCGGCCGGAATGGATCGTCGCCTTCTGGGGCTGCCTCCTGAGCGGCATCGTCGTGGTGCCAATCGACTATCGATCGTCACCCGATTTCTTGGAGCGCGTCCGTCGAATCGTCGCGGCACGACTGCTTCTCATCGGGCAGGACGTGCCGCTAATTGCGAGTCCACACGAGGCCACGGTGTGGAAGCTGCACGAGCTCGAGTGGCCGGACGGCGATCCGCCAGCCGTCTCCATCACGCGCGACGACGTCGCCGAAATCATCTTCACGTCGGGCGCCACGGCAGAACCCAAGGGCGTCGTCATTACGCACCGCAATGTCCTGGCCAACATCGTGCCCATCGAACGCGAGGTCAACAAATATCGCAGGTGGGCCGCCCCGTTCTATCCACTTCGGATCCTGAATCTCCTGCCACTCAGCCACATGTTCGGCCAGGCCATGGCCACATTCGTTCCACCGATGATTCCGGGAGTCGTCGTATTCATCCGCGGTTACAACCCGGGGGACATCGTCACCGAGATCAAGCGGCGCCGCGTGTCAGTCTTGGTGTCGGTGCCGAAGATTCTGGAAGTGCTGCGCGAGCACGTCGTCCGGCTCGATCAGGTCGTAGCGCGAGCCTTTCAGGCGAGCGGAGCCGTGCAGGCAAGCGGCAAACACTTCACGCGCCGCTGGTGGCGCTACCGCCGTATCCATCGCCTGTTCGGCCTCAAATTCTGGGCCTTTGTCGTAGGGGCGGCTCCCCTGGACAGCGAACTCGAAGCGTTCTGGGCCGAGCTCGGTTTCGTGGTGATCCAGGGCTATGGCCTCACCGAAACCGCACCGATCGTTACGCTCAATCATCCGTTCGGGACCAGGAAAGGATCGGTTGGGAAGGCCATTGCCGGCGTCGACGTGAAGATCGCGCCCGACGGCGAGATTCTGGTGCGGGGAGAGAACGTCACGACAGGCTACTTCAACGCGGCGACCGAGACTGCGGATGCGTTCCAGGACGGCTGGTTCCACACAGGCGACATCGGCGAAATCGCCGACGACGGTCAGGTCTACATCCGCGGACGCAAAAAGGAACTGATCGTGACCCCCGAGGGATTGAAAGTCTTCCCCGAGGACGTCGAACGCGTGCTCCTGCATACGCCGGGCGTGCGCGACGCCGCAGTGGTCGGCGCGCCGTTCGAACGCGGTGGTACCAACGAACGCGTGCACGCAGTCCTTCTTCTCGATTCGGGCATCGAGCCCGACGACATCGTGCGTCTGGCCAACGCGCAGCTCGACGAACATCAGAAGATCCGCCGGGCGCTCGTCTGGCCGGAGGCCGCACTTCCGCGCACGGAAGGGACTCGAAAGTTGAAGCGCGCGGCGATCCGCGAGTGGGTCAAGGCAGGCGGACAGAGGCCATCCCCGATCGCCACCGGATCCGACACGCTGTCCGCACTGGTTGCCAGGTACGCCGGGCGCGGCGACCTCTCGTCGGCGACGACCCTCGAGGAGTTGGGACTCAGCTCTCTCGACCGGGTCGAGCTGATGGTGGCGCTCGAGGACGCCTTTCAGACCCGCCTCGACGAAGGTGCATTTTCGGAAGCGCGGGACATCGGCCAGTTGCGCGCGCTCGTCGATCGCGCAGCGACCTCAGACACCACGCCAGGCGAACCGGTTGATTTGCCGACGTGGAATCGATCGCGGCTCGCACGCGTTGTCCGCCGTATGAATCTCGCGACGTGGATTCTGCCGCTCGCCCGAGTGTTTGCGTGGCTGCGGGTCGAAGGGCGCGAGCACCTCGCGGATCTCGAAGGCCCCGTCGTGTTCGCGTCGAACCATCAGAGCTTCATGGATGGCCCGGTGATCATGGCCGCGATGCCCACACGCTTTCGATACACGGTCGCACCTGCCATGGGCAAGGAGATGTTCGCCGCGCATTTCTTTCCAAAGCAGCACACGCGCATGGAGTGGTTCACCAACAGCTTGAACTACTATCTCGCCGTCCTGCTCTTCAATGCTTTCCCGCTCCCGCAGCGCGAAGCGGGCGCGCGGCAGACGCTGCGCTATATCGGAGAATTGCTCGCGGAGGGGACATCGGTGCTGATCTTCCCCGAAGGCCGGCGATCGGAGACCGGGGCGATCGACACGTTTCGACCGGGAATCGGCATGATCGCGTCCCGCCTGGCCGCGGTCGTCGTGCCAGTCCGAATCGACGGTGTTCAGAACGTGTTGGGAGTGGGGTGGCGCATGGCGAGACCAGGACGGGTGCGCGTGGCATTCGGACAGCCGATGCGCCTGGTCGGGGAAGACTACGAGGGTCTCGCGCGGCGCGTAGAAGCTGCCGTGCGGGCTCTGTCAATTGATGTGGCATAATGGTTGTTTCAGAAAGGTACGCTAGCAGTTGAGCAAGGATGATCTGATCGACATGCAAGGCACCGTCGTCGCGGTCCACAGTGGTGGGTTGTACCGTGTGCAATGCGACGCCGGCCACGAGGTGTTGGCGCAGCTCAGCGGCCGTATGCGCCGCTTCCGCATCAAAGTAGTTCCCGGGGATCGCGTGACCGTCGGCGTGTCGCCCTACGATCCGGTGCGCGGCATCATCACCTTCCGGGCACGCTAGCCAGAACTGGTTTGAATTCCAACACAACACGCAGACATCACTCCGGCAGCCCTCGCGGCCCGCGCAAAGGCAAGCCGCGTCATCACGGGCCCGGCCATCCGGACAGACGTTCGCATCGGAAGCACGCGACGCACGCGCATCCGACGCTCGAGCCAGTCACCTGCGACACGGGGCCGGTGCCGTTCACGAGCCTCGGGCTCGATCCACGGTTGCTCGAAGGCATCCGGGACCTGGGTTTCGTGGACACGAGGCCGATTCAGACGGCGGTGATCCCGTTCGCGCTGAGCGGCGACGACCTGATCGCGTGCGCGGAAACCGGCACAGGCAAGACGGCGGCCTTCGTCGTGCCGACGCTGCAGAGACTGTTGAACGCCGACCACTCAAAATCGCGCGTGCTCGTCCTCGCACCGACGCGTGAGCTGGCGGTCCAGATCGAAGACGAGATCCACGGGCTCGCGTATCACACGGCGATCACGAGCGCCGCGGTATATGGCGGGGTGGAGATGGGCGTGCAGGAACGCGCCCTCAAAGCGGGCGTGGACATCATCGTGGCCACACCCGGCCGCCTGATGGACCATATGCGTCAGCAGAACGCCGATCTGAGCGGCATCGAACTGCTCGTGCTCGACGAAGCCGACCGCATGATGGACATGGGCTTCTGGCCCGACGTCCGCCGCATCATCGCCGCGCTGCCGGCCGACCGTCAGACGCTCCTGTTCTCGGCGACGATGCCTGACGAGGTGGTACGCGACGCGCTGGAGATTACGCGCGACGCCAAGTACGTGCAGGTCGGCCAGCGCAGCGCGCCGCCGAAGACGATCACGCACCGCGTCCAGGCGGTGGCCCGCTCACAGAAGGTCTCGTGGCTGATCGATCACCTGCGCCGCCCAGAGGGTCCCGTGCTGATTTTCGTGCGCACGAAGATCGGCGCGGATCGATTGGCGCGCCATCTGGCGGCGGCAGGCGTCCGTTGCACGGCGCTGCATGCCGATCGCAGCCAGGATCAGCGGCGCGTCGCGGTAGAAGGATTCAAGGGCGGCCGATACAAGGTGCTGGTGGCGACCGACATTGCCGCGCGCGGGCTGGACATCGACGCCATTCACACGGTAATCAACTACGAAGTGCCGGACTCGCCCGACGCCTACGTGCACCGCGTCGGCCGCACCGGCCGGGCGGATGAGGTGGGCCAGGCGATCACCCTCGTTGCTCCAGAAGAGCGCGGGGCCCTGGCGTTCCTCGCCAAGTCCGTCGGGCTTCGACTAGAATGAGATGTCGATGTCGGATCCTCTGAGCGTCAGGCTCCCTGCGGCTCAGCCGCCCTCCGAACCGGCCATGGACGCACCTTTGCCGTCGCCGGCAGTGGTGAAGTTCAAGTCGTGCCGCTGGCGGCGGCCGCCCGAAGACGGCCCCGAATGCTGCGGCCATCGCGACGTCCTGCCGATTGCGGGCACCACAGGTTTCGATCCCCAGGCGTGGTGCCCCGATTGCGCATTTTTCAAGCTGCGAAGGACACCGAAGAAGCGCAGTCCTGAAGATTACCGATACTGATTACTCGGAGAATTCCTTAGCCAACTCGACCCATTCCCCTTGAGGCGCGAGCTCTCGGTAGGCGCGCCAGTGGGGTCGAGCTTCAGACGACAGGCCCATCTTTTCGAACGTCACGGCCAGATAGAAATGTCCGTCGGCGTAGAACGGGTTCAGCCGCACAGCTTCGCGATAGCAGGCTTGTGCCTCGGAGAATCGTCCGAGGTCGTGGTGGATGTTGCCGAGATTGAAATGCGCCTCGAAGAAATCCGACTCGAGCGCAATTGCGCGTTCGTAGAGAGCCTGCGCCTCCACCAACTCATCACGGCTGTAATGGATGTTCGCCAGGTTGATTAGCGCCGGCACCAGATAGGGATCGTATTCGAGGGCCTTGCGATACGCTGCCGCGGCCTCTGCCCTCGCCGACTCATCGCCAGTGTCCAGAGCCGATCCCGCACGAAAGTACTCCTCGGCAGCCGCCGGGTCGCGTGGCACGGCACCGACCATATCCGCGGTCGGGTGCGCCGGAGCCGTTGGCGCGGGACGACGAAGCGCGAGTACGCGGGCGGGCGCAGCATCCAGACGGAAATCCAGCTCGAGCTGTCCCTGCCTCGACGCCATCAGCGATCGCACGACGCTTCGAAACGACGCGCCCTGGGCCAGCGCTTCGTGCGCCTGCTTGAAAATGGCCACCTCGGGAAACGCGAAGAAAATCTCCGCGTTCGTGCGCATCACCGGATGGAGAACACCGCACTTCACCAGATACCGCACCTGGTCCTCGCGCAGTTGGCGGTATCGCGCGACCAGATCGCGCATCGCGTGGTACTGACGCTTCAGCGTCTGCGGGGTCGGCACGTCGGCGAGCCGGCAGAACTCTTCTTCGGAAACAATCTTGATATTGAGGTCTTCGGCTCGTTTCAGCTTGTTGCTCTTTTCCTGGGGCGCCGGCCCGAATCCTTCGGCACCTACCACCACCATCGTCGTCCGCGCGCTGACGTCTTCGCCGGTTGTCCCGCCGAGACGCGCCACGAGCGCGCGCGCATCCTTGCGCCCGAGCGAACTGAGTTTGCCGGTGAAGACGATGAGTTGCCCTGAGAGTGGACGCTGGCTGCGACCGTCAGGCGAGGGTGAAACCAATCAACCTCCGCG
>JBKPDW010000522.1:0-9034 GCA_046728115.1 Acidobacteriota bacterium | reverse complement strand
GGTGGGCTGGTTCGTCGGTACCGGCGTCGCCGAGCGGGAAAAGTTGCGGATTCCCGTGGCAGCGAGCGTCAGACCGATCACGATGAGGGCGCCGGCGATGATTCCGTGGCCCCAATCGCCCTCTGGAACGGCGAACGGCGCAGGTAACAGTTGATCCGAGGCGAGACCGAGCAGAAGCGCGGCGAGAAACAGCAGGGGCGGTCGCGCGATCACGCCGGCCGTTTCAGCGCCGTTCACGTGCCCAGCCGGCTCCTTACCCATGCCTGCTTCGCAGGTGCTGGAGCGCTGCGCGGCAGAACGTCTAGCACACATGACAACCTAGGTGTCATTGTCGCAATTGACAACTATGGTGTCAACTGGGCAGGCTGTAAAGCTAACGAGAGCGGAGACGATGGCGCCGAAACGACACAGGACGAAGGCGGCTTCAAGGACAGACGCGCGACCAATCGCGGACAGCAAGGCCGAGGCGATCGCCGAGCTGATGCTCGAAGTGGCCCAGTGCTTCTTCAGGATACGCGCCGTCGGCCAGAAAACAGGGTTGATCACCAGCTGGGGCGGCGGTGCGTTCGGCTTCATGCGCAGTCTCGCTCTGCTGGGTCCACTGACCGTGCCGCAGATCGCCCAGATGCGGCCGACCAGCCGACAGCGGATGCAGCGGCTGGCGGACGAGCTCGCCGCCGACGGCCTCGTGACCTTCATCGAGAATCCGAAGCACCGGCGCTCGAAGCGTGTGCAGCTGACGCGCAAAGGCGATGCGCGCTACCGCGAGATGAATGCCCGGTTCCTGGCGATCGCTTCAACGATGGGCGTTGGTCTCAGCGAAGCGGATATCCGCAAGACCCGCGAGGTCGTGCGGCAGCTGAGCGATGATGTGAAAGCGCGGTCGGAGCGGCTGTCCTAGTCTGGGCAGATTGCGGCTACGTTTCGCCCGCGCGAAGGTGCGATGGTGCCGGCTCAGCCTTTATCCATGGCGGCTCGGGTCTCGGCGGACGCGGAGATTGAGGACGCTGCAACTCATGCCTCGCGACAGGCCGCTTCACACCCGATTTCCCAAGGGCTGGTGGGACGAGCGCTCTCTGCAGAAATTCAGCGTAGAACAACCAGTCCGCGCGGAGAACGATGGGCGCTTCGTCGACCGCGATCCCCCATTCAAGTCAACGCTACTCTTAGCGCGGGAATCGCCAGCCGGCGAAAGCGTGTGTTGACGTCTTCGACGGACAACCGCATCTTTCCGTTGCCCCACCACATGAGCAGCCCGAAGAGTCCTCCTGCGACGAATTGCACAACGGCCTCGATGGGCATCTCCCTGGCATCGCCGTGAGAAGCGATGGCTTTGACCTCTTCGCGCGTGAGGTCCACCAACATCTTGTGGATCAGCTGTTGGACGACCGCGCCGCTCCGCTTGCCGACCATCGCGGCGAACAGATCACGATGCTGATTTGCGTGGAGAAAGAGCTCATGGCTGAACGCAAATAGTCGCTCGTCATTGCTGCGACCTTGTGACAGCGCCTGGCGCTGGCGTTCCTTGAGGGAAACGCGCAGTCCGTCGATGCCGCTGGCCAGGAGGTCTCCTTTGTTCTGAAAGTGGGCGTAGAACGTCGCGCGTCCCACATTGGCTCGATCGATGATGTCTTGCACGGACAGCGATTCGAAACCCTTCTCTTGAATCAGGGACAACAGCGCGCCCTGCAGCAGTTGCCGCGTCCGCTGAACCCGACGGTCCTCAACTCGACCTTTTGCAGTCACGGTCCCCTCACTTGCAGAACAATCCACCGCCGTCTGTTCGATAACTGACAAATGCGCTGACATGTCGTGCCAGGACTCCGACGAAGGTGAACATTATGTTCCGAATCGAACGTCAGTTCATTGTGGGACTGCATGTTCCCGAGAAGGAGGTACCTATGAGGGTGGCGAACGACGTGCGGCACTACGGCCGCCTGTCGCTGATCAGCATGATGGTCACAGTCATTGCTATCACGGTGAACCATCTCTACTCGCTCGGCGCGTCGGCATTCGTCTTGGGAGCGGCGTTGCTGTTGATTCCGGCAGCCCTCCTCGGTCGGTTCACATCCACAGGGAGCAGGTTGGCGCTCATCGGCTACGTGGCCATGAACTTGTGGATGATCGTCGGCTTCGGCCTGGTGAAAGGTTTGTGGGAAAGCACGCTCAGAGTATTCCTGAGTACCTTCCTCTCGTCGATCTCGACCTCGTTCCCGAAGCCGACGTTTGGTCCTCCGGCGATGGAGATGAGCGGTATCGCGATCTTCATCGGGAGTCTGTTCGTTTTGTACTACTTGCACAAGCTCCTGACCGCGACGTTCGAAGTCGCTCCCTCGAATCCGGGCCGCTCTGCGTTTGCCCTTGCGGTGTTGTTGGCCGCAATCATGACCGCATATGTCCTCACGACCCGCGACAAATGGATCGCGCCTCCAAATGGCATCGTCAAGATCGGCGTCATCGTGCCGACAGAGGGTCCGTACGCCTTGCTGGGCACTTCGTTCGTTGCGGCGGTGCAAATGGCCGTCAACGATCTGAGCAACACCAGATATCGCTACGAACTCGTCATCAGGGATAGCGGACCTGATCCGGCTAAGGCGGTTGCCGTGATTCGGGACGTCGTCCGCGCGGACAACGTCCAGGCGATCGTCGGCGGCGTGTCGTTGATCGGCCAGGTGACGAAACCGTACGCGACCGCAGCACGGATTCCCCATATCTGCGTGTGCACCGTCATGTCCATCGGGGATGGCGCCTACAGCTTCACCCATATTCCGTCGCCGCAGGCCGAAGCGGTGCTCTGGGTCGAGGAAGCGCAACGACGGGGCATTCGGAAGGTTGCGCTGCTGACGCAGGATTACCCGAGCATCAACAATCATGTGAAGGCGCTCAAGGTGGAAGCGGCGCGCGCCGGGATGTCGATCACGCACGCACAGACGTTCGCGGAGTCGGTGACGGATTTCCGATCGCGCATCGCGGCGGTTGCGTCATCGCGTCCAGATGTTCTGTACGTCGAAGCCTTGAACCCCGCCCTCGACCGGCTCGGTCAACAGTTGTCCGACGCGAATGTTCGTCATGTCGCGTCGGTGGTGTCGCCGTCGCTCAGTGAGAAACCCGAATTGTTCGAAGGATCCTGGTACACCGATAGCAATCTGCGTGACCATGGATTCAGAGAGAGATTCGAGAAACGGCACCCGGAGGCTCGATTCGCCACGCACATGATGCCGTATGCATACGATTCCGTGAACATGATCGTCGAAGCGTTCGAACGCGGAGAGAATCCGGCCGTGTACCTCCGCCAGCTCGAGACCTACGACGGGACTGCAGGCAGGGTCACAAAACAGCCTCGTACGGGCAACTTCAAGTCGGTTCCGGCGGTCTGGACAATCAGAAACGGCCGACCAGCGCTCATCGCCCGATAAGTGCACGACGTCTCACGTGCAGATTGCGAGGACAAGCCATGACCCGAAAGAGACTCATCCGAATCGTCGTGGCGGCGCTCATCGCGCTTATCCTGGGCGGCGCGTACGTCATCGTTGTCAACCATGGCCCGGAGAGGGCGGGCTCTGAGATCCCTTCCGGGGTTCTCCACTAGTTTCGGCACCGATCTCCAAGAGACCGGAGCCGGCGATTCTCGAGCATTTGGGCGAGCGCGGTCCGGAGTGCGCCATTGCGGCACCAGTCTGGCATGAGCTCACCTACGGCTGTCGGCGCTTGCCAATGGGAAAGCGCCGAGCCGCGCTTGAAGCCTATCTCCGCGACGTCGTGCAGGCATCGTTCCCCATCCTTTCGCGTGACGAGGTGGCGGTGACGTGGCACAGGGAAGAAAGAGCGCGACTTGAAGCGCTCGACCGACCCGCTCGGTTCGTCGATGGTCACCAGTTGAGCACGAGAATGAACGTCCCCACGATGTACTCGGCCAGGAGGCCGGTCGGTACGGCAGAACGCTGCACGCTCTGTCCAATAGCCGCTGTCACCTTTTCGAGCAGTACACGACGAAGATGATGGTGGACGATCGTGCGGCTCTTTCTGCCCTTCATCGCGTTGGCAGTCTGCCGAAACCCGTCGACGTGCTCGAATACTCGGTAGCTGAATCCCACCACGTGCTCGAACCGCGTCTGAGGAACCGCCACCGGGTGTGGAGGCGTCTCGTACAACGTCTGCTCAATGGCCACTGCGAGCAGTGCATCCTTGTTGGCAAAGTGAGCGTAGAACGCTGACCGGCCGACGTTAGCCCGCTGCAGGATCTCTCTGACGGCGATGGAGTCGTAGCTCTTCTCGTGAATGAGTGTGCCGATGGCGTCGCGCAAGAGCCGTTCGGTCTTCTGCACTCGGCGATCCTTCGGCTGTTGTTGTGTCACGGAGGGACCTCCTGTGATGCAGATAACGGACATCGCGACCCGGATTGTTCACTATCGCACCCGACGCCACTCGATGTACTTCACTCTTGTCAGCTCCAAGTTTACGCTGAGAGTGCGAGCTCACATGCCGCGTGCCGGCGTGAGCCTCAGGCGGAGGACCCCAATGAGTCACGGCATCGAAACAAGCGTTGCGCCGCATACCAACGGACGGGTTCTGCATTGGGCTGCTCGATACGACCTCCTCGCGTGGCTGTTCACTCGCGGCAGAGAGCGCGCGTTTCGGGAACGACTCATCGAACTCGTGAGGCTTGAACGAGGACAGTCAGTCTTGGACGTCGGCTGCGGGACTGGAACGCTGGCTATTGCGGCGACGCGGCACGTGCAGTCGGCTGGCGTCGTCCACGGCATCGATGCGTCGCCGCAGATGATTGCTCGCGCGACACGTAAGGCCGCGAAGGTGGGAGCTTCGGCCATCTTCCAGGTTGCTGTGGCCGAGCAGCTGCCCTTTCCTGATGGCAGTTTCGACGTCGTGTTGAGCACGCTGATGCTTCACCATTTGCCCAGGAAGACAAGGCAACAGTGCGCGAATGAAATTCGACGAGTACTGAAGCCTGCCGGCCGTGCGCTCGCCGTCGATTTCGGGCGTCCCACTCGCCGAGGGCTAGTTGCGCACTTTCACCGACATGGCCACGTTGCCGTCGAGGACATCATGAGCGTGCTCGACAACGCTGGTCTCGCCACCGTCGAGAGCGGGCCTGTAGGAATGAATGATCTGCACTTTGTTCTTGGCGAGGCGCGGTGAAATGTCATTCAGCCAAACCAGCCGGCGACGGCCATGCGCCGCGTGGGTGGCGACTGACGGTGGCTGTCATTGCGCTCATTACTGGACCTCTCGTCCTCTATCAAATCCTGCTGCTTTTCGGCGTTCCCGCCGCGCTGGTGTCGGGTGCCGTCGCGGTCATAGTGCTCAAACACCTCGGACTGCTGGCCGTGCTGCTCGCGCCAATGTACGCACTCCTGCGTCGGCGACCGAGGCGCTGACAGGAAACGTTCGTCCCTGCGTCAGCTCAAATCGCGCTGGCGAGTTCTGTTCGGCGCGGCAATACGCGTAGACCTCTGATCGTCTCGCCTGTCCTCCGCGGTTGACATATAGTTGACATCAGGATTACACTTGGTGGCATGAAGACCGCTCTCGAATATCCGTCAACGATGGTCACTACTCCAACAGGGGAGACTACCATTCCGGCCCCTTTGCGCCGCTACCGCCCGAAGCTGGCCCGGGCGTCCGAGATCAGTGCTCTCAGGCGCCTGCCTGAACTGACGGTAGTGTGGGCGGAAGGGATCAACGCGCTGCTATCCCATCGAACGTTTTTGCGGATGCTGGCCGAGCGCCTCACGGCCACTCCTGAGCCGTCGAAGATCGTATTTCTCTTCCAAACGAAGACCCGAAAGGCGAGCGAACGCGAGAACGCGCAGAAGCTGGTCGAACTCTTCGGCTATTTCACTCGGCCGTTCGATCTTGAAGTGGCGCAAGGAATCCAAGCGGGCGAGGATGCGTTTAGCGAGGCGGTAGCGAAGATTGTCGCGAGCCGACAGCTCACTACAGAGAAGACCGAAAGGGCTGACCATCTCGGCGAACTCAAGAAGGTCATCGAAGCCACCGCGGACCTGCGAGCGAAGTCTGGGAAGCTATCAGCAACCAGCGTCGCGTCGGCCTTCGGTTTGTCGGTGGCCGAACTTGCGGCTTTGGTCGGGAGAACTCGACAAACAGCATCGAAGACGCCGGACGCGGACGCCCTTCAGCCGCTCCTGCAGCCGTTCGAGCGGGTTGCTCGGGTGCGCGCGGTTCTCGGACAGAACGATTTTCGGAAGTGGCTCCACCTCGCGAACGAGGAGTTGGGCGGCGGCCGGACACCGTTCGAGATGATTCGGCAAGGGAAAGTCGCCGTGGTCGCCGACCTCGTCGAGGACATGCTGACCGGGAGCCCGAGTTGACGCTCCCGACAGGCAGCGACTTCGCGAAGCTTCTTGAAACTGTTCCAACCCGACCGATGCGAAGGCGACTGGTTCGCTGTGTTGCGGCGCTCGACTTTCTTGAAGGCCGTCCGCCCAGATATCTCTACACCTCAGGGCGCCCCGGTCGCTGCAATCCGCGAGATGTCGACTGCTTGTACTTCTCCGAGACCGAGCGAGTCGCAGACCTCGAATATCGTCGTCGGTTCGCCGGCATCGGTGCAGCCACAGAGCCACGGCTGACGTTCTTCGCACAGGTCGATTTGAAGCATGTTGTCGATCTCTCGAGACTCGCTGTTCTCAAGATGCTCGGCATCTCGCCGGACGACCTTTTCGAGGCATGGAGGAGTGTGCCGTCACCGACCCGGCTGCAACGACTCGGGAGGGCGGTCAGCACGCAGCGGCGCGTGAGCGCTATTCGCTTCGCGTCCGATGCTTGCCGGCGAGCGGGAACAAAGGGGTGGAACGTCGCCATCTTCCCGGGCGCGATCGTCGCGCCCAGCGAGGTACGCATACTCGGGAAGTCCGGTGCCTCATTGGAGGAGCTACCGTGAGCGCCGCAAGGTCCCCGCGCCGCTGCAGAAGTGCCCGATGAACGCGCAAGCCCCTTCGGACTCGCGGTTCCCGCGTTCGCCATAGGCGCCATCGCATCTGCCCGCCTCCGCCGCTACCAAGTTGTTGGCTAGCGCGAAACGGGACCGACCCATAACCTTGCAAGTTTACTGGTCAGAACCCTCCGAACATGGGGTCGGAACGCGAGATCCATCGGCGAATCAACGACTTGGAGCCTCGGTTGTTGCAGAGAGTTGCGGATAATCGCAGGACGTGGCACTTGGGCGCAGGGGGTCGTTGGTTCGAATCCAGTCGCCCCGACCAAAATTCAAGTTCGGGGTTCCAGCGGGGTTCCTCCTAACGCGCGCCGTCGGGCGTCACCCTGCGCCCTTCCAGAGTGCCGACACTGACGGTCGGCTCAATGTTGAGGCAAGGCGGGTCGACTCGCTCTAATCGCGACGTCCTTCCGGCCAGCCCACCAGCCAGACGTACTCAAGCGACGCCACTCTCCGCGGTGCGCCCGAGGCCGTGGGTAAGCCTGTCCGCGCCTATGATCTCCTGCTCGGCGGCCAAGCCCGAAGACGAAGGCGACACTCGTGACCTCCAAAACGAAGGAGTTCGCGCGTATGCTGGGACTGAAGGGGAAAGACTGGGCCGCTTCTCGTCGCTGAACAGACGAAAATCAACTTAATGGACCTGATCGCGGGGCTTGTCGATCAGACATCGTCGCCGCAGGCGAAGATCGCCGTTTTTCGGTCGCTCTTCCGAGGCCGCGACGACGTATACCCGCGGCGATTCGAGAGCCGCAAAACGGGCAGGTCTGGCTACGCACCCGCCTGCGCCAACGAATGGGTCCGTGGCGTGTGCGAGAAGCCGCGCATCAAATGCGCTGAATGTCCCAACCGTCGGTTCCTTCCGGTCACTGACGACGTCATTCGCTGGCACCTGTCAGGTTGCGACGCCGAGGGACAGCCCTTCATCGCTGGCGTCTACCCGTTGCTTCAGGACGAGACCTGCTTCTTCCTTGCCGTCGATTTCGACAAGGCCGGCTGGCGCGACGATGCTGCGGCGTTTCTTGAAGCTTGTCGCCACCTCAACCTCTCAGCCGCGCTCGAGCGATCACGCTCCGGGCGAGGCGCGCATGTCTGGTTCTTTTTCGAAGAAGCCATTCCAGCCGCGCTTGCCCGACGACTGGGATCGCATGTCCTCACCGAGACAATGGAGAGGCGTCCAGATATCGGTCTCGATTCGTACGACCGGCTGTTTCCGAATCAAGACACGATGCCGCAAGGAGGGTTTGGAAACCTGATCGCTCTGCCGCTCCAGAGGGCGGCGCGCAAGCAGGACAACACGGTCTTTCTTGATAGCGCCTTTGTTCCATGGGCCGACCAGTGGGCGTTTCTCGGAGCGTTCGCAAGATCGGGAGGCCGCAGGTTGAAGAGATCGTCGAGGACGCTGAACGACGAGGGCGAATCCTCGGCGTACGGTTGCCACCACAGGACGATGGAGAAACAGAGCCTTGGACCGCACCTCCGTCACGTCGACGAGAGGCTCCGATCGTCGGGGATTTGCCAGCGACATTGGAACTCGCCCTTAGCAATCAGATCTACATCCCCAAGCAAGACTTGAATCCTGGACTTCGAAACCGATTGCTTCGGCTCGCCGCGTTTCAGAATCCCGAGTTCTACAAAGCGCAGGCGATGCGGCTTTCGACGTACAACAAGCCGCGCGTCGTCGCATGCGCCGAGGATCTCCCGTATCACATCGGGCTGCCACGCGGCTGCCTCGATGACGTGCGCAAGATGCTCAACGAGCTTGGCGTCCGCATGGTCATTCGCGACGAACGCCACGACGGTAGTCCTTTGGATGTGAAGTTTCAGGGCGAGCTGCGGCAGGAACAGAAGACCGCAGCTGACGCCATCGTGCGCCACGAGACTGGCGTCTTGGCAGCGACCACCGCATTTGGCAAGACCGTCGTCGCCGCGTGGCTCATCGCTCAACGCGGCGTCAACGCGCTCGTGCTGGTCCATCGGCGCCAGCTGCTCGATCAGTGGGTCGAGCGGCTATCGACGTTCCTCGATATACCTGCCAAATCGATCGGTCGAATCGGCGGA
>JBKPDW010000521.1:0-24802 GCA_046728115.1 Acidobacteriota bacterium | reverse complement strand
ATCCTGACGCCTTCGAATGCGGCTTAACTGTTGCGGTCGGGTTCATTCGTGACGCCGCTGTCATATCCGACGTGTATCCTCCTCGCATGAAACACGGCCAAGCATCGATCACCAGCCGGAATGTGCAGCGCAACACGGTCTTCCAGAGCACGACGAGATCCCAGAAGGACGAATTCCGTCACGAAGGCCGGGCAACGCTTCGACCCACATCGCGGTTCCGGTCTCACGATGAAGAGGACGAGGAGACGCATCTCGCCGTAACAGCCCGATATTTGGGCGTGGCGGATTGACCGATGCTATGGCACGCCGCCGGATTGTGGAGGCAAACATCCGAACGCCGACGGATGGACCCGAAAAGCAAGAGACGAGTGCACAACCCGAATTGCGGCGAACCGAAGGGTCATCGCGATGCAGCGGACTCCCCCGTGGCGGATCTTTTACACCAACGCTGGATGGCCGTAAAGCGTTCTTCACGAGTTGCCGCTATCGTGCCGGCACGATGAGCGAGAGCTTCTCGCGAGGCAAGGGCAGACCATCGTCGCGATCCGCGCAGCCGGCCGACGTCTTCCCCACGTTCGACGAGATCGCGAGGCGGGCGCACGAACTGTTCGCAGCGGCCATGCCGCGAGACGGGGTTTCCATTTTCGAGTGTTGGCGTCGGGCCGAAGACGAGCTGCTCGAGCTGGCCGCGGCACGGGCCACACGCAGCGGCCGGGAATGAAATTGCCAGCGCCTATCTGAACATCGCGGCGGGCTTCCACACCGGCACATGGGACGCGATCACCATCCGCCGCGACACACGCGGCGCGACCCTGAGCGCCAGCAGCGCCATCAGCAATCTGAAAGAGCGGTTTCGCGGCACTGAAAGATGGTACTTCGCCGCCGTGAACTTGCCCTCCAGGAAGCAACGCTTCGCGAGCCCGATCTCCAGCCGGTCGAGCAGCACCATCGAACGCGCACGCAGCCCCTGACGCGCCTGCGCCGGCAGCACGTGCGCGCGCCCGAAGTGCTCGAAGACGTCGAGCCGGCGCTGAAGATCGCGATCACGGATCACATCCTCATGAAGCGGGATCTGCTGGCGCGGGCCGGGAAGATGGCGTCGCTGGGCTACCGCCATTTCTCGGTGACGCCGGACCGGTTCGACGATTATCTGGCGGAGATCGCCGAGGAGGCGGTGCGCGCGAGGCGGCTCTACGATCTGCTGGTGATTCCTGGCGCCGAGGTCACGCAAAATCACATCCGCAGCAAGAAGAACTCGCACATTGTCGCGCTGAACATACGCAAGTTCATCAGCGCCGACCAACCCGCGGACGACATCCTCAGCGAGATCCGCCGGCAGGGCGGGGTCAGCATCGTCTGCCATCGGCACCACCGCACGACACGCCGCGTGGAGATCGGCACCTGCTTCCTCTGGAACCATCGGAAACGGCTGGCGGACCTCGTCGACGCCTGGGAAGCGGGGAATCGCGACGATTTGTTTTCGGTGACGAGCCTCAAGCATTATCCTTACATCGCGAGCAGCGACTTCCACAAATCCAAGCACCTGTACTCGTGGAAGACGCTGCTGCGTTGCGAGAAGAACTGGCCGTCGATCGCGGCCGCGGTCCGAGCCAAACTGGTCGTGGCGCTGACGCGCTATCGCGCCAGGCCTTCCGCTGACAATGGTCGTCTGCCCTACACCCGACCGCACGTCACGTCGTTGCGACATGCTCGTCGTTCGGTCGACACACGAGACAGCTAGGCTGAGTTTCATCAAGTGTCAAGTTTCAAGACTCGAGTCTCAAAGCAGCGCAAGATTTCAGACTCGAGACCTGAGCCTTGAGCCAGCACCACGGAGGTGGCCAGATGCTCGTCATCGCAGCGGTATTGTGGGTGTGGATCGTTACGGCGGCGCCGGCCCTGGCGCAGTTCGAAACGGCGGCCGTAGTCGGCACGATTCGCGATACCTCAGGCGCCGTCGTACCGGGAGCAAAAGTCACTCTGACGAACACGGCGACCGGCGTGTCGGTCACCCGAACCTCGACAGCGGAAGGCACATACGAATTCGGCACGGTGAAGAGCGGCATCTATCTCGTCACCGCGGAGAGCCCGGGGTTCTCGATGGCGCTCGTGGACAACGTCCAGGTTCAGGTGGGAGCCCGACTGCGCGTCGATTTGCAGATGGCCGTGGGCCAGCTGTCGGAAAGGGTTGAGGTCACGGCCGCGTCGCCCTTGATCGAGACCGATTCGAGCCAACGCGGCCAGGTCATTACCGGCGATCAAATGCGCGAGATCGCGTTGAACGGACGCGAGTACTCGTCGCTCGCGTTGCTCGCGACGGGCGTCCGCCAGTCGGCCCTCAACAAGGTGACCAACGGCACGCCGCGCGAAGGCGCGTTCAACGTCAACGGGCTGCGCAGCACGTTCAACAATTTCATGATCGACGGCGTGGACAACAACGCCTACGGCACGAGCAACCAGGGCTTCTCGAATCAGGTCATGCAGCCGCCGCCCGATGCCGTCAGTGAATTCCGCGTCGTCACCAACAATCAGAGCGCGGAATACGGACGCGCGGCGGGAGCGACCGTGAACGTCGCATACCGCAGCGGCGCCAATCAGATTCATGGCGACGCGTGGGAGTTCTTCCGCGACACGAAATTGAACGCGACGACATTCTTCGTTCCTGTTGACGGACAGAAGCCGCCGCTCCGCCGCAACCAGTACGGCGGCGTGCTGGGTGGGCCGATTGTGAGGAACAAGGCGTTCTTCTTTGGAGACTTCGAAGGGTTCCGCCAGAATCGCAAGAACACCGTCTTTTCGACCATCCCCACGTCGGCGCAGGACGCCGGAATTTTGAGCGTCGACATTCGGGATCCGCGCACGGGCGTCGTCTACCCGGCGGGCTCGGCGATTCCGATGACGGCGTTTGCGCGCAAAGTCCTCGGCGGTCTTCCGCCGCCAAACCTGCCCGGTGCGGCGAACAACTACTCCACGCTCCAGGAGCTGACGAACGAAACGGACAAGGCCGGCGGTAAACTCGATCTCCAGCTGAGCCCGGCGATTTCGATGTTCGGGCGATTCGGCTGGCGCGATCTCAGCACCAACGACCAGCCGCCCATTCCATTGCCGTCGGGCGGCGGCGGCAACGGCAATATCTACGCGCGAAACAAACAATTCGTGCTCGGCGCCACCTACGTGGCGAGCGACCGCTCCCTGCTCGAGATGAGACTGGGCTGGTCCACGACCCAAGGCGGAAAGAACCCGCCGGCGCTCGGCTCGCAGGACACCTTCGGGATCTCCGGTCTGCCAACCGATCCGCGCATCACCGGCGGTCTGCCGTCGCAGAGCATCAGCGGATTCGCCGCGTTGGGACGGCAGGCGACCAATCCGCAATGGCAGTATCCGACCGTCTGGAACCCGAAGATCAACTACTCATGGCTGATGCGGCGCCAGTCGCTCAAGGCGGGCTACGAATTCCAGAACATCGCCGTCGAAGTCCAGGACGTGAATCCGTTGTACGGCCTCGACACGTACAC
The DNA here is from genome assembly GCA_046728115.1 of Acidobacteriota bacterium. Taxonomy (GTDB): domain Bacteria; phylum Acidobacteriota; class Vicinamibacteria; order Vicinamibacterales; family CAVVIG01; genus CAVSWN01. The sequence goes on along the minus strand of JBKPDW010000521.1, from coordinate 21,287 downwards.
CGGACAGTTCACGCGGCCCGCGGGCGCCGCGTCGAACAACCTGTATAACCTCGCGGACTTCATGCTCGGCCTCCGCTCGCAATATGCCATCAGCACGTTCTACATCGCGCAGATGCGCCAGCAGCTGCACTTCGCCTACGTCCAGGACGACGTCCGCCTCAACGACAAGCTGACGCTCAACCTGGGACTCAGGTACGAGTACGCGACGCCGATGTGGGAGGCGAGCAACGCGCTGACCAACTTCGATCCGACCACTACATCGATGATCAAGGCGAGCGACGGCTCGATCTCGGACCGGGCGCTCGTCAATCCCGATCGCAACAATTTCGGACCGCGTCTCGGATTCGCCTACCAGGTGGCGCCCGCGACGGTCGTGCGCGGCGGATGGGGCCTGAGCTACGTTCACGTGAACAGAATCGGGTCGGCGAACCTGCTCGGCATCAACGGTCCGCAGGTCGTGCGGGCGGCAGTGGTGCAAGGCGATCCGACAGCTGCAAGCTTCCGGCCGGCCGAACAGGGCTACCCCGCCGGCATCACCGATCCATCGACGTTCAATCCGCTGACGGCGCTCGTGAGCTACATTCCGAGGGACTTTCATTCCAGCCCGGTTCAGAGCTGGTATCTGTCGTGGCAGCGCGAACTTGGTTCAGGGATGCTGGTCGACGTCGCCTACGTCGGCAACATGGCCGACGATCTGCTGCTCGTTGCCAACTACAACCAGGCCGCCCCGAACAGCCCCACCACGAATATTCCGCTGGCGTCGAGGCGTCCCATCCCGACGTTCGGCGACATCACGTACGTATTCAACGGGGGCAGGTCGCGCTATAAGGCGCTGCAGGCGAAGTACGAGTGGCGCCTTGGCACGGAGGTCACGCTGCTCAGCTCGTTGACGCTGTCGCAGGCCAAGGACAATGCGGCCGGCGCGCTCGAAAATCAGAACGGCAACTTCCCGGCGCCGCAGGATATCCACAACCTCGACGCGGACTTCGGATTGGGCTCCTATCACCAGCCGTACAACACGACCACGAGCTTCGTCTACTCGCTGCCGTTCGGCCATGGAAAGCGGTGGGGCGGCAGTCTGCCGACTGCGGTCGACGCGCTCGTCGGCGGATGGCAGCTGGCGGGCATCACTACCGTCACGCCGGGTGAGATGGTGACGTTCACCTATACGCCGGCGGCGGCGTTCCAGGTATCGGCGATCACGAACGACTTCTCGGGCGCCAACAACTACCGGCCCAATCTCGTCTGCGATCCGTACGCGGCGGGCCAGCAGTCGATCGGGCAGTGGTTCAACCCGGCGTGCGTCGTGATACCGACGGATCAAAGCCAGCCGTTCGGCAACGCGCCTCGCAACAACGTGCGCGGACCGAATTTCTGGCAGATCGATCTCGCGGCGAGCAAGAACGTGTCGCTTGGCGGGCAAGCGCGGCTTCAGCTGAGGCTCGAAGCCTTCAACCTGTTCAATCGCGTGAACTTCACGCCGCCGGCGTCCAATCGCAGCAACTCCACCTTCGGCACGATCACGGGGACGTTCGATCAGCGGCAGCTGCAGCTCGGCGTGAAGGTGCTCTGGTAGTGTCCGATGGGGGGTGTGCCGTGAATCCGCGCATCGGAACCGCAATCGCGATGATGGCCGTGGCAGCGATGCTTTCGCACCTCGAGGCGCAGCCTCGCAAGCAGGCGATCGCCCACCGCGGCGCGTCCGGATACGCCCCGGAACACACCCTGGCGGCGTACCGCCTCGCGATCGAACAGAAAGCCGACTTCGTCGAGCCGGACCTGGCGGTCACAAAAGACAATGTGCTGATTTGTCTGCACGACGACACGCTCGAACGCACGACGAACGTGGCCGAAGTCTTTCCCGATCGCGCGTCCAAAGGGACGACCGACAGAGGACCTGTCAGGCGCTGGCTTGCGAACGACTTCACACTCGAAGAAATTCAGCGTCTCGACGCCGGTCGCTGGATGGATCCGAAGTTTGCCGGTCTTCATGTCGTGACCTTCCAGGAAATGATCGACCTCGTGCGCGGGAAGGCCGGCCTCTATCCCGAGTTGAAGTCGCCGCCGCTTTACCGGTCGCGCGGCGTGGACATGGAAAAGATCTTCGTGCGGGTGGTCAAGAGCAATGGCCTGGACAAGGCCGAGTCGCTGAAAACCACGCCCGTCATCATCCAGTCGTTCGATGAAGCCACCATTCGCGCCGTGGCCATCGACCTTCCGACGATCCCCAGGGTGTTCCTCACCGAGAACGACGAAGACGTCACGGAAGCCCGGCTCCGCGGGCTGGCCAGATTCGCGACCGGCATCGCCCCGGCGAAAGCCGTCATCGCGCGTCTTCCCGAGATGGTGCGTCAGGCGCACGACGCGGGGCTCACGGTCACGTCGTGGACGTTTCGAGCCGACGACACGGGAACCTTCCCGAACGTGCGGGAGGAGATGTCTCACTTCCTGTACGAACTCGGGATCGACGCGCTCTTTACGAACAATCCGGATCAGTTTCCGCGACGGTAAGACGACGATCACCGCAGGGCTCGCAGCGTGCGCAAAGCAAAGACTCTCCGCGAATTCCGCGGGCTCATGTTGATCGTCGTTTCAAGCGCGGGCGTGCATCCGCTCGAGCCTGCGCGTCGCGACGCGGGCAAGCAGCGAGCACAACAGCACGATTGAGACGAGCACGAGCGCACCGGCCCACGCCTGCCGGTGCCAGTCTTCGTAAGGCCCCGTGGCGTACGTGAACACCTGCACCGTCAGAGTGGAGATCGGCTGTGTGAGGCTCGTGGAGAAAAAGCGGTTGTTGAAGGCCGTGAAGAGCAGCGACGCCGTCTCGCCCGCGATTCGCGCGAGGGCCAGCACGACGCCGGTCACGATCCCGGGCAGCGCTGCAGGCAGTACCACCGTGAACACCGCTCGCGCTCTGGATGCGCCAAGCGCCAGGGCAGCCTCGCGCATCGTGCTCGGCACGAGCAGTAACAGTTCCTCCGTCGTCCTCGCGATGATGGGAATCATCAGCGTGCCCAGCGCAAATCCGCCCGCAAGAGCGCTGAACTGCTGAAACGGCAGTACCGCGACGACATACGCGAAGACACCGACGACAATCGAGGGGACCCCGTTGAGCGTGTCCGCGGCGAATCGGACGGTCGCCGCGAACCGCGTGCCAGCGTACTCCGATACGTAAATTCCGCTGATGATCCCGACGGGAATCGCCATGACGGCTGCAAGGCCGCTCACGATCAGCGTGCCGACGATCGCGTTGGCCATGCCGCCGCCTGTTTCTCCGACCGGCATGGGCATGTGCGTGAAGAACGCCAGGTTTACCGACTGGATGCCCCGGCCGACGACGAAGAACAACACGAATCCGAGCGGCACGAGCGCCAGGACGACCGACGCCGCGCAGCAGGCCACGAAGGCCGACGACAACGCCCTGCGTCCGCCCGTCCGGCTCATACGACCGCCTCGAACGGCTCGGGGGCCGCCGCGCGTGCGCCACGATTCATGCTCCAGATGAGCAGCCTCGACAACGAGTTGACGACGAGCGTCATGACGAAGAGGATGAGACCGATCTCGACGAGCGCGGACAGATACAGCGGTTCAGCGGCCTCGGAAAATTCGTTCGCAATGACGGCTGCCATCGTGTACTGCGGCGCGACGAGCGACGCCGAGACTCGTGCACTGTTCCCGATCACCATCGTGACGGCCATCGTTTCGCCCAGCGCGCGGCCGAAACCAAGCATGATGGCGCCCACGATTCCCGAACGCGCGTAGAACAGCGCGGCCCGAATCGCTTCGAACCGCGTGGCCCCGAGCGCGTAGGCCGCCTCGCGCTCTGCGATCGGCACCGACCTCAACACCTCGCGCGCCACCGACGATGTGAACGGGAGCACCATGACGGAGAGAATCAACGCGGCGGACAACATTCCCAGGCCGAGCGGCGGGCCCGAGAAGAGCGGCAATTGCCGCATCGCCGGCGGCATCGCGGCTTCGAGGATTCGAACGGTGGGCACCAGCACAAAAATGCCCCACAGGCCGTAAACGATCGACGGGATGGCCGCGAGCAACTCGATGAGAAACACGAGCGGCTGTCGCAGCGCCGCCGGACATAGCTCCGACGTGAACACCGCAACGCCAAGCGCGATGGGCGTCGAGATCACCAGCGCCAGCAGTGAGGAGTACAGCGTGCCCCAGATGAACGTCAGCGCCCCGAATTCGCTTGTGACGGGATCCCAGGTTGCCGTCCGCCAGAAGCCCACACCAAATTTCTGAATCGACGGAATGGACTGCTGCAACAGCACAATCCCCACCGCGCACACCAATGCGATCAGCACTGCGCCGAACGTGCCGGTACCCAGACGGAACGCGACCTCGCTCACCCCTCTTCGTTTCATGCGTCCACGGCTCACCAGCCTGACGCTTCCGGCGGTCCCGCCATTCCTGCCGCGGGTCCGTCGCGCCCGTGTGGCGCTACGACGACCGAATCCTCGCCAGCGCGGCCATTTCCAGTCTGACGATGGCCTCCGGCAACGGCGCGTAACCAAGGCCGGCGCAATACCGCTGGCCATCGGTCAGCGCCCACCTCAGAAACCCAATCATCGCTCTCGCCTGATCCTTGTCCTTCGGATCCTCGTACAGCAGCAACCATGAAAACGACGAGATGGGATAGACGCCTGTTCCTGGCGCATTCGTGATGGAGATCCGAAAGTCGTCGGGCATTCGAGACGCCTCGGCCGTCGCAGCAGCTGTCATCGATTCGACCGAGGCCTCCACGTAGTCTCCGGCGACGTTCTGCACGGCGCCGTGATCGATCTTCGTCTGCAGCGCATAGATGAGTTCGACGTAACCGATCGATCCCGGCGTCTGGCTCACCAGCCCCGTCACCCCTTCGTTCCCGCGTCCGCCGACGCCAGTCGGCCAGTTGACGGACGTGTTCATGCCGACTCTCGCCTTCCATTCGGACGAGACCTTCGACAGGTAGTCCGACCAGATGTAGGTGGCGCCCGAGCCGTCGGCGCGGTGCGCCACGATGATGTCGATCGCGGGCAGCGGCACGGCGGGATTCATCGCCGCGATCGACCCGTCGTTCCATTTCGTGATGCGGCCGAGGAAGATATCCGCAAGCACGGGACCGCTGAACCGAAGCGTCGTGTGAACTCCAGGGATGTTGTAGACCGGCACCACCGCGCCCAGCACCGTTGGGATGTGAATGATGCGGCCGGGCGCGGATTCGAGTTGCTGTGCGGTCATCGGACCGTCGGTTGCGCCGAAGAAGACGGTCCCGGCTTTGATTTGCCGTATGCCGCCGCCGGATCCAATCGACTGATAGTTGATCCGAACATCGGGGCGCAGCTTGTTGTACTCCGCGAACCATCTCGAGTAGATCGGATACGGAAACGTCGCGCCAGCGCCGTTGATCTGTACTGTCTGCGCCGCAATGGCGCCGCCCAACGATACAGCGCATACGGCGCCGGCGGCGAGCCTAGAAACGAACGAGACCATGAACGGCGAGCTTCGATTGCGTCGCCTGTGCAGGAAGGAAGTTGCGAAACGTCTGCCCGTCGTAATCGAGCAGCACCGCGCTCATGACGGCGCCCTGATGCGGGAACCAGTACGCGACGCCGACAATCGTCCGGTTCTTCGCCTGCGAGGCAATCGCGGTGTTCGGCTCGAGACGGTCGTACCGCAACAACCCTTCGAATCCCTTCGACGATTTGGGCGTTGCCCAGACCGAGTAGCCGCGGCCGTCGATTTCCGGCCTCGTGATCGACGTACGGTCGGTGGCATCCAGGAACTCGAATCCGGCGTTCAACACGGGGTGCTCGAACGTGACCGCGGCGACCAGTCGGTTGCGCGGTCCGTTCTTGACGTAGCTGTCGCTGTCGTAGAAGAACGATGCACGCAGCCCGTGCAGGACCGACGACGTGGACGCGACGGGCCGCAAGGTTCCGCGAAACATCAACGCCTTGCCTTCGTTCGCTTCGGCCTTGTTGAACCCCTCCCCGTTGTACACGCCGATTTCGAGATCGCCATGGTCTGACGGGAGCGTGTAATGGAAGGCGGCACCAGCGTCGGCGGCCGCCAGATACCCTTCCCGTTCGGTGAACATCGTGCCCTGGAACCGATACCGGTAGACGTCCTCCGCAAAGCCCAGCCACGGTGTCGGTTGAATGCCGAATCGTGCGTACGAGTCTTTCGGCATCCAGTCGTCGAAATTGAACTGCGCGTACGCGTAAAAAATGCGCAGCTCGACGCTTCCTTCGTTGTCGCTGAACGCACTCGTCTCGCGTGCGACGTCCGGCGTGACTCGGAACGACACGATGCGCGTGAGCTTGCCGCTCACATCGATGAAGGCCCGCGTCACGTTGAACTCATTGAAGTGAATCGTGTTGCCGTCGGCGTCCGTGGTCTTCGGCTTCAGTGTGAAGGTGTAATCGGGAAAGATGACCGCACCGACTTTGATCGAGGGCACCTCGTCGGGTCCGGCGCTGCCGGCTTGAGGAGCCGTCTGAGCAGAGGCGCCGTGAGCGTAGAAGAGAGCGAAGAGGGCCGCGATGCCGGTCAGGGGAAATGTCACGCGCAGACGATACCGCCAATCGGTAACGTCTCTGCTATCGACCGTCATCGTCGCCGTCGGCGTCCGCCACGCGACGGATGAACGCGCTGCGGACTGCGGGTGGCATGATGGAGTCGCGGCCTTTGATGGACCGCCAGAGGATCTCGTTCAGCTCTCGATCCGGGGCCAGATCCGCTTCGGCGAGATTCATCCTCAACGACGCTTCCGCGCCCCAGGCGCGCTGGTCGTTCACTTCGTTCAGCGGAATTCGAGCGTCGAGATGAGTAAAAGGCGTCAGCACGGGGGTTGCTTGAAACGCGTTGTAGGCCGGGGTCGCCGCGGCGTCGTACTGGCTCATCGGCGGCAACCCCAGTATCAGCTCCATGGTGCGCAGGATGCCGGAAGTCGTGTACATCGTGTTATCGACGGCACGTCGACGCGAAAACGGGCTGATGATCAGCGCGACCGATCGGTGCGCGTCCACATGATCAGGTCCGTTCTGCGCATCATCTTCGACGATGAAGATGGCCGATTCCTTCCAGATGCGGCTCGCCGAAATGGTCTCGACGAGATGCCCGACCGCCAGATCGTTCTCGGCGACCATCGCGCGAGGCGTCGGAGTGCCAGGGCGAGTGCCGTTGGTATGGTCGTTGCCCATCCGGATGATCGAAAGAGCCGGCACGCGTCCGTTCGATTCCTGCTCGACGAATTCCGCGTGCCAGGCGGAGAAGCGTTGCGCATCGGGGATTCGCAGTTCCCATGGCGCGTATGAGGGGCTGACGCGTCCTTCCAGACCGGGCACACTGGCTCTGGCCGGAACCTTGCCTGCCTGCCGTTCCGCAAGCGTCCCAGGGCCCCACTCCGCGAATTCGCCGTAGCTGCGGACCTCCAGGCTTTTTCGGAGCGCGGCGTCCCAGATGTATCCATTCAGCGGCGCCGCGGCGTTGCCGTAGGCGTTGCGCATCTTGCCGCCGCCCTCGCTCAAGTACTCGCCGCCTCGTCGCGCGTAATTGAGCGGCCAGATTTTTTCGATGATATCTGTAGCGTACGCCCCCGTGGACCAGGCGTGGCCGTCGTAGCTGACTTCGGCGTCCACGTAGAAGTTGTCGAGGAGCCCGAACTCGCGCGCCAGTGCATGCGCGTTGGGTGTCACAGCTTCGCCGAACAAACACAAATTCGGATCGCCGTTCCCCTGGCCCATGTCGCCAAACACTTGATCGTAGGTTCTGTTTTCGCGGATGACGTAGAAGACGTGCTTGATCGGCGACGCATCACCCACCCGCTTCGGAATCGGCGATGCGGCGGGCGCGCCGGCCGGAGCAAGCCGATGTTCGTCCGAGTACGGCGTCACGCTGTACGCCATTTTCGTCAACGTTTCGAGGGATTCGCGATCGGGCGTCGGGACGATCGACATCGTGCCGTTCAACATCGAACCGATGTATTGGGCTTCGCCGCCAGGCAGCGTCCGCGTGATGAAGCGCGGGTTGGGCGCCGACGTCAGGCCTTTGCCGCTCAAGACGAACACGCGCCGGCCATCGCGCGAGAACATTGCCGCCGTGGGGTACCAACCGGTTGGGATGAACCCGTCGACCTGTGTGACGCCCGGCTTCGACACGTCGAGCACGGCCACGGTGTTGTTGTCGGCGTTCGCGACGAGTAGACGCGTGTCGTCCGGCGAGAGGCTGACGTGATTGGGCGTGGATCCGGGAGGCGCCTGCGGGAACAGCGCGACCGAGATCTGCTCCACCGCGCGTCGCGTTTCGACGTCGACGGCCCACACGGCATTGGTATTCGCACATGCCACGAACAATCGCCTGCCGTCTCTGGTCAGCGCCATCGCATTTGGATGCTCGCCGACCGCGATCTCGCCGCGCGGTTCAAAGGTCCGTGCGTCGAACGCCAGGATTCTGCTGCCGCCCCAGATCGAGACGAACACCGTCGCTCCGTCAGGCGACACGATGCACGTGTATGCTTCCGCGGGCAGGTCGATGTTGCGGATGACTCGGCCGGTTTCCAGATCGACCACGCTGAGGATCTGACCGAAGACGTGCACCGCGAACAGGCGGCGACCATCGGGAGCAACCGCCAGACCGCCGATGAAACTCTGCGGCACCCGATCAGGTCGATCCACTCCTTCCACCGGTACGTCCATCGGGCGACCCAGCACCAGATCGGCTCCGCGCACCAGCGCGCCGTCCACCCATCGAAGCTCGTGCACCGTGTTGTTGGCCGCGCCCGACACGTACAAGCGGCGTCCGTCGGGATGCCATGCAAGACCGAGCCACGCATGGTCGAGCACGATCGCCGAGCGCACGATCTCGTTCTGCAGATCGACCACGCTGACGGTGGGCTTGGCATAGCCGTTATTGGCGACCAGCAGGGACCGGCCATCGGGCGACTCGACCATGGCCAGCGGGAGATCGCCGACCTGCACGTGACGCCCGGCCGGTGCGATTTTCCAGCCGTTCGGCAGCAGCGTGACGCCCCAGCCGAGCGCACCCGGACGAATGGCGGCGGGCGCCGTATCGCCGCGAGCCGTAGCCGACCAGATGGCGGCGCTCAGCGCCACCACGACGGTCGTCCTGGAGATGCCCGCGAGGCGGTGGTGCACTAGTGTGATGTCTTTTCGAGACGCTCGAGCAGAATGTACCAGCTCTCGCAATCCGTTCGGGATCCGCCCGCCAGTGTCACAGTGAATCGCAGATTCAGCGACGGGATGTCCCAGCGCTGCCTGGCGCGTCCGGCCTCGAGCGCCACCCGATACGGCTTCAGCAGATTTTCGGGTGAGTCGTGATCGCGATGGGCCTCCTGCACGCCGGCAAAGATCGCGAACTCCCGACGCGGTCCCATGTGCACTTCGAACTTGCCGACGCCGTTGACAACGTGATCGTAGACCCGCTCGCTGTACTGGCCGTCGGACTCACGGCACGATTGCCAGTTGCCTTCCAGGATGTTGTGGGTATCGCGCGAAAAGGTCGTGAACTGAGCGGCAGCCGGACGGACGGTGGACACGACCGACGCGCACGCACACACGAAGAGCCAGGCACACCTGGCAAGCGACTGACGCACGGTGCTCCTTTCGGCCAGAAGACCTGCGGATGCGCGCAGAATAACACGCGAGACATCCGCCGCTACAGGAGTTTTCGGCACAGCTGGGTGTACAGTTCAGGAGGAGACGGACTTCGCAGGGCGCAACATGCTCGGCAAGACTGAGCCCCCGGCAGATGGTGGGCGACGTCTGGAGGGAGGGTCCATGGCTGAACGTGCCCAGAGCTACAAGAACCACGTCCGTTGGCTGCCGCCGTTTCACTTCTTCATCGTGCCGGTGCTGCTGATCAACTTCGCGAATACCATTCGGCACCTGTGGATGACGCCAGCGCAGCAAACGGGGTGGGCGGTGGTCGTCGCGGCAGCGCTGCTCATGCTCGCGCTCATGTCGCGGGCGATGGCGGTGGCTGCGCAGGACCGCATCATTCGGCTCGAGATGCGGTTGCGGCTTGCCCGAGTGCTGCCCCCCGACCTTCAGTCGCGTATCAATGAATTGACACCGCGCCATCTCGTTGCTCTCCGCTTCGCCGGCGATGCCGAGCTCACGACGTTGGTACGGGAAGTGCTCGAAGGCCGCCTCACCAGGCCCAAGGACATCAAGCTGCGCGTGAAGGACTGGCAGGCGGATTGGCTCCGGGTTTGAGTAGCTCGTTATTTCTTGACGCTGCCGAGGATTTTCGCCGTCATCAGCCAGCGCAACGTAGCGGGGCCGCTCGGTGGAATCGTGTCGGCGTCGATTCGACAAACAGCGCCCTTCTTGAATTCGATCGGGTGACGCGAGCCGATCAGGCGCGCAGCCACCTCGCCGATACCAGGTTCGTGGCCGACCAGCGCGATGCGCATCCGGCGTGACTGCTTCTCGAGATCCGACATCAGCGCCTGATACGTTCCGCCGGGCGCCAGCGACTCGACGGCGACGATAGGCGGCCTCGGGTTCAGCGCCGCGGCCACGATTTCCGCGGTCTGCCGCGTTCGAACCAGTGGGCTGGTGACCACGACGTCCAGTGTCACGCCGAGTCGGTCGAGACCCCGCGCCGCTTTGCGCATACGATCCGCTCCGTCCTCGCTCAGCGGCCGCTTGGCGTCGTCGGGCCAGTCGTCGCCGCGTTGCTCGGCGGGCGCGTGACGAATCAGATACAGTTCGTGTGGACCCGGCACGTCTCACCCTGCCTGGCGCGACTGCACGAGGAGATGGCCCCGTCGCGGCACGCTCAACTTTTCGCACACACCAAGGACTTCCGGCCGCAGCCGCATGTAATGCGCATGGATGCGCCGGCAATCGTCTTCCAATGCCCGCACGAGCGCGGCGAGACCACGCCACGTCGTCACGTTTGGCGCAGTCAACGATGCCTGCTCTTCACGCACCCGATCGATCAAGACCTGCCGGTCGTGCATGCGGCCCAGGATATCCTGCGCCCGCTTGAGTGTCCGCAGCTCGGGAGTGATCGACTTATCGGCAATCTCGGCAGCCACCTCGAGGACATAGCGAAGTTTTTTCGCGGCAATCCGCACGTCGTGCAGCCGGTCTGGAAGATAGACCGCGCCGGCACGGTCTGCAGTCTCGCGCAGCCGAGTCGCACGACGTACAATTCGAGCATCGATCGCCCAGCGCCAGGCCCGAGAGTCCCGCCTGGACACCCGCTCGGTGTCTTCGACCTTGGCGCGCGCGCGATCGAACCGTTTGTCGAGTTTCCGGAGTTCTTGGAGGGTGGGGCCATTGAACAGCCGCTTGCGCGCATCGTCGCGCTGAGTCGAAACCGCGGCGCCGATGAGGCTGAGGACGGAGCGATGCATGCGGCGGGAAACATGCAGCTCGTCAATGAGGATGAGCATGACATCCAGTTCGCGAACGCGTCCCAGCCGCGTGGTGATCTTGCGAAGCCGGCGTGCCAGGCGCTTCGCCGTGCCCGGCTCGAGCTGTAGAACCGGCAGGAGCTCACGCAAGCGGCGCACCGCGATACGCGAACGATGCAAAGCTGTTACATCCCCTTGTTCGAACGGTGTTAACGTCCGCGACAAACGTTTCAACCGCTTACGCATGAGCTGCGATAATGCGTGCATGACTGGGTCGTTGATTATAGTTGAGCCATGCGGATAGCCGCCATCGACATCGGCACCAATTCGATCCACATGATCGTGGCGCAAATCCGGCCCGATTTGTCGTTCGAGGTCATCGACCGGGAAAAAGAAATGGTGCGCCTCGGGGCCGGCGGTCTCGACGGCCGGGCGCTCACGCCCGAGGCGGTCCACGCCGCGCTCCAAGTGCTGTCGAAGTTCGGCCGGCTGGCCGAGTCGCATCGCGTCGACCAGGTCATCGCCGTCGCGACGAGCGCCACGCGCGAAGCGGAAAACGGCGGCGAGTTCCTCCAGGCGGTCGTGGACCATACGGGAATACGGCCACGGGTAATCTCCGGCACCGAAGAAGCGCGCCTGATACACCTCGCCGCAGTGTACGGTGTCGGCGCGTCGGCCGACGCCGTGGTGGTGATCGACATCGGCGGCGGCAGCGTCGAGGTGACGCGCGGAGCGGGGAACTCGGTCGAACTGGGGAAAAGCTTCAAGCTGGGCGTCATCCGCTTGACCGAGCGGTTCGTCAAAAGCGATCCGCTCGAGCGGCGGGACGAGCGAAAGCTCGTTCGCCACATCGACAGCACAATCGGAAAGTATCTCTCACAAATCGCCCGCGCGGGATTCGATCGTGTGATCGGCACCTCGGGCACCATCCAGAGTCTCGGCGCGGTCGCGGTTGCCGCCGAGGGCCTGCCGGTGGACACGTCGCTGCGCAACCGGCGCATTCCTGCCAAGCAAATCCGCCGCTTACGCAAAGAACTCCCTTCGCTGGACCTCGACGACCGTCTGCGCGTGCCCGGGCTCGAGCCGCGGCGGGCCGACCTCGTGGTCGCCGGCGTCGTGCTGCTGGACGAACTCCTGCGAGGGCTCGGCGCCGAGCACCTGACGCTCTGCGATCTGTCATTGCGCGAAGGCCTGGTACTCGATTACATCGCACGGCATCGCAAGGAAATCGCCCAAGCCGATCGCTATCCCGACGTCAGGCGTCGAAGCGTATTCGAACTTGCCGAACGCTGCAACTACTGGCCCGAGCATTCGCAGCAGGTCGCGCGCCTCGCGCTCGCGTTGTTCGACGACACGCGCACCATTCATGGGTTGACCGATCGCGAGCGCGAGTGGCTCGAGTACGCCGCGATCCTGCACGACGTCGGTGTGCATATCAGCTACCAGCAGCATCACAAACACTCGTACTACTTGATCAAGAACGGCGACCTGCGTGGATTCGAGCCCGATGAGATCGAGACCATCGCGCTGGTGGCCCGTTATCATCGGCAGACGACGCCCAAACGAAGCCATGACGGGTTCGGGCGACTCCGGCGGCGGCGCCGCGCCGCGGTCAGAACGCTCGCGGCCATCCTGCGCCTGGCGGAGAGCCTCGACCGCAGCCACTCGCAGAGCATCGTCGGACTCGAGCTGCAGGATCGCGGCGACGATGATTTGTTGCAGCTGCGCACGGCGGGCGACGCCGAGCTCGAGATGTGGGCCGCCTCGCGCCACGCGTCGCCATTCGAACGAATGACTCGCAAACCGCTCCGACTCGAGGTGAGCCAGGCGTCGCCGGAGCCGACCACCGCGCCGCTTCAAGCGGGTCTGGTGGACAATACTGTCAATCATGCTGAACAATCTGATGCAACCTCACGACTATCCCGGAAAGCTGTTCGTCGTCGAGGGGATCGACGGGTCCGGCAAAACCACGCAGCTGACGCTGCTGGCAAAATGGCTCACCGCGGAAGGCCATCGCGTGTTCGTCACGGAATGGAACTCGTCCGCGCTGGTCAAAGCCGCCACCAGAACAGGCAAAAAGAAAAACGCGCTCACGCCGATGACGTTCAGCCTGCTGCACGCCACCGACTTCGCTGACCGCCTGCTCTACAAGATCATCCCGCCGCTCAAGGCGGGAATGATCGTGCTCGCCGACCGCTACGCGTACACCGCGTTCGCGCGCGACGCGACGCGCGGCGTGGATCGGCAGTGGGTCCGCGACCTGTACAGCTTCGCGGTTCGGCCGGACCTGTCCTTGTACTTCCGCGTCCCGATCGACGTCTCCGTCGACCGGTTGATGGCGCGACGCATCAAGCTCAAGTTTTACGAAGCGGGCTTGGACATGGGGTGGAGCACGAACCCGATCGACAGCTTTCGCCTGTTCCAGGGCAAGGTGCTCGACGAGTACGATCAGCTCGTGAAGGAATTCGACCTCGATGTCGTGGACGCTCGTGGCAGCATTACCGAGCAGCAACGCCTCGTGAGGGCCATCGTCGCACCCCGCGTCAAGAGTGATCAAATCGACGTCTCTCCCGGAGAAATCATCCATGACGAGTCCGTCTGAGGAAGCCGGGACCACAAATCCCGGAGCGAACGGCGACGGCCAGTCGGGTTCGTCCTACGGTCGGGAGATCCCCTATCTCCCGCTCGGATCGTACCCCGGCAAGCTGATCGCCATCGAGGGGACCGATGGCGTCGGACGCAGCACGCAGATACAGCTGCTGCGCGAATGGCTGGAGGTACGCGGCTACGGCGTCGTCGAAACGGGATGGACGCGGTCGCCGTTGATGCAGCCGACGATCGAGCTGGCGAAGTCGAGCAACACGTTGAACAAGCTCACCTTCGTCCTGCTGTACGCGACCGACTTCGCCGATCGGCTGGAAAAGGAAATCATCCCGGCGCTCAAGGCCGGGTTCGTCGTGCTCTCGGATCGTTACATCTTTACCGCTCTGGCACGCGCCGGCGTCCGCGGAGTCGACCGGCAATGGTTGCGCAATCTCTACGGTTTCGCTATCTCGCCGCACATGGTTTTCTATCTCAACACTGATGTGAAAACGCTGATCGGTCGCGTGCTGGCCTCGCGCGGGATGGATTTCTGGGAGTCCGGAATGGACCTGAAGCTCGGCGACGATATCTACGACAGCTTTCGAGCGTACCAGAACCGGTTGCTTCGCGAGTATGCCTCGATGGCGGATGAGTTCAATTTTCGCGTCGTGGATGCACGGCGTTCGATCGATCGCATTCAAGACGAGCTGCGGAAACAAGTCGCCGCATTCCTGGAACCGGCGGAAAAGCCCGTCGAACCTGCGCTCGCACGTTAGCGCGTGCGTCGCGGTCTGCGACCGGGGCGATGCGGATGGGCCTCGGCGTCGACGCTCACGCCTTGTATCACGCGTTCGGCCAGTTCGAGGTAGTCGACATGACCTGTAATGGCTGACGCCTTCGACCCGGGCAGATCGTCGGCGCGATCGCGCGGGGCCGGCTCGGTCGACGATGAGCGAACCAGGTGGCGTACCATTCGACAGTAATTGAGCAACCTGCGTGCCCGTGCGGACTGAACAATGCGGGAATTAACCTCAATGAAATGCCGTCGGCCAACTCGTCCGTTATCGTCGTCGAGTGTATCTCATGGCAGCATCTCCGCTGACCAGTTCACTACACGCGGTCCGTCCCGATCAGCTGCCGGCAGCTGACGTTCCACCGAAAATCGAGGTCGTCGGGCTGAACTGTTACTACGGTCCCCGGCGTGTGCTCGAGAGTGTCACGCTCCGCGTACGTCCCCGTGAGGTCACAGCGCTCATCGGGCCGTCGGGTTGCGGCAAGTCGACGTTTCTCAGAACGCTGAACCGGATGAACGACATCGTGCCCGGCGCGCGGGCCGAGGGATCGGTCCGCATCGACGGTCTCGACATCTACTCGCAGGCCGTGGACCCGGTCGATTTGCGCCGGCGTGTCGGGATGGTCTTCCAGAAGTCCAATCCCTTTCCGAAATCGATCTTCGACAACGTGGCCTACGGCGTGCGCCTCAACCGGCTGGCGCATTCGCGGGAGGAGCTCGACGGGCGCGTGGAGACGAGCCTCAAGTCCGCCGCCCTTTGGGAGGAAGTGCGCGACCGGCTGCACACATCAGCGCTCGCGCTGTCGGGCGGTCAGCAGCAGCGCCTGTGCATCGCGCGAGCGCTCGCCGTGGAGCCCGACATCCTGCTGATGGACGAGCCTGCATCCGCCCTCGACCCGATTGCGACCCAGCGGATCGAGGACCTGATCTATCAGCTGAAGCGCCGCTATACCATCGTGATCGTCACGCACAACATGCAGCAGGCCGCCCGCGTTTCGGACGCGACGGCGTTCTTCTGGCTGGGACGACTCGTGGAGTGCGATCGCACGCCGAAGATCTTCACCGCGCCGTCGCAGAAGCTCACCGAAGACTACGTGACCGGCAGGTTCGGGTAATGGCCCGCGTCGAGCACGTCCGCCATTTTCAAGGGGAACTCGAGCAGCTCAAGGCGCGCCTGCTCGAGATGGGTGGTCTGGCCGAGGAGGCCGTCCGCTTCGCCGTGCACGGCCTCGTGGAGCGGGACCACGACGTCATCGGCCGCGTCCTGGCAGGCGATGAGCCGCTCAACCGCTTGCACATCGAGATCGACAATCGCTGCTTCACACTGCTCGCGCTCCATCAGCCGATGGCGATCGACCTGCGCGCCATCGTCGCGGCGGCGAAAATCAACACGGATCTCGAACGCGTGGGCGACCTTGCCATCAACATCGCGGAAGCGGCGCGGCAGTACGTCGCGCACCCTCCGGTGAAGCGCCTCATCGACATTCCGCGCATGGCCGCGATCGCCCAGAGCATGCTGCGCGAAGCGCTCGACGCCTTCGTCCGGCACGACACCGCGCTGGCGCAGAACGTCCTGAATCAGGACGACGCCCTCGATGCGTTGAAAACCCAGATCTTTCGAGAGCTGCTCACCTACATGCTGCAGGACCCGTCGACCATTGAACCGGCGCTCGACCTGATTCTCATCTCGCGCCACCTCGAACGCATCGGCGACCACGCCACGAACATCGCCGAAGACGTCATCTTCGTGGTCGCGGCAAAAGACGTCAGGCATCACGCGGGGGAGCAATAGCAACGGGCAGGAAACGCCATCCCGCCCTTCCCGCCCTGTAAAATATCCAGATGCCCCAGTCGCTGTGCGTGTTCTGCCGGACCCATCCCGTGGATCCAGTGTGGCGGCCGTTCTGCAGCGAGCGCTGTAAGCTGCAGGATCTGGCAAGATGGGCCGACGGCTCTTATCGTGCCGCCGGCAACCCTGCGAACGACGATGAAAGTCAGAAGTCAGAAGTCAAAAGCAAGAAAACCAGGCCGTGACAGATTGCCCAGACTGTTCACGTCGGGACCAGGCCTTGTACACTTCGCGTCCGGCGGCTGACTTCGGAGCTCATGCCCTCTCACTTCTGACTTCTGACTTCTGTTACCTATCTCTCCGACTGTCCGGACTTCTGACTTCTGACTTCCACTATGCCAGACACATTGACGATCACTGACAACCGGACCGGCAAGACCTACGAGCTGCCGATCCAGGACGGCACGATTCGAGCCATGGACCTTCGCCAGATTCGAAACGGGCCGGATGACTTCGGCTTGATGACCTACGACCCCGCGTTCATGAACACGGCGAACTGCCGAAGCAGCATCACCTTCATCGACGGCGACAAGGGCGTTCTCCTGTATCGCGGCTACCCCATCGAACAACTCGCCGAAGAGAGCAATTTTCTCGAGACCGCGTATCTGATCCTCTTCGGCGAGCTGCCGACAGAGACGCAGCTGCAGGCGTGGACTCGTGAAATTACGCTGCACACGATGCTGCACGAGAACATCAAGAAGTTCATGGAGGGTTTTCGCTACGACGCCCATCCCATGGGCATCTTCCTGAGCACGGTCGGCGCGTTGTCGACGTTGAATCCCGACGCGAAGAACATCTTCGACAAGAGCTCGCGCCTGCTGCAGATGCGGCGTCTCATCGCGAAAGTACCGAGCATCGCCGCCTACGCGTACCGCCACATCATCGGCCGCCCGTACAACTACCCGGACAACGACTTGAGCTTCACCGGCAACTTCCTGAACATGCTGTTCAAGATGACCGAGCTGAAGTATCAGCCGAATCCGGTGCTCGAGCGCGCGCTCGACGTGCTTTTCATCCTGCACGCCGATCACGAGCAGAACTGCAGCACGTCGACGATGCGCAACATCGGCAGCTCGCATGTGGATCCGTATTCGGCGTTGGCAGGCGCGGCAGCCGCGCTGTACGGACCGCTGCACGGCGGCGCCAACGAGGCCGTGTTGCGGATGCTGAACGAGATCGGCTCGGTTCAGAAAGTGCCGGACTTCATCAACCGCGTGAAGAGCGGCGAGGGCAAGGATCGGCTCATGGGCTTCGGCCACCGCGTGTACAAGTCCTACGACCCGCGCGCCAAGGTGATCAAGAAGATTGCCGATCTCGTCTTCACGGTGACCGGCAAGAATCCGCTCCTCGAGATCGCCCTCGAGCTCGAGCGCATTGCGCTGCAGGACGATTACTTCGTCACGCGCAAGCTGTACCCGAACGTGGACTTCTATTCAGGATTGATTTACCAGGCCATGGGGTTCCCAGTGGAGATGTTCCCCGTCCTGTTCGCCATCCCGCGTACAGCCGGTTGGATCGCCCAGTGGGAAGAAATGCTCCTCGACCCAGAACAGAAAATCGCACGGCCACGTCAGATCTATACTGGTCCGCACTTGCGCGCCTACGTGCCTCGCGAGCAAAGACACTAACGAAGGGCTTATGGGAACAACCCTGCTCGCCGTTGCCCTCGGACTTCAGGCCGCGCTCACGCCCCCGCCGAGATTCGACGCCGGACGGGCATGGGAGCATCTCCGGCAACTCGTGACCATTGGCCCCAGGCCGTCCGGGTCGCCCGCGATCGAGCAGACGCGGAAGTACATCCAGTCGCAGCTCGCCAACGTGGGCCTGACCGCCGTGGAACAGGCGTGGGAAGAGCAGACGCCGATCGACAAAGTGCGCATGGTCAACCTCATCGCGACCATTCCCGGCGCTCGCAAAGAGCGGATCGTCTTCGCGGGCCACTACGACACGAAGCTCTTCCGCGAGTTTCGTTTTGTAGGCGCCAGCGACGGCGGCTCGAGCGCGGCCTTTCTCCTCGAGCTGGCACGTGTCCTCAAAGCGCGCAAGAACCTGTTCACGATTGAGCTGCTGTTTCTCGACGGGGAAGAAGCGAGGTTGCGCGATTGGGCGGGCACCGACAACACCTATGGCAGCCGCCATTACGTCGAGATGGCCAGACGGGACGGGTCGCTCGCCATGCTCAAGAGCGTCGTTCTCGTGGACATGATCGGCGACCGCGACCTGCGCATCCGCCGCGACGGCAATTCAACGCCCTGGCTTACAAACATCGTGTGGGATGCGGCCAGGAAGCTGCAGCTCGAAGACACGTTCGTCGCCGACTCGACGCGCATCGAAGACGACCATATTCCGTTCATCGCCGCGGGCGTGCCGGCGGTGGACATCATCGATCTCGACTACGAGCCGTGGCACACGGCCAAAGACACCATTGACGCCGTCAGTGCCCGCAGTTTGCAGCTGGTCGGCGACGTGGTGCTGGCCGCGTTACCGTCGATCGAGTCGCACCTGACCAAGACCGTTGCGTTGACCGGACGCGGTCCCGGGCGCCGCCGCTCGTACGTCGTCGCCAACGCGGCAGACAGGCAGCGGCACCGCGACCGGCTTCGGTCCAAAGGCGCGCATTAGGAACAGCGCGCGCTACTTGCCGTTCGACTTCGCCACGGCGGTCAGCAGCGCGATCAGCGCCTTATCCCCGCCTTTCGCGCGCGAGGTGCCGACGACCACCGTCTCGCCGATGTCCATGTTGAAGCTCGTGTCGATGACCGCGCGTCCGCGCATCGACACGCCTCCTTCGAGCGCTGCGATCCGCTGTTTCAATCTCTCAGCCTCTTCGATCAATGGCGCCAACTCGGCCGACGTGTCGTGCGCCCGTTCGCGCTCGCGCTTCAATGTCTCGACCGCCTGCAGGCGGTCGCGCGACGCGGCAAGCTGCCCATATCGATTGTTTGCGTCCATGGCCTCCCGGGCCGCGTCAGCCGCGTCCGGCTCCTGCAGCTGAAAGACTACGTGCATTCGTCCGGCCAGGGGTGTACCGCGGAGGATCAGTTGATACTCGGAGTCGTCGGCACCCCTCAGTCGCGAGGTCGAACGTTGCGATCCCAGGATCCACTGCGCGTCCAGCAGACGATATCCCTTGTACGGCAGGAAGTCCTTCATGTCGTTCAACGCCTTGCGAGCGGCCGCCGGCACGTTATCCGACGAGGCGGACGGCTGGTTGTCGCCGAGCACCAGCACTACGCTGTAGCCCTGGGGCGCAGGCGCGTCCCTCGACGCGGCGCGTGCCGTGGCGGGCGGGCGTGGCGTGATGACCTGCTGTGCCATGGCCGACGATGTGATGCCAATGAGGGCCGCGGCGGTCAGGACTCGAACGATGCAATGTGCCTTCATCGAAACACCCTCTACGGATGAAATTCAGGATCGAAGACCCAGATGATGCGTGTCCCGCCCGGCGTCGAGAACTGCAGCTGAAGACGCTCGCCCGCCGATGCCGCAACGGCTTCCTGAGGCACGACGCGTTGCTGAGGGACGACCGAATCGTGACGCCGCGGCACATGGTTGCGCACGAGAATACTGGCGCCGACGGTCACGGCGAGCGTTGCCGCGAGCATCAGCGGATGCGGCCATGACGCTGCATCAGGCCGGCGCCGATCGAGCGAACGCAGGATCGCGCGCCGCATGGCCTCCGCATCGTGCATATCAAGATCAGGCTCGCGACCGACCGGGTCGGAAGCTTGCAGTTCCTCGCAAAGATCCCTCACAACTGACCCTCCTGCGCGTGCTGCCCTTCACGCCGTTCATGCCGTCTGATAACTCGCACCAGATCGCGTCGCCCCCGCGAGAGATGCCAGCGAACCGTAACCGGTGCAACGCCGAGCAATCTCGCGATATCTGGAATCGTCGCACCTTCGAGCTCGTACAGGATCAGCGCCGCACGGCGCCGCGGCGGCAGCATCGACAGCGCCTCCCAGATAACCGAGTGCGCGACTAACGCATCCTCGTGGCTCGGAGAGGACGGCACAGGCCCGGCCGTGCGCAGCGGCTCCAGCCGTTTGCGGACGGCCGTTCGCCGCCAGCCGTCGCGGCAGATATTGATCATCACGCGGACGAGCCACGCCTCTTCGTGCGATCGTCCATCGGGAATCGACGCTACTGCCTGGGCCGCCCGCAGAAAGGTTTCCTGCACCAGATCGCGTGCGTCCTCGCGGCTGTTCGACAGGCGGCGCGCAAGCTTGTAGAGCCGCCCGTGGTGGGCGTCGAAGAGCGACCCCAGGCGCTCAGCGGTGGTCGGATGACCCTCCACCGGCATCGATACCGCGAGCGCCTCGCCCATCACACTCCGATAAACGGTCAGCACCGGCCGCACGTTGGCGTTAGACGAGGGATTAGGTGTGTAAGTCGTTGCTGTGCCGGTAGCAAGAAGGTGCCGGGTGCTGCGGTGCCGGGGGCTACGGTGCCGGGGGCTACGGTGCTGGGTGCTACGGTGCCGGGGGCTACGGTGGTGCCGGGTGCTGCGGTGCCGGGTGCTACGCTGCCGGGTGCTGCGGTGCCGGGTGCTGCGGTGCTGGGGGCTACGGTGCCGGGGCTACGGTGCCGGGGGGCTACGGTGCCTGGGGGGCTACGGCGGTGCCGGGTGCTGCGGTGCCGGGTGCTGCGGTGCCGGGTGCTGCGGTGCCGGGTGC
>JBKPDW010000520.1:0-30329 GCA_046728115.1 Acidobacteriota bacterium | reverse complement strand
CAGGATTCGATTTCGGTCGGCTCGAATCTCAAGCTCGATCTCGGCCTGCGCTACGACTACCTGCCGTCGCCAACCGAGCAGGACGACAAGCTCGTGACCTTCGATCCGGCGACGGTCTCGCTGATCCAGTTCGGAACGAATGGCTTCACGCAGGTCACGAAGAACGGCAGCGATTTCCAGCCGCGTTTGGGGGTCATCTGGAATCCCACGGGCGGCGGCAATACCGTCGTTCGCGGCGCATATGCCGTGATGGTGAACCAGACCAACACGGGATACTTCACGGGTGAGACCGGCAACCCGCCGATCGTCACGCCGCTGTCAGCGCAGGCGGCGGGGACGGCCGCGAGCAACATCAGGCTGGATAACGCCATCAGCAGCGCCGGCGCGGGCGCCACCATCGCGCCGACCTACACCGATTACAACTTCCAGCCAGGCCGCACGCAGACGTGGAACGCCAACGTCGAACGCCAGTTCGGCTCCATGGGCGTCATGGCGGGCTACTTCGGATCGTACGGCGACCGGCAGCGTATCCCGATAAACCTCAACCAGTTCACGACGCCGGGCGGCACGGTTCGTCCGTATCCGCTCCTCTCGACGAGCAGTCCGATTCTGCCGGGCACGACGCTTGGCAACATCTCGGAGGTCACGAGCCTGGGTTGGTCGCACTACAAGGGACTGTGGCTCACCGCGAACCAACGGATGAGCAGGGGGCTGCAGCTGTCCGCGTCGTACGTCTTGTCCAAGTCGACCGACACGAATTCTTACGACGCCACGGGAGCGGCGGCCAACAACGGATCGCTGCAGAACAGTTTCAACCTGAAGGACAGCGAGGGTCCGTCGGACTTCGACGTCCGACATCGCGTCACCGTCAACCTCTCGTACGAGCTGCCGTTCCATGGCAACCGGTGGAAGGACGGCTGGCAGGTGGTCCTCGTGGAGCAGGCGCAGACGGGGAACCCGTTGAACGTGATCACCAATATCACGACGATCACCGGCGTCTCCTCGGTCCGTCCGGATCTGATCGGGCCGCTGCCGGCAATCAATCCGCATCCGAATAACGATTCAAACGGCTTCCCGGTCAGCTATCAGTGGTTCGACGGCCAGACCACGGTCTGCGATCCGCGCGTCGCGCCCGGCGGCGCCGGCGCGTGCACCTCGTCTTCGATTTTCGCGTTGCCGTACGATCCGAACGGCGTCGCGCACTTCGGCAGTCTGGGACGAAATGTGCTGTACGGGCCGGGGTTCGGCAACACGGATCTGTCCTTCATCAAGAATATTTCCGTGGCCGGCAGTGCGCGCGCGCAGCTGCGAGTCGAGGTCTTCAACCTGTTCAACCAGGCGAACTTCGGTCAGCCGGGTCGAACCGCTAGCGTGGGCAGCACCTCGTTCGGCGTGATCTCGAATACCCGCTTCCCGACTGGCGACTCCGGGTCGGCGCGGCAGATCCAGTTCGCGGCGAAGTTCCTCTTCTAGAAAGTAAGTCGTAGGTAACGAAACGGGCAGGACGGTCGGCCTTCCTGCCCGTCCTGCCTCCTGTAACCCCGGCGCCCTTCGTCGAAGCCCATCGCGGACAGCTCGTGTCCATCGCGTTGGATCTTTCTAAAAAATCGCTGAGCACTTCGTAGTAAATGCGTAAAAAGTCTGTTGACTTCCAGTCAAGCGAGGGTGAATCCTACGCAGTTAAACGTCACGGAATGTCTGTGATTGGCTCCCATTGCATCTGTCGATAGAGGCGGCACAGCCTCCTGGCCGCCTCTTACTACCCCTGCTCTCGTGTGACTCGTCATCGGTAACCCCACAGACGGAGGTTCTTCATGCATCGATTGGCGTCGGTATCGGCGATGGCCATCGGGATGTGGCTGCTCGTCGGCGGCCCAGCGCAAGCGCAGCAGGGCACGGGCGAATTGCGTGGCCGTGTCCTGGACGTGCAAAACGCCGTATTGCCCGGTGTCACGGTGGTGGCAAAGAACGAGGCCAGCGGCCAGTTCCGCGAAGTCGTCAGCGGGGCGGACGGCTCGTTCTTCATGAGCGCCCTGACGCCCGGCAGCTACGAGCTCAGCGCGCAGCTGTCCGGGTTCAAGAAATACCAGCGCGGCGGCGTCCGCGTCGAGGTGGGCAAGACCCAATCGATCGACGTGCAGCTGCAGGTCGGCGGGATCGAACAGGAAGTGACCGTGACGGCCGAATCACCCATCGTCGATACGACGACCAAGCAGCTGGGTGGGAGCGTGCCGACGCAGGAACTGCAGGACGTGCCGTCGCTGAACCGGAACTTTACGTCGTACTTGAGCCTGCTGCCCGGGATTACGTCGACCATCTCGGTGGATTCCTTCGGCGCCGACTCGATTCGCGTGAACGGGCAGGCGACGCAGAACGCGAACTACATGCTGGACGGCGCCGGGAACAACGACAACTTCAACAACGGCAACGGCGGTGCGCAGGCGCGGACGCCGGTGGAAGCGGTGCAGGAATTTCAGCTGCTCACCAGCAACTTCGACGCGGAATTCGGGTCGACGTCGGGCGGCGTGGTGAATGCCGTCTCCAAGCAGGGGACCAACACCCTGCATGGCACGGCGTTCTTCTTCGAGCAGAACCAGTCGATGACGTCCCTGGACTACTTCGCGAAACAGCAGAACCTGACCAAGCCCGAAGCGGATCAGAAGCAGTGGGGCGGGAACATCGGTGGACCGATCATCAAGAACAAGCTGCACTTCTTCGTCAATCTCGAGCGCATCGATCAGAATCGCGCGCGGACGATGAACATCGTCGCGCGGCCCGACCTGAGCACCACGGCGTTCACCCACGACAACGTGTGGAACTGGATGGCTCGGGTCGATCATCAAATCAATGCCAACAACACCTGGGCCGTGCGCTGGCTGCGCGAGACGTCGCCGCAGACCAATCAGCTCGTCCAGACGAACTACACGCTCCAGCGCGCCGAGGAGGAACAGGACACCGACTGGACGGTCGTCGGCACGTTGAACTCGGTGCTCGCCAACACCCGCGTCAACAACCTCAAGCTGTCGTACACGCACGAGGACGTGTTCTTCGGCAACCCGGGGTACTTCGACACCGGCAACCAGGCTGCCCTGAATCCGCTCCTGGTCCATCAGACGTTCGAGGACGGGATCGCAACGCGCGCGAACCGGCGCATGGATCCGGCCTACCAGCTCGATGAAACCTTTGCCTGGTTCATGCCGAACAAGAAGGGTGAACACGACTTCAAGTTCGGCGCGAGCTGGTACTACCTGCCGCTCCACGTCTTCGATGCCGGGAACCAGAATGGAACGTTCACGTTCTCGGCGAGCGACCGCGACTTCAACGCCGCCGACCCGCGCACCTATCCCGATCGGATGTCGATCCGCGTGCCCGGCGTCTCCGACTACTATGTGAAAGGGGAGGAAGTCGGCATCTTCGCGCAGGACAAATGGAAGGTGAACAACCGCATCACAGCCAGTCTCGGGCTGCGGTACGACGTCGAGATCGTGAAGATGGACAACACCGGCAATATCCTGTTCGAACCGGGCCAGGAGTCGCCGGTGGACAAGAACAATTTTTCCCCTCGGGTCGGTGGCACGTGGACGCTCGACGATCGCGGGAGCGCCGTCATCCGCGGCGGCTACGGCCTCTACTTCCAGAAGACGGCGTATTCCAACTTCACACCGATCGTGTCGTCGGGCGTGACGTCGAACTCGTTCACGGTGCAGTTCCCGACGAACAACATCGATCCGGGACCGTCGCAGGGCCGCCTGCCCACCGAGCCGTTGCTCGTCAACGGTCCGATTGTCAATCGGACGCTGCTGAATCAGTCGTATCCGCCGGGCTCGACGACGAAGAACACCGGCACGGTGCGATTCGATGACCCCGATCGGCATCTGCCATACTCTCACCAGGCGAGTATCGGCTTCGAAAAGCAGCTGCCCGGCAGCATCGCCGTGAGCGCCGACTACGTGCATGCGAGCCATCGCGATCTCTACATGCTGCAGGATCTGAATCCGGGGATCCGGGCGACGCCCGCGCGTACCTCCGCGGTCGCGCGCATCTACCCGACCTCCGTGTTCAACGCGGCCGTGCTCGAGCTCGTGAACGCCGGCACGTTCGGGTACAACGCGCTGCAGACCAGCGTGCAGAAGCGGTACAGCAACAATTACCAGTTCCGGCTGTCGTATACGTACTCTCGCGGCCGGGGCACGGTCGGTGCGCCAGGAGCCACCGATCAGATCAACTGGGCAACCGTCGATCCCGTGACGAAAATCACCGACCTGCACATGGATGCGCGTGAAACGCTCGGCGACCAGGACCGCCCGCACATACTATCCCTCAGCGGATCCGTTCAGGTGCCGCATACCGGAGGTCTCAACCTGAGCGGTGTCTGGCAGTACAACAGCGGAACGCCGTTCACGCTGACCGACAGCACGACCGACCCGAATCTGAACGGGATCTTCGAGGAGCCGCTGCCGGCCGGCACCTACAGCGGAGCGGCGTCGAACCCCAACGCGATCACGGTGGAAAACAAGGGCGGCTTCAACGGGGCGCGCGGCCCGGATTTCTCGCTGCTCAGCGTCCGCGGCGCGTACCGGTTCAGGCTGCCGGGAAACGGCAACAAGCGGATCATGGCGTATGTCGATGTCTTCAACATCACGAACCGCGCGAACTACAACAACCCGGTCAACACGACGGCAGGCGTAACCAGCGCTGATCGTCGAGACGCCGCAACCTTCCTTATCGTCCGCTCGATCCGCAACGGCGGTCCCTCGCGTACGGCGCAGTTCAACGTGAGGTACGACTTCTAACAGCGACTGGCGGGAAAAACAGGAGGGCAGGGTGACTGTCCTCCTGCCATCTCCCGACCCCGCCCGTTCCGCCCCGGCTCCCGCTACACTATGCACGTGCGTCATCGATTCATCCTCGTCGGCGTGGCGTGCGCGGCCGCGACGTTGTCGGCCCAGCAGCCCTCCTCGTTTCGTGTCGAAGAAACGACAATCGCCCAGATCCAGTCCGCGTTCCGCGATCGCGCGCTTACCTGCCGCGCGCTGGTCGACCGGTACATTGCCCGCATCGAGGCCTACGACAAGGAAGGTCCCTCGCTGAATACGATCGTGCTCGTCAACCCGGACGTCCGCAAGATCGCTGACGATCTGGATCGACGGTACGCTCAATCGGGCCCCGTCGGGCCGTTGCACTGCGTGCCCGTCATCGTCAAAGACAATTACGAAACGATCGACATGCCGACGACCGCGGGATCGCTCTCGCTGAAAGGGATGATGACGGGAAAGGATGCCTTCGTCGTGAAGCGCCTCCGCCAGGCGGGCGCCGTCATGATCGCGAAGTCGAACATGGCGGAGTTCGCGTTCAGCCCGGTCGAAACGGTCAACTCGATCCTTCCCGGCTACACCCGTAATCCGTACGATACGAGACGCGTCACCGCCGGTTCGAGCGGCGGATCGGCGGCGGCAGCGGCCGCGAACTTCGGTGCCATCGCGCTCGCGAGCGATACGGGCGATTCCATCCGCGGTCCCGCCGCGCACCAGGCGCTGGTCGGGCTCCGCTCCACGATGGGTCTGGTCAGTCGCGCCGGCGTGGTGCCGCTCAGCCTCGCCGCCGATATCGCCGGCGCGGTGACGCGGACGGTGGCCGACACGGCGGCGGTGCTGCAGGTGATCGCCGGCTCGGATCCCGATGATGCCAGCACCGAGGCGGGCCGGGGGCATGTCGATCCGAACTACGCGGCAGCGCTGCGGCAGGACGGTCTCAAAGGCGCGCGCCTCGGCGTGCTGCATCAGGCGTACGACACGCCGAGCCTCGATCGCGACGTCGATCAAGTTTTTCGCGGCGCAATCGGCGAGCTGAGAAATTTGGGCGCGGACGTCATCGATCCGGTCGCTGTCGACGAATTGGACGCGATGCGACGCGGCCAGGGCGGCGGATGCAACCAGTTCAAGTACGACCTGAACAACTACCTTCGCGGGCTGGCCGACAAGACGCCGATGCATTCGCTCGACGAGATCGTCAAGTCGCGCCGGTTCCATCCCTCGATCCAGCAGCGTCTCGAAAGCGCGGAGGCGTCCGACGATGTGCCAGGGCAGTCACCCGGTTGCAGGAGCCGTGACGAATTCAGGGAAAAGCTGCGCGCCGGGATCCTCAAGCTGATGGATGCGCACGAGCTCGACGCGCTCATCTATCCAACCTGGAGCAATCCTCCACGGCTCATCGGCGACCTCAACACGCCGGGCGGCGATAACAACCAACTCTTTGCGCCCAGCACGGGATTTCCCGCGCTGACCGTACCGATGGGCTACACGCGGGGCGATACTCTGCCGGCCGGCCTGCAGTTCTTCGGGCGGCCCTGGAGCGAGGCTACGCTGCTCCGCCTCGCCTATGCTTACGAGCAGGCCACGCATCACCGCCGGCCGCCGCCGGGCGTGCCGCCGTTGCGCTGACGATACAATAAGCTCTCCACCACCGAGGACACCGAGGGCAGGAGGCCCGATCGGTTGGCCCTCCGCGTCTGTCGCGTCTCTGTGGTGGCGAGGTCTCCGTGCAAAAAATCCTGATCGCCAACCGCGGCGAAATCGCCGTCCGGATTATTCGTGCGTGCCGCGAGATGGCGCTGTCGCCGATTGCGGTCTATTCCGAGTGCGATCGGACGGCGCTGCACGTTCGTTACGCTGATGCGGCCTACGCGATCGGACCGAGCACACCGCGGGAGAGCTACCTGAACGTCGAGCGGCTGCTCGACGCTGCCAGGCAATCCGGCGCCGATGCGGTGCATCCGGGATATGGGTTTCTCGCGGAAAACGAGATCTTTGCGCGCGCCGTTCAGGATGCCGGGCTCATCTTCATTGGTCCGTCCCCGAGCGCGATTGCCACCATGGGCAGCAAGACCGCCGCGCGTCAGGCGGCGGCGCGGGCCGGTGTGCCCGTCGTGCCTGGCACCGCCACGCCGCTCGCGGCGGGGTTGTCGGACGCGGCACTCATCGCCGCCGCGGAGTCGGTCGGGTTTCCGGTGCTCGTGAAGGCCGTCGCGGGCGGCGGCGGAAAGGGCATGCGCACCGTCGCCGATCCGACCGATCTCGTTGATGCCATCCGCTCAGCACGATCCGAAGCACAGACCGCGTTCGGCGACGGAGCCGTCTACTTCGAGCGCGCGCTCAGGCGCCCGCGCCATGTGGAGGTGCAGCTGCTCGGCGACGCGCATGGCACCGTTGTTTCGTTCGTGGAGCGCGAGTGCTCGATCCAGCGACGTCATCAAAAGGTGCTCGAAGAGAGTCCGTCGATCGCGGTGTCGCCGGACCTCAGGGCCCGAATGACCACAGCTGCGGCGGCGATCGCGAAATCGGTGGGGTACACCAACGCCGGCACGATCGAGTTCCTGCTCGATGAAGGCGGGCAGTTCTATTTTCTCGAGGCGAACACGCGGCTGCAGGTCGAGCATCCCATTACCGAAATGGTGACGGGCGTCGACCTGGTGCGCTGGCAGATCCGGATCGCGCGCGGCGAACGTCTGGAGCTCGATCCGCAGCTGATGGTCACGCCCGCGGGGCACGCCATCGAATGTCGCATTTACGCCGAGGATCCAGACAACAATTTCCTGCCCTCGGCCGGTCGTATCGTCGAGTTGCGGGCGCCGGCCGGTCCAGGCATTCGCGATGACAGCGGCGCCGTGGCCGGCTCCGACGTCCCGATTTTTTACGATCCGATGGTGTCCAAGCTCATCGCGTGGGCGGAGGACAGACCAGCCGCGATCGCTCGGATGCGCCGCGCGCTGGCCGAATATCGGATTGCGGGCGTCAGCACGACCGTACCGTTCTTTGCGTGGCTGCTGAGCGATCGCGCGTTCGTCGACGGCGAGATCCACACAACGTACCTCGACGAATTGCTGCGTAAACGGAATGGCCGGCCGTTTGTCGAGCCCGGACCGGACGTGGAGGACATCGCGGCGATTGCCGCCGCCCTCCGAACGACGCTGGCGTCAGGCGTGTCGGTGGAGACACCCAGTGACAGACGCCGCTGGCGCACCGACGCGCGGCTCGAGGGGTTGCGCTGATTGAGATACGAGATTGAGGTAGGCGGCCGGACACGCGTGATCGAGGTGCAGCGCGCAGGCCGCGGTTTTGCAGTCGCCGTCGACGGCCGGCCGTGGCAGGTGGATGCTACCCAGAGTGGAGCGCATTCGCTGTCGCTCATCGTGGACAACCCCGGCCGAAAAGGCGCGAGCTTCGAGGTCACGACGATCGACGGCCGATCGAGCGGCGAGCTGGCGGTTTACGTCGGCCCGATGCCGTTGCTCGTGACCGTCAACGGCCGGCGGCGGTGGGGGCGCGCAACCGATTCGGCGGGTACGGGCGGCGGGCCGCAGCGCGTCACGGCGCCGATGCCCGGCAAAGTGATCCGGCTGCTGGTCAAGCCCGGTGACGTCGTGACGCCACGCCAGGAGCTCGTCGTGGTCGAAGCGATGAAGATGGAGAACGAGCTGCGCGCCAGCCGTGCCGGCACGGTTACCGAAGTGCACGCCCGTGAGGGCCTGTCGGTCGACGCCGGCGCGCTGCTCGTCGTCATTCAGTGAAAGTCTTTCAGCGTTTCAAGAATCGCAGGAGTGTCCGTTACGTCGGTGCCGTTCTGGCCATGGCCTTTGCGCTGCTGGCCGCGGCAATCGTGGTGTCGTTCACCGTCGATCTCGGGCCACATGCGCGCCAGTACGCCGAACGAGCCGCATCCCAGTACATCGATCGTCCGATTCACATCGGTTCGTTGAGTATCCACCTGCTCACCGGCAAGGTGCTCCTAGACGATGTGCGAATTGACGGCGTCGGCAGGGACGCCAGGCCTTTCTTCACGGCAAAACGAATCGCCGTATCGCTCGACTGGATTCCTGCATTTCGCCGCAAACCCGACATCCGGATCACCGCTGTCGAAATGAGCGACTGGCGCATGCTGGTCGAACGCTGGAACGGCGGCCACAATTTTCCGCGCATCGTCCGACCCAACTCGTCGAGCGGTCCCAGGCGCGTCACGGTGACGCTTCTCTGGATGCGAGCGTCGCGCGGCGAGTTCGTGTACCAAGATCGCGAGGCGCCGTGGGGCGTTGTCTGTCCGAACCTCGACCTCACGATTGGAAATCTGCCCACCTATCACGGCACGGCGAGCTTCACCGGCGGCAGCGTGAGCATCCAGCATTACGAGCCGATGTGGGCCAACATGAAGGCGCAATTCGTCATCGACGGCTCGCATGTCCGTCTGGGTCGCATCGATCTCGATTCGGATGGCGCCAGGACGCTGGCGCGCGGCGACGTCGACCTGGGTCACTGGCCCGACATGACATATCAGGTCGCGTCGCAGGTCAACTTTCCGCGCATGCGGCAGATCTTCTTCAAAGGCGAGCGCTGGGATGTTTCTGGAGACGGCGCGTTCACCGGCACGTTTCATTTGTCCAAGGAGGGACCGGATCTCACGGGAACGTTTGCGAGCGACCTGGCGGGCGTGAACGCGTACCGGTTTCCATCGCTTCACGGATCGCTCCGCTGGACACGTCATACGTTCGACGTATGGGACGCCGGCGCCAGGTTCTACGGGGGCGACGCCAGGTTCACGTATTCGATCAAGCCGCTGGGCGCTACCGTTCGCCCGACCCACCGTTTCGAGACGGCGCTGCAGGACGTGGATCTGGTGCGGTTCACCGACTTCCAGGCGCTGCCCGGCGTCAGGTTCGCTGGAACTGGGTCGATGCAGAACCTGCTCGAATGGCCGTCAGGCCGCTTCGCTGAGCATCGGGGCGAAGGTCGGGTGTGGATCACTCCTCCGGCAGGCATCGAGCCGATGGATCCAGCGGTGTTTCACGAGCGTGTCGAACAGCCGCCGACATCATTGCCCGTCCCCTTGACCGGACATGTGCCGATTGCCGGCGCCGTGACGTACCGCTACGGTCCTGACGATGTGACACTCGAGAACGGCCGATTCGCGACCGAGCGGACGCTCGTGACGTTCGAGGGCTCGACGGCCTGGGGCGATCGCTCGCGTCTCCCCTTCCATGTCATCAGCAGCGATTGGCAGGAGAGCGACCAGTTGCTCGCGGGGATCATCACGGACGTCGGGGCGGCCACCAGGCCGGTGGCGTTTGGTGGACGCGGCGAGTTCGACGGCATCATGCTCGGTTCGTTCCGAAGTCCACGGGTCGAGGGCCGGATCACCGGCGAAGATCTGCGCGCGTTCGACACGTTGTGGGGGCGCGGCGAAGGTCGCATCGCGTACGAAAACAAGTACATCGACGTCGCGGATGGCCGCGTTCGCTTGAACGGGTCCGAGATTGTCGCTGACGGGCGCTTTTCGGCGGGCTTTCCGCGCGACGATGGCGGCGAGGAAATCGACGCGCGCTTCCGCGTGGTTCGTCGTGACGTCGACAGCCTGCGCCATGCGTTTGGCATCGACGACTATCGCGTGTCGGGCTTCCTCACAGGCGACTTCCATCTGACCGGCCAATACACGCGCCCGGTCGGCTACGGCGCGCTGACGATCGAGGAGGGAGTCGCCTATGGAGAACCGTTTCAGAAGGCGACGAGCACGGTGCGCTTCGACGGCGCCGGCGCACGTTTCGACAATGTCCAAATCGTGAAGGGCACCGGTGCGGTGACCGGCGCTGCCTTCGTCAGCTGGGACGGCACATACTCGTTCGATGCCAACGGCGTACGGATTCCCGTGGACCAGATCAAGGTCCTGCAGTTCCCGCAGGCGTCGCTGTCCGGCCTGGCTGAGTTCACCGCCGGCGGAAGCGGCTCGTTCAGCACCCCCCGCTACGATGTTCGGTTTCGCGTCAACGATCTGTTCGTCGCGGAGGAGGGCGTGGGCGAGGTTACGGGCACGCTCGCTCTGCGCGGCCAGGATTTGAGCGGGGAGATCAACGCGGCGTCTCCGCGCATGGCCCTGACCGGAACCGGTCGCATCGCGCTGACGCCGAGATCCGACGCCGAGCTCACATTCCGCTTCCACGACAGCTCGCTCGATCCGTACGTGCGCCTGTTCGTGCCTCGGTTGTCGCCGTTCACGACGGCAGTGGCGACCGGCTCCATTCGCGTCAGCGGCCCGCTCGCCGACGTTTCGCACCTGCGCGCCGAGGCCGTCGTCGATGCGGTAGACATGCGGTTGCTCGACTATGCCGTCAAGAATGCAGCGCCGGTCCGGCTGGCGCTCGACGAACAGCAGGTCAGGATCGAAGGGCTCGAGCTCGTGGACAGCAACACCGGAGGCCGCGACACACGTCTCCGGGTGTCCGGATCCGCCGACCTCCGCCAGGAACGGATCGCGCTGAAAGCCGCCGGCGATGCGAACCTCGCGGTGCTTCAGGGCTTCTTCCGCGACGTACGTGGCACCGGCCGCGCCGAACTGGCGGCCGAGATCAATGGGCCGCTGAATCAACCGCAGTTCTCGGGCAATGCCACCATCACCGACGGCCGCATCCGTCATTTCTCGCTGCCCAACTCGCTCGACGCCATCAACGGCACGCTGCAGTTCGATTCAGGGGGAATCCGCCTCGACGACGTCTCGGCGACGCTGGGGGGCGGACGCGTGCAGCTTGGAGGCCGGATCGGATTCCAGGGATACGTGCCGAGCGATCTCGACGTCACGGCCCGGGGCGAAGAAATGCACCTGCGGTATCCCGAAGGGATCCGCTCGATCGTCGACATGGACCTTGCGATTCGGGGCTCCCTCAAGACGCCGACGCTGGGCGGAACGGTCACAGTCAAGAGTGCCATTTGGAATCGGCGCGTTGATGCGCCCGGCAGCATTTTCGATCTCGCCACCCGTCGCGGATCCTCATCGTCAAT
The DNA here is from genome assembly GCA_046728115.1 of Acidobacteriota bacterium. GTDB lineage: Bacteria > Acidobacteriota > Vicinamibacteria > Vicinamibacterales > CAVVIG01 > CAVSWN01. The sequence continues at coordinate 18,510 of JBKPDW010000520.1, read as the reverse complement.
CGTGGTGACGCCGGGCGAGCCGCCCGCGGCTGTTCCACTGCGGTTCGACGTCCAGATCCTGGTGCCGTCGACGCTGAGAGTCGAGAACAACCTGGCTCGACTCGTCGCCAACGCCGACTTGAACCTACGCGGCACCTACGATCATCCTGTGCTGGCGGGTCACGCCGACATCGAGCGTGGCGAAGTAACCTTCGAAGGGCGACGGTATCGGGTGACGCGAGGGTCGATCGAGTTCACGAATCCCGCGAGGATCGAGCCCTTCTTCGACGTCGAAGCCGAAACCAACGTACGCGTGCCGGGCCAGACCTATCGCGTGGTCGTCGGTTTTGCGGGCACGACCGAGCAGCTCAGGCCAACGCTCAGCTCCGATCCGCCCTTGCCGACGTCTGATGTGCTCGCGCTCCTCTTCAGCGACGTGCGACGGACGGGCACCGGTTCGGAGTTCGTGGCACCGGAGGTGCGGGCCATCCAGAATCCGAATCAGACGCAGACCGACATCCTGACGTCGCGCGCCACCCAGGCGCTGACGAGCCCGATCTCGTCCGAGGTCGGCAAGGTCGTGGAGCAGACCTTCGGCGTCGACACCTTCCAGCTCACCCCATCGCTCGTCGATCCGTACAACCAGCAGACGGCGCGGTTCAATCCAACGGCGCGACTGACCATCGGCAAGCGCATCTCCGACCGGGTATATCTGACCTTTTCGCGCAGTCTTGGCACGACCATCAACGATCAGATCGTGTTCCTCGAATACGAGGAGAGCGATCGGCTCTCGTGGATCCTGTCGAGAAACGAGGACTCGCAGACCTACGCGCTCGAATTCAGAGTCAGGCACGTTTTCTAATGGGCGAGGTTCGACGTTCGAGGTTCGGGGTTCGACGTTCGTCTCGAGTCCCGAGGTTCGGCGTTGTCCGGACGGCGTGCGTCGGCCTCGCGGTGATGATTTCGTGCCACGCGGCGCCGTCGTTTGCGGCCGTCGACGATTACCTGGGAAAACCGATCGGATCGGTGCGGCTGGTCATCGAAGGGCGCGACACGGTCGATCCGGTCTTGACCCGCGTCGTCGAGACGTTGGTCGGTCAGCCGTTGTCGATGATGCAGGTGCGCGAAACGGTGACCCACCTGTTCAGCTTGGCTCGATTCGAGGACGTGCGCGTCGACGCAACCCTTGAGGCCGGACGCGTCGCGCTGCGGTACGAGCTGTCGCCCGTCCATCCGGTCACGAAGGTCCGGATCGTCGGAACCCGGGAACTTGCCGGCGTGGACGTCGGCGAACTCCGCCAGGCGATCGTGGATCGGTACGGTGCAACGCCGCCGCTCAATCGAGCGGCCGACATGACGCGGATCGTGGCGGAAGCGCTGGCCGAGCGCGGGTACCTGCACGCCACGGTCACGCCACGTGCTGAGATCGAGCACGATCCCGAACGCGCGACACTGGCGTTCACGGTGGACCCCGGCCCACGCACCCTCATCGGTTCGGTGCAGATCGTCGGGCCGGCGGCGATGCCACAATCAGAGTTGATTCGGAAGCTTGGATTGCGTGCCGGCGCCGCGTATCAACGAGAAGCGCTCAACACCCGAATCGACCAATACGTGGAAGAGCGGCGGGCCGCCGGATACTACGAAGCGAAGATCGCGCGATCGGTTCGCTTCTCCGATGGCGATCGGCTGGCCGACGTGACGTTGACGATCACGCCAGGCCCGCGCGTGCGCCTCGTCTTTGCCGGAGATCCGTTGCCGCCGGACAAGCGCGAGGAGCTCGTGCCCGTGCGCCGAGAGGGCTCGGCCGACGAGGACCTGCTCGAGGACTCCACGAACCGGATCGAGGAATTCTTTCGCGAGCAGGGCTACCGCAACGCGACGGCGCCGCATACACGGGTCGAAATCAACGACGAGTTGGTCGTAACCTTTACCATCGCACGCGGGCAGCAGTCGCGCGTGGTCCGATACGAGATTTCGGGGAACGCGTCGTTTCCGCTGTCCGAATTCGCCACAGCGCTGAGGCTGCGCGACGGACAGCCATTCTCATCGGCACGCCTGGACACAGACGTGGCCACCATCGAGGAGGTGTATCGCCGCCGCGGTTTTGCATCGGCGCGGGCGCGGAGCGGCGTGGAAGTCATCACGGCGACGCAACCGCCTGCGCAGGTGCCGGTGCTGGTTCGTATCGTCGTGGACGAAGGCATCCGGTCGATGGTCGGCGCCGTGACGTTCACCGGCAACGCAGCCGTGGAACAGTCGACGTTGATCGGCAAGCTGGGACTGCAGCCTGGCGTGCCGTTCGTGCCTGGACAACTCGCGGTCGATCGGGACGCACTCCAGCTCGTCTATCAGAACCTGGGGTACGAGAGCGCGACGGTCGATGTCTCGACGCGCTTCAGCGAGGACGGCGCTGGGGTGGATATCCAGTTCTCGATCCGTGAAGGCCCTCGCGTCTTCGTCGACCATGTGCTGATCGTAGGCAACGTGCGCACGGCCACCGAAACGATCGAGCGCGAGCTGCAGGTCAAGCCGGGCAGTCCATTCAGCCTGGCTGCGATCAACGAAAGTCAACGGCGCCTGACCAATATGGGGATTTTCCGCCGCGCGCGCATTACCGAACTGCGCCACGGTGACGAGACGACGCGCGATCTGCTGGTAACGCTCGAAGAAGCGCCGCCTACGACCATCGGTGTCGGCGGCGGGGTGGAGGGCCGGCTGATCCCTCAGCCCGATGAGAACGGCACGGCGACTGACGAGCTCGATTTGGCACCGCGCGCGTTCTTCGAAATCGGACGGCGGAACCTGTTCGGGAGGAACAGGTCCATCAACCTGTTCACGAGCCTCAGCCTGCATTCCCGCCATTCGACCGCTGCCGGCGTGACGGAGTACCGCGTGGTCGGCACCTTTCGGGAGCCGCGTCTCTTCGACACGGCGGCCGACGCGTTCGTCAATGTGACGATCGAACAGCAGGTGCGATCGAGTTTCAACTTCAAGCGGCGCAGCGCGAGCGCGGTCATCGCCCGGCGGCTGACGCGAACCCTCAGCGCGACCGGTAATTACCAGATCCAGAACACCCGCGTGTTCGACGTGCGGGTCGCGCCAGGCGAGCTGCCGATCATCGATCGAACGTTCACGCAGTATTTGCTGTCGTCGTTCTCCGGGTCCGTGATTCGTGATACGCGCAACGATCAGGTGGATCCGGCGTCGGGCACGTACGTGAGTGGCAACGGGCAGATTGCGGCGAAAGCCATCGGGTCAGAGGCCGGGTTCCTGAAGTCCTTCGTGACAGCGCAGGCGTTTCGCACAGTGCCCAGCGCGACACGCCTCGTTCTGGCCGGCAACGCCCGGCTCGGGCTCGCCACAGGCACCTCCGATCTTCCCCAGTTGCCGCCCAGCGAACGCTTCTTTGCCGGCGGCGACACGACCGTTCGCGGGTTTGCGCAGGATCGCCTCGGCATTCACCATGTGCCGTTCCAGCCAGGGGATACGCTCGACAGCGAAGGATTCCCAATCGGCGGCAACGGTCTCGTCATCTTCAACGCCGAACTGCGCACGGCGCTTCGCGGTGGCTCGCAGGTTGTCGGATTCTTCGATACCGGCCAGGTATTTGCGCGCGTCTCGGACATCGATCTCGGCGAGTTGCGCAGTGCGCTGGGTGCGGGCGTGCGCTACAAGTCGCCGTTCGGGCCGATCAGATTCGACCTGGGATTCAAGGTGCATCGGCAGCCCGGCGAGGGGCTGACGGCATGGTTCGTCAGTTTCGGACAGGCGTTCTAATGCGGCATGCCGAATGCGGAATGCGGGTCCGTTCATGCGGATGGCGGCTGGCCGGCTTCGTTGTGTTTGCGTTGATGGCCAGTTCGCTCCGCGCAGATACAATCGACCGCGTGCTGGCGGTTGTCGCCGGGCAGCTGATCACGTTGACCGACGTGACCGCCGCGCGCGACCTGGGTCTGCAAACCGCCGACGACGCTGCCGATCCAATCCGCGCGATTCTCACGAAGCTGATCGACCGCGAGCTGATCCTCGCCGAGGTGGATCGTTATGCGCCGCCCGAACCCGGCGCCGAGGCCGTCGACCGCGAAGTCGCACGCGTCCGCGCGCGGTTTCCGTCGGTGGAGGCCTTCGAAGCCACGCTCCAGCGATCGGGAATCGACGAAAAACATCTCCGCGAAACGGTAAGACAGGATCTGCGCGTCGAGGCGTATCTGAATCAGCGCTTCACGTCGGCCGGCGATCGGCGTCAGCAGTCGATCGACGAGTGGATGGCCGGGCTCCGTCGTCGCGGCGACGTCATTGACTTGTACCTGACGAGATAAACGCAGGTACGCGACTTCGCAGGTTCGAGGCTCGAGAACCCGCGCACCTTCGAACCTCGAACCGCGTTATCGTTTGACGACGACGAACTGAAGAATCTGAACCAGATCGAATCCCGAGTGGCTGACCATGGGCGCGATGCACGAACGCCGTAACAGGTAGATTGCACCCCAGTAGGCCCCGAGCACTCCCGTCGTGACCGCGGCGTCGAGGCCCTGCAGCAGGTGGCCCGCGCCGAACGCGGCGCTGGTGACGATAACGCCCGTCGTGCCGCCGCCAAGCCACACGTCGAAACGGTGAAGCAGAAACGCCCGCTGAATCTCCTCGCGGACGCCGCCGGCCACGACGACGACGAGCGCGAAGAGCCAGCGATCTCGAGGCGATCGCAGGAGTTCCTGCAATGGGTTCTGTTCGACCGTGTGCAGTGATGGCGCGACATACTGGATGGTCGCCAACACGACGAAGCCGATGCCGAGCGCGGCGATCACCATCGGCACGCCAATGAGGAATTCGCGGAGTCCCCGGCGCCGGCCGAACAGCACGTCGCGCGGGCGTTCCCCGTGCGCGACGAGGAACAGGATCACGAGGGTGACGAGCGCCGCGGCGTCGGCGAGCGACACGCCGACGACGTAGGCGACGCTCAAGTGTCCCGGTGACGCGTAGGACTTGAAGCCCAGTGCTGTGAATGTTGCGCCGATGACGAGCTGTGTGGGGTAGTCGGAGCAGAGCAGCACTTCGAGAAGTGCGACGATGCGATGAGCGGGATGGGCGCGCTCCACCGCGCGCTAGCGTATCGCATCGAATGCTGGTCCGGCGAAACCCCGGACCCTCAACTCTGGACCCTGACCGTCAGTGGTTCCGTCAGCCGCAGCCTCAACACGCTGCCCTTCGGCATGCGCACTTCCTTGCCTCGGGTGGAGAGCACGACCGCCGTTCCCGCGCCTCCGCCGGCTGCGGCGCCGATTGCTGCACCCTTCCCGCCACCGACAAGTCCGCCGATGATCGCGCCGCCCGCGGCGGGCGCGGCGATCTCGAGCGCATCCTTCCGCTTGGTTGCGGGCGCCATCCGGCCGACGGATGTCGTGCGCATCCTGTATCGATCGTTTTCACCGCGGGGTGTAACGCTGTCGAATCGAACCGCCACGTGCGCCCGCCCCTTCACCTTGCCCGATCGCGTCGCATCGATCACCACGCCGCTGACACGCGAGCCGGCGGCAAGTACCGTTTCGCCGCGAACGAGAATCGCCCGCGTCAGATGGCCGTGGACCGGTTGCTCGACGCGGCTGATGTCCGATCCGACGCTGTTTTCGAGCGCGATCGACAGGACCGTGCCGGATGGAATCGTCGCCTCACGTCGTACCGCCTCGTTGAGCCCGGAAGCGGTGGCCTCCGCGCGCTCCGGAACCGCCGCGTGGATGTCATAACGGTTGCATACGCCGCTACCCAAGCCGATCGTCAACGTTCCAATCGCAATCGTGATCAAGCGCATCGTGATCTCCCGCGAATGGCGCGCGTGATGGAGAAACGGGTCCTCCTTTTCGCGCCAGTCGTATGTTGGTGCAAAGAGTTCGCCACCCGTTGAGACAGTGCAGCGACGAGCAAAGCTGAGCTTGCCGAGGCGCCGTTAGGCGGACAGAATGTAAAAACGACATGGCTGAGGCATCTTCGACGACACTGCCGGCTGGCGTCGCGACTGCGACCGTCGCCACTGAAACTCCTCACGCAGCCGAGCGCGTTTTGATCGTTGAAGACGATGCCGCTGCGCGCGTCGGCCTCGAACAGCTCGTGAAGAGCTGGGGATTTGTCGCCGAGTCGGCCAAGGATGGCGAGGATGCCCTCGCGAAGGTCACCGCTTTCCGGCCCGCCATCGTGATTACAGATCTGGTGATGCCGCGGATGGACGGTCTGGCCCTGCTGCGCGCGTTGCAGCAACAGGGCGCCGACGCCACGACGCTGCTGCTCACGGCACAGGGTACGGTGGAGACCGCGGTCGAGGCGATGAAAGAAGGCGCTTACGACTACCTGACCAAACCCGTCGACATCCAGCGCCTGAAGATTCTTCTCGACAAGATCGTCGAGCGGCTCGACACGCTGCGCGAGGTGAAAGCGCTGCGGCGTCAACTGCGCGAGCATGGCACCTTCGGCTCCATCATCGGCAACAGTCCCGAGATGCGGAAGATCTATCACGTGATCGAACAGGCGGCGCCGACCAGCGCGTCGGTGCTGATCACCGGCGAATCGGGAACCGGCAAGGAACTGGTCGCGCAAACGATTCATCAGCTCAGCGCGCGGGCCGCTTTCCAGTTCATCGCGATTAATTGCGCGGCGATCCCAGAAACGCTGCTCGAGAGCGAGATCTTCGGTCACGAAAAGGGGGCGTTTACCGGCGCGGCCGACAGGCGTCAGGGCTGCTTCGAGCTGGCGGATCGCGGCACCCTGTTTCTCGACGAGATCGGCGAGATGACGCCGGCCACGCAGGTGAAACTTCTGCGCGTCCTCCAGGAGCAGAAGTTCCGGCGGCTTGGCGGGCGGACCGAGCAGAGCGTCGACGTGCGAATCCTCGCCGCCACCAACAAAGATCCCGTCGAAGCGGTGAAGGAGGCGAAGCTTCGCGAGGATCTGTATTATCGTTTGAACGTGTTTTCGCTGCGGCTTCCGCCGCTTCGGGAGCGGAAGGACGATCTTCCGCTGCTGATTCAGTCGTTCATCAACGAGTTCAACGCGCGCAATCAGAAGTCGATCGCGGGCGTCGATCAGGGTGCGATGCGTGCGATCGAACAATACGCGTGGCCCGGCAACGTGCGTGAGTTGCGCAACGTGATCGAGCGCGCCACGATTCTGTCGAACGGCCCGTTCATCGAGCCGAAGCATCTGCCGCCCGCGCTCGGCGAGGAGGCGCCTCAGCCGTCGCGGCCAGCGCCGATGGCGCTGGCCGCTGGCATCACGGTCGAAGAGGCGGAGCGACGCTTGATCATGATGACGCTCGCGCACACGCGGGACAACAAGACTCGCGCCGCCGAGATTCTCGGCATCAGCCTGAAGACGCTGCACAACAAGCTGAACAAGCTGAGACTCAGGCCCAAGAAACAGGAGTAGCTGTCATGACTAATGGTTGATGGCTGGTGGCATGTGGCCGATGGTGCACCCATTCGCCCACGGCCAGTCTGCCATTGGCCCTTAGCCGTCAGCCATGACCCATGCGCTTAGGCATCAAAGGCAAGCAGGTCCTGGGCGTCACGTCGCTCGTCAGCGTCGTGGTGGTCGTCCTGAGCGTGCAGCACCTGGCGAGGCTTGCCAGTGTCGGTCTTGGCGAAAGCCGGGCACGAGCCGAGTTGCTCGCGAACGCAATTTTCCACCGCGCGCGCGAGGTGGTCCGCGACGATGTCGACCCCTATCAGGCCCTGCGTGCCGATCCGGGGCTGCGATCGGTGCTCGAGTCCAGTCTCTACTCGAAAAACGTGATCTCGGCGGCCATCGTGGACGCGAAAGGCTACTCGGTTGCCGATGCCGACCCGCAACGCGAGGGTCAACTCGTCACAGCCGGCGCCGACCTCGACAGCCTGCTCGCCAAACCCGCGCTCGCCAAGCTCGCCGCCATCTATTCGGGCCAGGGCCGCAACTTCGACTTCCGCCAGCCGCTGCTGATTGGCGACAAGGAGTTCGGTTCGATTCGCATCGAGGTGTCGACGCTCCTGATCCGCGAAGACCTCGACGCGTCGCTCCGGCCGGCCGCGGCGGCAGCGTCAGCCGCCTTCGCCGTGGCGGTGATCGTGGCGACCGTGCTCGCGCAGCTCCTGCTGCGCCCGATCCATGTGATTCGCAGCGGCCTCACTCGACTCGGTCGCGGTGAGTTTGGCGTACAGTTGAATCTGGATCAGAACGACGAGTTCGGCGAGCTCGGCACGTATTTCAACGCGGTCAGCGAGCAGCTGTCAGCCGACCGCACGCAGATGGCCGGGCAGGTCGCCAACCTGGAGTCGGCGGTCGATCGCCTCGAGGACGCGCTAGCCGTCGTCAACGCCAGCGGCGACCTGCTCTTCGCGAATCCGGCCATGCGCGCGCTCGTGCCCGAGCTGGCGCCGAACGGCGCAATGAGCAGCATGGTGCCAGCCGATCATCCGCTGCATCGCCTGTCGGTCGAAACGCTCTCGAGCCGGAGGTCGCGCGGCCCTCTGCAGGTCTCGTTCGGCGAAGCGGGCGAACGGGTGGTCAGCGCGCACCCGATCAACGATACACACGGCGCGCTGGTCGGCGTCATGCTGACGGCGCGCAACGTCGAGTACCTCGACCAGGTGCAATCGACACTGCGGTACTCGCGCAAGCTGGCGGCGCTCGGGCGTCTGTCCGCGGGGGTCGCGCACGAAGTGAAGAACCCGCTGAATGCCATGATGATCCACCTCGAGCTGCTGCGCCAGCAGTTCACGCTCGCCGCGAGCACCCGAGCGGGCGGATCGGCGCACGCCGGTCAGGCCGTTGCGACCGTCGAAGCGCCGCCGGGGAATGCGCTCCAGCATGTCGATACCATCGCGAGCGAGATCAGGCGACTGGATCGGGTGCTGCAGGGCTTTCTCAAGTTCGCGCGTCCCGAGGATCTGAGGCTGCAGCCGATCAATCTGGCCGCGCTGATCAACGAGGTGATCCCGATCATTCGGCCCGAGGCTGAGCAGGCGCAGGTAACACTCCTCGTGGAGGGCGACAATGCTCCGGATGCCAACGGCGATCAAGCCATGCTCCATCAGGCTTTCCTGAACCTTGCGCTCAATGCGTGCCAGGCCATGCCGCAGGGCGGCATCCTGAGGATCCGCTGCGAACGGTACGACGGCCAACGCGTGTCGATCACGTTCGCCGACACCGGCGTCGGGATTCCCCCGGAACATCTGAAACGAATTTTCGATTTGTATTTCACAACGAAGGAAAAGGGCAGCGGGATTGGTCTCTCGATGGTGTACAGGACTGTACAAATGCACGACGGGGAAATCGAAGTGCAGTCGACTCCGGGCGCGGGAACGACGTTTCGGATACTCTTGCCTCAGGCGTGAGAAGTCGAATGCGTCGCAGCCGGCATTCATCGGTCGCTGTTCTGGCCATGCTCGCGCTCCTGGCGCTATTGGTATCGAGCTGCACCAGGACGCACGCGAAGACCATGCCCGAGGTGCCTGACGCGCCGCTCGACGTGCCAGCGCCGCCGCCGCGCGACATCGAAACCACGGATGTCACGCCGCCGCAGCCGCCGCTTCCCGAGCCGCCACCGCTCAGCACGCCGCCGCCCCGTCCGCGTCCGGCGCCGCCGCGCGAGCAGCCACGCCCCGAGCCGCCGAAACCTGATGCGCCACCCGAACAACCTAAACCAGCCGAGGAGCCGCCGGCGCGCGCCGCCGGCACTCTGCAAACGACCCCGGCCACGGCTGAGGGCGAGCTCGAGCGCACCGTCCGCGCAACGCTCAACCGCGCCACGAGCGAGCTCAATCGAATCGACTATCGTGTTCTGAATGCAGACGCAAAGACGCAGTACGACACAGCGAAACGTTTCATCCGCCAGGCGGACGAGGCGATCCGCGCGAAGAACCTACTGTTCGCGAAGAATCTCGCGGATAAGGCGGCGACGATTTCTGCTCAGTTGCGTGCACGGTAGGCAGTTACCACGTCTGAACAGTATCTGCTCACGGTGTGTGTTTTCTTTCCGCGTGCTGCTCAAAACCCCGTCGAATCACAGGCAGAGCGCGTGGCACCGCGATTGCTGAATGTGAGGCAACCTCGTTCTTCTCGCGACCTGCGAGAGGAACAACAACCTTCCACGCAACCTGCCTGTGCACCGCGGGAGGCCGATGATGGCCTCCCACCTGCCTCTTCGGCGCCGAAGGGATTGGGGATCGGTGTTGGGATTAGGATAGGGATTAGGATAGGGATTAGGAGATTGGCAGAGATTCGGAAGTTTGCGAAAACGAGATTTTCTGAAGTGAATTCCTGACCCGCAAATCCCAAGCCCCAGGCCCCCCAACTCCCTGTATCTTGCGATTGCCCTAAAAACAACGCACAATATATTGTGTTTACACGCTTGACAAAGCGGGAAGCTGAGCGCATATTTGTCCGCCGTGCGTGATCGAGCGAGTCACGCCGAGAACCTCCCAGCTTCTCGCGAACTCGCGCCGGCACACGGGCAAACGTCTCTCGGTTTTCCATCCAAGATTCGACGCGCGTTCGACGGGGCCGAGACGCGATCGCCGATCCCGGTGTCGAATCCGGGGGTATTGGAGTAGGGCATATGACGGATCGCGCTCCCATTCAAGCAGCAGGTGCCGGCCAGCACGCCGTCGAGAGTCACCAGACGCCAGGCGCTCCAAACCTGGAGCATGCCGTCGATGCGCGCCCGAAAAGGAACGCCGCGACGCTGACCGGCCTGACGTTTCCGCGGTTTTTCACGGAGGCCGGCATCGATCCGTTCGACGAGGTGGAATGGGAGCTTCGAACGGCGCTCATCGGCAACGAGCGCGGCGAGGTGGTGTTCGAACAGCGTGACGTGGAGATCCCCCGGTCCTGGTCGCAGCAGGCCACCAACATCGTCGTCTCGAAGTATTTCCGCGGACAGATCGGATCGCCGGCGCGCGAGCGCAGCGTCAGGCAGCTGATCGGTCGTGTCGTCACGACGATCACCGAATGGGCGCGCGATCAGAAATACTTCGCGACCGAAGACGACCTGAATGCGTTCAGCGACGACCTGAAGCACATCCTCCTGTATCAGAAGGCGGCGTTCAACAGCCCGGTCTGGTTCAACTGCGGCTTCGAGGCGGCGCCGCAGTGCTCGGCCTGCTTCATCAACTCGGTCCAGGACACGATGGACTCGATCCTCAAGCTGGCCCGGACCGAAGGAATGCTCTTCAAGTTCGGATCGGGCACGGGGACGAACCTGTCGCCGATCCGCTCGTCGAAGGAGTTGCTGGCTGGTGGCGGTACGGCGTCGGGTCCGGTGTCGTTCATGAAGGGTTACGACGCGTTCGCGGGCGTGATCAAGTCGGGCGGCAAGACGCGTCGCGCGGCAAAGATGGTCATCCTCAACGCCGATCATCCCGACATCGTCGAGTTCATCAACTGCAAGGTCGATGAAGAAAAGAAGGCGTGGGCTCTCATCGACGCCGGATACGACGGATCGTTCACCGGTCCCGCGTACTCGTCGGTCTTCTTCCAGAACTCGAACAACAGCGTGCGCGTCGCCGACGACTTCATGCGCGCCGTGCTCGACGACGGCCACTGGGAGACGCATGCTGTCACGACGGGCGAGCTGATGGACACGTACAAGGCGCGCGAACTGATGCGTCTCATCGCCGAGGGGACGCACGTGTGCGGCGATCCCGGCATGCAGTTCGACACGACCATCAACGAATGGCACACGTGCCCGAATACGGATCGCATCTACGCAAGCAATCCATGCTCCGAGTACATGTTCCTGAACGACTCGGCGTGCAACCTCGCGTCGATCAACCTGATGAAGTTCGTGAAGGAGTCCGGCGAGTTCGACGTCGTCGCGTACAAGGCGGCGATTCGCACGCTCATCACGGCGCAGGAAATCATCGTCGACAACGCGAGTTATCCGACGCCGGCGATCGAGAAGAACAGCCATGCGTATCGGCCGCTCGGTCTGGGATACGCGAACCTCGGTGCCCTGTTGATGTCGCGCGGACTGCCGTACGACAGCGACGCCGGCCGCGATCACGCGGCGGCGCTCACGGCCCTGATGACGGGGGAGGCCTACGCGCAATCGGCGCGGATCGCGCGCGACCACGGCGGCCCGTTCTCGGGATTCGAGAAGAACCGCGAACCGTTCATCCGTGTGATGCGCAAGCACCGCGACGCGCTGCGCGACGTCAACGCGCGCAACGTGCCGCCGGATCTCTACGCCGCCGCGAGAGCTTCGTGGGACGATGCGGTCGAACTCGGTGAGCAGTTCGGCTATCGCAACGCGCAGGCCACCGTGCTGGCGCCGACCGGCACCATCGGCTTCATGATGGATTGCGATACGACGGGCGTCGAGCCCGACATTGCGCTGGTCAAGTACAAGAAACTGGTCGGCGGCGGACTGATGAAAATCGTCAACCAGACCGTTCCGATGGCGTTGAAGAAGCTGGGGTACCCGCCTGCGCAGATCGATGCGATCGTCGATTACATCGACGCGAACGAAACGATCGAAGGTGCGCCCGGTCTCAAGGAATCGCACCTGCCGGTGTTCGACTGCGCGTTCAAGGCCGCGAAAGGCAGTCGTTCGATCCATTACATGGGCCACATCAAGATGATGGGGGCGACGCAGCCGTTCATCTCGGGCGCCATCTCGAAAACCGTGAACGTGCCGAAAGAGGCGACGGTCGAGGAGATCATGCAGGCCTACATCCAGGCCTGGAAGCTCGGCGCCAAAGCCATCTCGATCTACCGCGACGGCAGCAAGCGCACGCAGCCGCTCAACACGTCGAAGGACAAGGATGCGGCAGACCTGGCGCGAGGTGTGAGCCGGGCGGACATCGAGGCGATGGCTCGCACGCCGGTTCGACGCAAGCTGCCGGACGAGCGCCATGCGATCACGCACAAGTTCGACATCGCCGGCCACGAGGGGTACATCACCGTCGGTCTGTTCGAGGATGGACAACCGGGTGAGATCTTCCTGGTGATGGCGAAGGAAGGTTCGACGATCTCCGGTTTCGCCGATGCATTCGCGCAGGCCATTTCGTATGCGCTGCAGTACGGCGTGCCGCTCCAGGCGCTGGTCGACAAGTTCAGCCACGTCCGGTTCGAGCCGTCGGGTATGACCCGTAACCCGGAGATCCGGTTCGCGAAGTCGATCGTCGACTACATCTTCCGCTGGCTCGCCTCGAAGTTCCTGTCACCCGAAGCGCAGTTCCGCGCCGGGGTCAACGGACGCGAGCCAGAGGAGCACGGCAGCGGGCTGACGCCCACTGCGCCGAATCCCGCGGCTTCGGAAGCGGTGCCGGCTCACCTTCAGACGGGCGCCGGAAGAACAGCGCCGATCCCGTCCACGATTCAGAATCAGGAAGACGCGCCGCCGTGCTCGACCTGCGGCTCGATCATGATCCGCAGCGGCGCGTGCTACAAGTGCGTCAATTGCGGGAACACTTCGGGATGTGCCTAGGACGGCGAGCGCGCAGGCTCGGCACGCCGTGCCCACGCCAATCTGATCAGTGCTACACCCGCGTGCGTGCACCAACGACCACGAGCACGACACCGCCGGCCACCGCCGCGAAACCGACGATCGGCGACAGCGGGATCTCGTGGTGTTTTTCGGACGTCGCCTGGATGGGTCCGATGTCCAACACCTTCTCTCGTGTGGTATACCGGATGCCACCCAGCGCCAGCGCGACGACACCGAATACGATCAGCAACGCTCCGATGAGCTTCACAGTCGCCTCCGGTAGCGAGTAGATGCACAGGACAAGCCAGAGACACCTCCGTCCCTGCGGCAACCTCCGTCCCCGCGCCCAGGACGGAGGTCTGTAGTACAGTTACCGCACCTTTTCGAAGGAGCATCCGATGACGCGTGTTTTGTACGTGGTAGTTGTCGCTGCATTGACCGTCGCGGCAGCCTTTGCGCAGGGCGGCGGCGGACAGATGCAGGGGCAGAAGATCGGTCTGGCGACGAGCCTCCAGCGAGGCTATGCCGGCTTCAAGACCAACTTCACCCAGGCCGCTGAGAAGATGCCCGAGGCCGACTACAACTTCAAGCCCGGTTCGACGCCGGAGGCTCGAACCTACGCCGCCGTGATCGCGCATATCGCGCAGGCGCAGTTCGGCCAGTGCTCCACGCTGAAGGGGGTGCCGAATCCGATGGCCGGCAAGCAACTCGAGCAGGAGCTGAAGACCAAGGCCGAAGTGACCAAGGCGCTGGCCGACTCGTTTGCGATGTGCGACGACCTGTTCGCGCAGGTGACTGACGCCTCGGCAACCGAAATGGTGAAGCAGGGCAACAACGAAGTGACCCGTGCAGCCGCGCTCTACGGCGTGCTCGTCCATGGCAACGAGATGGCGGGAACTGCCTATGTGTATCTGCGGTCGAAGAACCTCGTGCCGCCGCCGACGGAGAACGCTGGCAGAGGCATGCGCGGACGAGGTTGAAGGAGTTCAGATTTCAGAGTTCAGAGTTTAGATTAGGGGTGAAGGGCCGTCAGCGCACATCGTGTGCTGGCGGCTTTTTTTTGACTGTGAATGCTTACTATGTCAGCATTTCAGGAGGAGGGGATTTTCGGGCTGAAAAGGCCCGGGGCTTGGAAATTCGCGCTTGGGGATTGGATGCTGAAATGACCGAGGCTTCGGCGCTGGGAGAATTCGAGCAAGTAGTGCTGCTGAGTATCTTGCGACTTGGCGACGAGGCGTACGCCGTATCGGTACGTGAGGAGATCCTGCGCTGCACGGGGCGCGAGGTGTCGCGGGGGTCGATTTACATCACGCTCGATCGGCTCGAAACCAAAGGCTACCTGCGGTCGTGGCTCGCGGATCCGACGCCCGAGCGCGGCGGGCGCGCGAAGCGGTACTACGCGCTACGGCCGCGCGCTGTCGCCGCGCTCAAAGACAGCCGGCGCGCGCTCGTCGCATTGTGGAAGGGGCTGGAGACCAAGCTGGCATGAGCTGGAAGACGCTGCTGCGTCTGGTGCCGCGCGATCTCGGCGAGTCGATCGCGGGTGATCTGGAAGAGGAGTTTCTGGCGCGGCGCGACCGTTGTGGCGCCGCCCGTGCACGCGTGTGGCTCTGGTTCCAGGCCGCGCGCGTGGCGGCGACGTTCCGCTGGGAACGCGCCGCACATGGGCGCTCGCTGCCGCCTATTGGCGATGAGATTCGCGCGTCTCGACCCTGGGAGTCGATCCGCCAGGACATTGTCTTCGGCGTCCGCTTGATGCGCCGGCAGAGGGCGTTCACCGCCGTTGCCGTTGCTGTGCTCGCGCTTGGAACCGGCGCCAACACCGCAATCTTCAGCGTTGTGGACTCCGTGCTGTGGCGGCCGCTCTCGTACGCGCGAGCCGATCGAATCGTAGCGCTCGGAGAGTCGCGTCCTCGTGAGGGACGTGTGAACGGCCCCGTCTCGCCGGCGGACTTCTACGACTGGCGCCGCGACGCTCGATCGTTCACCGCCGTGGCAGCGTATTCGGAGGTGGCGCTCAACATGACCGGCCGCGGCGAGCCGCAGCGCCTGGTCGGCTTGTCTGTCACGTCGGCTTTCCTCTCGGCGCTTGGCGTTCGACCGGCACTAGGCCGGGATTTTCGCGAACAGGAAGAAATGATTGGGCACGATCGCGTGGTCCTGCTGACCGATACCCTGTGGCGCAATCAGTTCGGGGCCGATGCGTCCGTGGTCGGACACACTGCCAGCTTCGACGGGAATCTCTACGAGGTGATTGGCGTGTTGCCGGCAGCGTTCTGGTGGCCGTCCCAGCCGGACATGCTGGTGCCGCTGGCACTGAGCGACCACGATCGTGCGCTTCGTGGGGCGCACTTCCTGGGGGCTGTCGCCCGCCGACACGAAACGGTGTCGTTCGCCCACGCACGTGAGGAGATGACCGTTATCGGCCGTCGATTGAGCGCGGCATTTCCGCTCGAGAACGCCAATCACGCTCCGTCGGTGCTTCCATTGCGCGACGCCCTGGTGGGCGACACGCGCACGCCGCTGCTGATGCTGTTGAGTGCGGTCGTCCTCGTGCTGCTCATCGCATGCGCCAACGTGGCGACGCTGCTGCTGGCTCGCGCCACGACGCGACAAAAGGAACTCGCCGTCCGAATGGCGATCGGAGGCGCCCGCTGCCGACTGATACAGCAATTACTGACGGAGAGCGTCGTTCTCGCCGCCGTGGGCGGGAGCGTTGGGTTGCTGCTGGCGTCCTGGTGGATTGCCGTTCTGCGTCAGGTGCTACCGCCGCAGTTCTCGGCGCTTCCCGGCATCGAGCGTCTCGCCATCGACACGCGAGTGTTCCTGACGACCGGCGCGATAGCGATGTTCACGGGCCTGGTGTTCGGAGCGGGCCCGGCCGTGATCGCGTCCGATCAGCGTGTGAGCAGTGCCCTCAACGATGGAGCGCGGGGCAGCAGTGGCGAGACCGGACGGCGGCTGCGGTCGGTTCTCGTGGTGGCGGAGTTGCCGTTATCAGTGGTACTGCTGGCCGGCGCCGGTTTCTTGCTGATGAGCTTCAAGCACCTGACCGAGATCTCCCCGGGCTTCCGCTCGCAGCAACTGCAGACGCTGCGACTGACACTGCCGGCGAGCCGTTACGGCGATCATATGCGCGCTGTCGCGTTCTATCGGGCGCTCGTCGAACGCCTGCGCGTGACGCCCGGAGTCGAGCACGTTGCCGGGACCAGTGCGCTGCCATTCAGCGGGTTCGACGCCAGACTGGATCTGCAGATCGAAAAACGGGAAGTCGAATCGCCGCTGCCGGTTCGCGCGCATCCACATCTGGTCACGCCGGATTATTTCCAGACGATGGGCATCCCGCTGGTTCGCGGCCGGTTGTTTACGGATCGTGATACGGCGGATGCGACGCCTGTCGTGATCATCAATCAGTCGGCGACAAGCCAGTTCTGGGCCGGGCGCGATCCGTTGGGCGAGCGCATCAGTCTTGGCGCACCCGAACGCTGGATGGAAGTGATCGGCGTCGTCGGCGACATCCGGCATGGCGGGCTAGACACCGCCGCCACGCCCGAAGCGTACATTCCCTACGAGCAACCATTCACGGCCCTTGGAGCCGGGCTCGTCCGCAGCATGAGCCTCGTCGTCCGAACGAGTGCCGACGTCACGGCCGTTGCGCCGCAGCTGCGCGCTGCCGTCGCAAGCATCGACGACGACCACCAGCCCATCGGCTTGATCCGCCCGATGGACGAACTGATCGCCCAGTCGGTCGCGCCACGCCGGCTGAATGTGATGCTGCTGTCGGTCTTCGCGCTCGTCGCTGTCGGCCTGACGGCCGCGGGTCTGTACGGTGTGATGGCGTACCTCGTCACCCAGCGCACACGTGAAATCGGCGTCCGAATGGCGCTGGGCGCGTCGCCGGCCAGCGTACTCGCGCTCGTGCTCCGGCAGGCAGGAACCATGACCATCACGGGCATTGGCATCGGCCTCGCCGGCGCCTACGCGCTCGCCCAATCTCTGGCGAGCCTGCTGTTCCAGGTCAGCGCAGCCGATCCAATGGTGTACGTCGGCGTGCTGCTCGTTGTGACCGTCGTCGCCGTACTCGCAGTCATCATCCCGTCCTCACGTGCCACGCGCATCGATCCGTTGACCGCGCTGCATGGACTTTGAACTCTCTCAACTCACTCTGAATTCTGAACTGTTACTATTTCGCCCGTGTCACTGACGGCGCGCGTGCTGATTGGGCTGGTGGCGGGGTTCGGTCTCGGTCTGGCCCTCGCGGGATCGACCTCGAGAGCGCGCAGCGCGCCGGAATGCCGCCAGCGATTACGGGCTTTCTGCTGCCGCTGGCCGCCAACGTGTTTCGCGTCGGGGCGGCCGTCGCGCAGCCTGTGGGTGTGTTGTTTCTCGCACGGCTGTATGGCGTGGTGCTCTCGCCCGCACAGCTTGGATCCGTCGTCCTGACCGTCGTGCTCACCTCCTTTGCCATTCCAGGAATCCCCTTCGGCAGCATCATCGCAATGGTCCCTGTGATGTCGGCCGTGAATCTGCCAGTCGACGGCATCGGGATACTGCTGGCCGTCGATACGATTCCGGACATGTTCCGCACGAGCGCGAATCTCACGGGCATGCTCGCACTTGCCGCGGCTCTACGAAAGATTTCGTATTGACAACTACGAAACCCCTCGTAGACAATCGCGGACATGCCACCGCCCAGCCGCAAACCGACCGATGCCGAGCTTGCCATTCTTCGCGTGCTCTGGTCCCGGGGACCCAGCACCGTCCGTCAAGTCGCTGACGATCTCGATCGCGAAGCGGGTTACACGACCGTCCTGAAGCTGCTGCAAATCATGACGGAGAAGCGCCTGGTCGTGAGGGACGAATCGGCCCGCACGCACGTGTATCGGGCGTCGTTCACCGAGGACCAGACGCAGCGTCAGCTCATCGCGGACCTGCTGGATCGCGCCTTCGATGGCTCGGCCGGGAAGCTGGTAATGCAGGCGCTGGCGTCGAAGAAGGCGTCGCCGGCGGAGCTCGAGGAAATTCGGAAGCTGCTGAATAAGCACCGGGGAGGCTCGCGATGACCCCGACCACCTCGTTCC
>JBKPDW010000519.1:0-3134 GCA_046728115.1 Acidobacteriota bacterium | reverse complement strand
CCCTTTCTGGATGCTGCCGCTCCTGGGCATCCTCGGCCTCAAAGCAAGGGACATCGTCGGGTACTCGATGCTGCAGTTCGTCGTCCACGTGCCGGTGATTCTGTTTCTTGTCTGGATCTTGAATTACACGTTGACCTATTCACCGCCCGTGCTCCCATAAGCCGTCATCTGTCACGGCAAAGCTGAAGCTTTGCACTACGAGGGCACTGCCCCTCCAGCCCTACCACGGCCTCGTAACCGCATTGGTGACGTGGTCGCGATCGGGCGCAGTCAGGCAGATACCGATGCACAGATACGGCAGCGCGGGATGCGGATTGTGCCCGCGATGGAATTTTGCGATCGGCTCAGAGTACACGTCGCCCGCCTTGGCCTTGATCAACACGCCTTCCTGGAATTCGGCTTCGAAGACCCCTTGCAAAGCCACAAAGAACGTAGCGCCGTTGTGGCAATGCCAATTGGTGTAGCCGCCGGGTGCAATCTCGGCGTTGTAGATCTGAACCTTTACTTGCGGATCTTTCGGGATTGCCGAAAAGAGCTGATCGAACAGGACGTTCCTGAACAGCTCCTGGCCGGGTTTGGTATAGCCGGCGAGCCGGAGTTTCAGCCCGGCGTAGTCGTCAACCTGGAACGTGTCTGACATGCTTTGCCCCTCGGGTCCAAATCAAGAGCTTACCTGGTCATCTACTGCCGGGCCAGCCGCGCTCGAGGCAACATCTGATCGCGCATCGCCGTGTGGCGATGACGATTGCTGCCTGTCGCAAGTCCTCCGGGACCAGGCGGTCGTAGGTGTCGCTGTTCGTGTGATGCGTACGTGTGTCGTACTCGAGCGGATCTTGAATGACCGACGGCGTAGGAATTCCAGCCTGGGCGAACGGGCGGCAATCACCGGGACACCAGGTGCGCGTCGTGACGAGCGTCGTCGGCCTTTGGGACCGGTTGACTCACCACGCGGCGCATCGCTTCGGGCAATCGCAACTGTTCTGGCGTCGTCGCACGGGGGACGTCCGCGATATGGCGTTTCACGTACTCAACTGACCCGAGAAGCCCCTGCTCTTCGCCTGTCCACAGCGCAAGTCTGATCGTTCGACTCGGCTTGATGCGAAGAGCATTCAGGATTCGCATGGCCTCTATTGCGACTACCACACCCGCACCGTCGTCAGTTGCGCCCGTCCCTGCCGCCCAACTGTCCAGATGGGCGGTGACCATGACAACTTCGTTCTTGCGGCGTTCATCGACGCCCGGGATGTCGGCAAGTACGTTGAATCCTTCGACACGATCCCCGGTGAACTCGACGTCGACGTTCATCTCGACTTTCACCGGAACGTGGCGTTCGAAGAGCCTCGCCATACGGAGATATTCCTCGACCGCCACGATCACGAGCGGAACCCGCATGGCATGTGCCTTCTGGTGACCGCGCTCAAGGACGTCCGACGATCGTGGTCGGCGGGATCGTCCCGGCCGCAGGCGTCCCCATGCCCTTGTAGAGGAAGCGCTGAAAGCGGCGCGCGTCGAAGTTCTCGCCGACGTAGATGTTGCCTCGGCTGTCCACCGCGATGGCGTGCGGGATGTTGAGTGCGCCGCCGAACAACCCTTGCTGGCCAAAGCGAGCGATCACCTGCAGCGTTTCGCGATTCAGAATCCAGACGTGGTGGTTGGCGCCGTCAATCATGTAGAGAAACTGCTGTTGCGGATCCGGCGACAGCGCGAATCCCGACGCGGCGCCCTGGAGGAGGGTCCGCTTGGCGATGAACGCTTCTTTGACGTACGTCCCATCCTTTCTGAACACCTGGATCCGGTTGTTCGGACGATCGGCGACGTAGACGAACCCGTCGCGTGAAATCGCGATGTTGTGCGGCAGACGGAACTGCTGGGCGGGCGGGGTGTCCGGATTGTATGGCCCGAGATCCGCATCGTCTGGGCGGTTTCCATACGCACCCCACATGCGCTTGAACGCAAACGAGTCGCCGTCGAGGACGATGACGCGTCGATTGCCGTAGCCATCGGCCACATAGACTTCGTTGGTGGCGGGATCGACCACGAGGTTCGCGGGGCCCCGCATGTTGGACGTGTCGGCGCTGCCCTTGCTCATGCCCGGTTGTCCGAACTGCTGCAGGAAGCGACCCTGCTTCGTGAACTTCAGAAGCTGATGGTCCTTCCCGCCGTTGCCGGCCAGCCACACGATGTCCTTGTGATCGACGAACACGCCGTGCTCCGACAGCGGCCAGTCGAAGCCTTTGCCGGGACCTCCCCAGGAATTCACGAGCTTGCCGGTCTGATCGAACTCGAGCACCGGCGGCGCGGGAATGCAGCACTCAGCCTTGGGAGGGTTCGCGTTCGCACCCGAGAAGCGCTCGTTGGTGAGCAGGCCGCCAGGCCGCTGGACCACGAAAAGATGATCCTGACGGTCGACGGCGAGCCCGCCGATCGGTCCAATCGCCCAGTTCTCGGGGAGCGGCTTCGGGAACGTCGGGTCGTATTCGAAGATCGGAACCTGGATGTTTGGCGTCTGTCCGCCACTCGCTCGAGCCGCCGCCATCAACGCGATGAGCGAAAGCGCCGCCGCGGCTGTGATCCGGACTTGCCGGCGATTCATCGTGACTCCTCCAGCCCTTGGCCCTCAGCCCTTCTCCCTGCCCTCGAACACCGGTCCGCCCCACGCCGGCATGTCCAGGTAGAGGCCCCGCGCCGCCAGATCATCTCCGACTCTTTCGTACGCGGCCGCGAAGATCCGTCCACGGAAGCGAGACGAAGCATTGGCTCTGATGGTCGGAGTAGTTGACGGCCACAAGCCGCCGATCGCCGTCGGTCCCGCTCTACGAATACGCCACGAAGGCGTCCGCTGTCCAGTTGCCGTCCCAGGCGGCGCGGCAGTCGAGCAGCCGCCAGTCGCCTTCGCGAACCGTTTGGTCTCTCAGACAGTGCAGCAGTCGATCGTAGATCTCGGCGACGCCGCTATCGATCGGTTCGGCCGGTCCTCGGCGCAGGTGCACTGGGATTCGCACGGTCCGGCCATCGAATTGCCCCTGGTGAAAAAGCCGAAGACCAGGAGCCAGGAAGGTAACGATGGCTGCGGCGCGATGGACATCGGTCGGGAACGTGGCCGCCGCGCGCGGCTCGTCGTGATTCTCGAGGAA
>JBKPDW010000518.1:0-10788 GCA_046728115.1 Acidobacteriota bacterium | reverse complement strand
GTAGCTACGTCCGGAAGGGAGAAACGCTGAAGGCATCTAAGCGTGAAACCCTCCACAAGATGAGATCTCCCGAGCCGTAAGGCTCCTAAAGGCTCCTGGAAGATGACCAGGTGATAGGTCGGGTGTGTAAGCGCCGCGAGGCGTTGAGCTTACCGATACTAATCAGCCGTGAGGCTTGACCATAATTTCTTTTAAACCGTCAGGGACTGGGGATCCAACCCTAATCCCTGATATGGAATGCGCAGAAGCTCTGCGTGAAGTGAGTCGGGCAAAACTACCGTTTGCAGAATAGTCAGTTGTCACAGGATCAGTGTGATTGCAGATTGCTGAATGCGATCGGCAATCTGCAATACGCAATCAGCAGGTAGTGCTCTTTGACATCGCTTGGGACGACCTGAAATCGTGCGCTATGCGCGCTGCTTGTGAGTGGCGCCGCCGATTTCAGGACCCCAGGCACCTGACCGAAAATCTGAAGGATGAGAGGATCCGAGGATTTGAGGATTTGAGAATCTGAGGATTTGAGAATCTAAAGCGGCGAATCTTCACATCTCTTGCATCCTCACATTCAGGTTTTCATCGACTATGCCGGTGGTCATAGGAGCAGGGTCACACCCGTTCCCATTCCGAACACGGAAGTTAAGCCTGCTACCGCCGATGGTACTGCATGGGAAACTGTGTGGGAGAGTAGGTCGCTGCCGGCAGTATTACTGGCCCGATCGTCGAAACGATGATCGGGCCATTTTTTTTTGATACGCCGGCAGTCTGGCTGCGACACAGTTCCGATCCGCCTTCACGCTGCCAGCGCGGCGAGAGCAGCCTGTCGCTACTCCAGCATCCGCTTCGCCTTGCGCGCATCGTCGGTGACGATGGCAAGTTCTACGAGGTTGTCGACGATTCCTGTCAGGTAGATCGCCCGCAGGTTGACCTTGGCTTCCGCCAGCTTTGTCGTCACCGCGGCGAGCTCGCCGGCGCGATTCTCGAGCAGCACCTGCACGACGTCGCCTTCCGTAAATCGGATACCCGCGTGTTCCAATGCCGATCGCGCCGCGTCGTGATCCTCGGCGATGATCCGCACGAGCACATGCTTTTCCAGCGCCAATCCGGTGACCGCCTTGAGGTTCACGCCATAGCGCGACAAGGCCGTCGCCACGCGACCGAGTTCGCCAGGACGATCGGTCAGTTCAATCGCAAAGTCATGCATCGTGACCTCCGCCGGCATCTTATACCTGCCTGATCATGACGCAGCGCTCAGCTGGACCTTGGAGATGACCCTGAAGCCGGAAATAAGGCGTGATAGCCTACCGCGGTGAATCCAGACGGCTCGCGCGTCACACCTGTCATGCTCGGCGGTATCAGCTGCCTCTCGGCGGCGGTGCTCGTCATGGAACTGGCGCTGGCGCGGATCTTCTCCGTCACGATGTATTACCACTTCGCGTTCATGGCCGTATCGATCGCAATGTTCGGTCTGAGCGCGAGCAGCGTCTTCATCTACGTGACGCCGCAGTGGCACCCCGCCGACCGCGTGAACGGTCACCTGAAGCGCTACGCGACGCTCTTCTGGATCGTCACGATCGTCACTGCTGTGACGTTGCTGCGGCTGCGGATCAGCCTCAGGTATTCCCCGGGGAACCTCATCCGGCTGATCGTCGTCTACGCGGTCGCGTCGCTGCCGTTCCTGGCGGGAGGCGCGGGGTTGGCGCTCGCCGTGTCGCGCCTGCATCGCGACATCGGCCGGGTGTACGCCTCCGATCTGATCGGAGCCGCGTCCGGCTGCCTTGTGCTGATTCCCGTTTTGAATGTCTTTGGCGGGCCCGGCGCGCTGCTGTTCGCCGCTGGACTCTCGGCGTTCAGCGCGCTGTTGTTCGCGATGAACGATCCCGCGCCGCGAGTGGCCATCTGGGCGGCGCCAGTTGCAGCCCTCGCGATAGCGCTCGGCGTTCAGGGCTGGCATCCGTGGCTCGACATCCACGAGGCGAAGGATCGAGATCTGTCCGAGACCATCTACAGCAAATGGAATTCGTTCTCGCGCATCGCCGTGTACGAACGCGAACATGTCGACTGGGGGCTGAGCGAAACGTACAAGGGCGCACGGCCGTCCAGTTTGATCATGGACATCGACGCAGGCGCCTCGACGCAGATCCTGAAAGGCGGACCGCTCGATGGCGGCATTTCCTACCTACACTACGAGTTGACCGGCCTCGGCTACTCGCTGCGGCCGAACGCTCACGTGTTGATCATCGGGCCGGGCGGTGGCCGCGATATCTGGACGGCGCTGATTTCGGGCGCGCGACGCGTCGAAGGCGTCGAGGTGAACCCGATCATCGTCAACGACGTGATGGGGCAGCGCTTTCGCAGTTTCTCCGGCGACGTCTATCACGCTCCCGGCGTCAACGTCGTCGTCGACGATGGTCGCAGCTATGTGAGCCGATCGCGTGAGCGATACGATCTGATTCAGGCATCGCTCGTGGACACCTGGGCGGCGTCATCTGCCGGGGCCTACGCGTTGACGGAAAACAATCTGTATACGGTCGAAGCGTTCGAATCGTATCTCCGCCATCTCAAACCGGACGGGGTGCTGACGATCTCGCGGTGGTACGCGGACGGTCTGCGACTGGTGTCGCTGGCCCAGGCAGCGTCGAAGCGCGTGGGATGGCAGAACGTTGCGGAGCACGTGTTCGTGGCCAGAAATGGCGAACTGGCGACGTTCATCTTCAAGAACTCTGCACTCACCGATGCAGAAATTGGCAGGCTGATTCGGCGTTGCGACGAGCTGAAGTTCGGCGTCGTGTACGCGCCGCTGAGCCCGTCTCATACGACGCCGTCGGAGCGGAACGATTACACACGCCTCATCACCGACGACAACCCGGATCGGTTTTATCGCTTGTACCCGTGGGATGTCAGTCCGACCACGGACGATCGGCCGTTCTTCTTTCAGACGGCGCGCCTTCAGGACGAGATGCACATCAAGTTCGATCGTTCGTTGCTTTTTGGCGGGGGGTTCAGCACATTGCGAACGCTCCTGGTGCTGTCATTCGTGCTGGTATTGCTCTTCATCGTGCTGCCGCTTGCCGGTCTGTCGCCTGAACCGATGGGAGACGTCGTGCGGTCGGTGGCGCCGCTCGCGTATTTTGCATGTCTGGGCGCGGGTTTCATGCTCATCGAGATTGGTTTGACTCAGCGGTTCGTCCTGTTTCTCGGTCACCCTGTCTATTCGCTGACAGTCATTTTGTTTACGTTGCTGCTGGGCGGCGGACTCGGGAGCGCATTGAGCCGCCGCGTCGGACGGACGCCCGGGACGGTCATCGCCGTGATCATTCCCGCCGTGATCGTGGCGGCGCTTCTGTACGCCGTGCTGCTGCCGACGTTGTTCGATGCGTGGATCGGACTCTCGCGTCCCGTGCGGATCCTGCTGTCGGTTGCGCTGCTGCTGCCGCTCGGCGTGCTGCTGGGGATGCCTCTGCCCGCCGGCATTCGCCTGCTGCGCACCGGCCGTCCGGCACTGCTGGCCTGGGCCTGGGGCGTGAACGGCGCGATGTCGATTTTTGGCGCGACCGGGTCGATCCTGATCGCCATGGTGTGGGGCTTCACGCGCGTCGCCACCACCGGCGCGATCGTCTACGGCTTGGCGTGGATCATCGGGCTCGTCCTCGCGCGCGGCGCGGCGCGCGAGGTTGCTTGACGATCGTCCGCCCTCCAGTCGCAGTCCTCCGCGCGCCGCCGAGCGATGCCTGCTTCGACTTCGAGAGCTTCGCTTTGATCAGATCGTAGGCTGTGCGAAGCAGCTGCTCGAGTTCGCGGCGATCGAGCGCTTCGCCAAGCGCTTCCTCCTGCACCCACATCGCGCGTGCCAGATAGGGAGCCGGCCTGATGCCCGGCCGCTCGACGAGCGTCGCGAAGTCGTCAGCGGTGCATTTGAACCCGAGCTGATGAGGCGGCTCGACGTTGACGGCACAGAACATCCTGCCGCCCACCGAGAAGACGAGATCGGCGCCCCACTTGATGTCTTCGGTGGCGCCCGGAAATCCAAGGCAGATCGTTCGAAGGGTTTCGATGGTCACCGTCGCCTCAGCGTATAGTACGCCCGCAGGGGGAAGCATGCGAAGGACACTTGTGGCTGCCGTTGCGGGTATCGGGTTCGCATTGCAGGCGCCGACGCATACTCAGTCGCAGGGACCGATCCAGGCGGCCGTCGACGTGACGGACGCAGAGCTGCGGGCGACGCTCAGTGCCGCTCCGGCAGCCAGCGTGACGGACCAGCAAATCCGCGTCATCGACATCGGAACGTACAACGTCGCCGTCGGTGTGCTGCATCGCCCGGCGAGTGCACGGCAGTCCGCGATCTCGCACGCGCAGGTGACCGAGGTGTATCACATCATCGAAGGATCGGGCACGTTTGTCACAGGCGGCGAAATAGCCGAACCCACTCCGTCTCCGGCGAGCGGCGATACGGTAAAAATTCTGGTTGGACCCAGCACGAACGGAACGGCGATTCGTGGTGGTCAGAGCCGCCAGGTTGGCCCTGGCGACGTCATCGTCATTCCGCCGGGAGTGGCGCACTGGTTCAGTTCCGTGGCGAGCGACATGAACTATCTCGTCGTTCGCGTGGATCCGGATCATGTGTTGCCGTCGGGCTACGTGAACCCGATCGTCTCCCGTCCGCCGCGCTGACCAAGGCAGCGCATCTCATGAACCCGATGCTGCGAGATCTGCTCGACCACCAATTCTGGGCGGACACGACATTGTGGGCCGCGCTTGCCGCCCATCCCCCGGCGCGCGCCGACAAAGTCATTCACAACCGCTTGCATCACATTCATCTCGTGCAGCGAGCGTTTTTCTGGGGAGCCGGCGGCGGCGTGACGCGGTTCGAGCTCACGAAGCCGGACGATTTCGCCACCTTCGATGATTTGCGCGAGTTCGCGCGCGGCAGCCACGACGCGATGCACGCAGGGATCGTCACCTTGACCGATGCGCGGCTCGCCGAATCGATCCCGATTCCGTGGTTCAAGGATCCACCGCTGACCATCACCGTTACCGAGGCGCTGACGCAATGCGCGATGCACAGCCACCATCACC
This sequence comes from Acidobacteriota bacterium, assembly GCA_046728115.1. Classification (GTDB taxonomy): domain Bacteria; phylum Acidobacteriota; class Vicinamibacteria; order Vicinamibacterales; family CAVVIG01; genus CAVSWN01. The sequence continues at coordinate 5,715 of JBKPDW010000518.1, read as the reverse complement.
GCGCACAGAACGCCACCCGCTTGCGCGAACTCGGCGGCGTGCCACCGTCAACCGATTTGATCGTGTGGTACTGGAAAGCGCGGCCAGGGCCGAGCTGGCAGGACGTTTTGCAACGCTCAGAAAGTTAGCATCGGCGCGCCCATGGCGGAACGAGATCAGGTCGCTCAGGCTGGGTGCCGCTGCCCAGCCCGGTCACGTACGGCTTGCACGATCAGGTCGACGAGTTCCGCAGCCGGCATGCGACTGAGCGCTTCCCTGTCGATATCCGTCAGCTCGTAATCAAGCGCGATGTTGATCAAATGCCACGATGACAACGCAGACAATTGCTTGTGTAGCAACGTCTCGCCTTTTTCGAAGACGGAGAATGGGTCGAGGATACTCGCAGGCACATGATCCGGGCGCACGACGGTGGACGGCGCGGGGCCGGGGAAGATTGACGCTTGGGGCTGAGGCGCGCGCACAACGATAGGCGGGTCGAGCGCCCGCTTCAGCGCGCCTTCGAGAAAAACCTCGGTGAGGCCGGTCGCCCAGTATTCGATAGCCGGGCGATTGGGTTGGGTTGTCTCGCGCGGGGTTCGCACAGGTTCTCCGCCGTCAACCGGCACGAACTCGATCCAGCCTTGCCACGTCGCGCCCGGTAGCGGCGACCCGCATGCCCGTGCTTCGTACAGCTGACCGTCATGTCCTAAGACAGGAGTGTGAAACCGCAGAAGCGTTTCGCCTGCAGGCTGAGTCATATGACGTCCAGGTTGCAAAAACGCCGCCGCGGTTCAGCTCTTCCGCGTCAGTTGTCACTCGTACCTCAGCGCGCTGACCGGATCGAGCCGTGTTGCGCGCCTGGCCGGCCAGAAACACGCTGCCAGCGAGATAACCACCATCAGCAGCGCAATCGCCCCGACGGTCAGGAAATCCTGCGTTCTGGTCTGCTGCACGAGCAGGATTTTCAGCAGTCGCCCGACTCCGAAGGCGCCCGCGATCCCCAGCGGCAAGCCGATGCCCAGTTGCACAAGCGCACGCCGCAGCACCAGCCACATCACCTGCTTCGATTGAGCACCCAGCGCCATCCTGACGCCAATCTCTGCCGTTCGTTGTGTCACCGAATAGGCCGTCACCGCATACAAGCCGACCGCCGACAACACGAGCGCGATTGCCGCAAAGATCGCGAACATGCTGCCGAAGACCCGGAAGGGCCAGCGCTGCTGCGCGAGCAGCTGATCCATCGTCTGAATCTGGAAAAGGGGAAGATCCGGCTCGATCGTGCGCATCTCCTCCCGGACGAGCGACGTGATGCGAGCCGGCTCCCCGCTGGCACGCACCACGAGCATCGTGAAGCGTTGTGGATCGGCTCGATAGGGCATGTACACCACCGGATCGGGATCCGGTTCCTGGAAATTCCGTTGTCGCACCGTCGGGACGATGCCGACGATCGTGGCGTCGAGCGGCGGTGGTGGTTGAACCTGCGGCGACGAGTCCGTGAGCCTGATGCGGCGTCCCACCGGATCCTCGCCAGGAAAATGCATCGTCGCGAAACGCTGGTTCACGATCGCCGCCTCGTGGCCAGGCGTGCCGTCGGTGTCGCTCAACGCGCGCCCACGCAGTATGCGCACACCCAGTGTTTCGAAATAACGCGAGCTGATGCTGACCATCGTCACGTCCGGCGGCTTTTCACCAGCGGGAATCGGCCGGCCGTCAATCGACAGCTGTCGCAGGAATCCGCCGAACATCGGCGTGTTGGATGTGATGCCTGCGGATTGGATTGCGGTGACTGTGCCGAGCCGCTCCTCGAGTTGCTGGAACAGCGCCGTGCGCGGCTCTCGACGTGGGTACTTAGCCAGTGGCAGCGTGAGCCGCATCGTCAACAGATGTGACGTGTCGATGCCGAGATCCATGCTGTAGAGCGTGAGGAAGCTCCGCATCATGAAGCCGGCGCCCGCCAACAGCACCAGTGTCAAGACGACTTCGAGAACGATCAACCCTGCGGTCCAGCGGCGCGCGCGCATCCCACCTGTTCCGCTCCGGCCGCCTCCTTCTTTGAGGACCTCGTGCACGTCGGTTTTCGAAATGTGCAATGCGGGCGCGAGGCCGAACAGTACGCCGGTGGCCAGGCAAATCGCAGCCAGAAACGCGAACACGATGCCGTCCATCGTGAACTTCATCCAGTACGGTTTTCCGACGTCGGTCGTCACTGCGTCGAACATGCGCACGCCGATCTGCGAAAGTGCGAGCCCGAGCGCCCCGCTCAAGACGGCCAAGAGAACGCTTTCGACCAGTAACTGGCGGACGATCTGCCATCGGCTGGCGCCAAGCGACACGCGGACAGCGACCTCGCGCGATCGGTTCGCAGCTCGCGACAGCAGCAGGTTCGCGACATTGGCGCAGGCGATGAGGAGCACGAACGCAACGGCGCCCATCAGCGAGAGGAAGATCAGTCGGATCTGTGGACCTGTGACCCGTTCGCTGAACGGCATGAGACTGGGACGGATTTCCTTGTTGGTTCCAGGAAAATCGTGCGTCAGCCGCTGGCCGATATTTTGAAATTCAGCCTTGGCTTGTGGCAGCGTCACGCCAGATGCCAGACGCCCCAGCGCCTGGAAGTTACGAACGTCACGCTTCGCGTCGCGCGCCTCCGGCGGCAGGACCGTCAGCGGAATCCAGATGTCCGTGTTGAATGGAAATTTGAAGTCCGCCGGCATGACGCCGATGATCGTCACGACCACGTTGTTCGCTTTGACCACGCGGCCGATGACATTTGGATCGCTGCCGTAGCGATTCTTCCAGACGCCGCCCCCGAGGATCATCACCGGCGATGCGCTGGGCTGCTCGTCGTCGGGCCTGAAGTCGCGGCCGAGCACCGGCCGAACGGCGATCACCTGAAACAGGTTCGCGGATTGATAGACGCCTTGGTATTGCTCGGCGACGCGTCCTTCTTCGCTGAGGTTGATCGATGAACCGAGAAACAGCGACATTCCCGCAAACGACCGGCTGGCGTCGCGCCAGTCGGTGAAGTCGAGGCGCGAGACGCCTGCGGGGCGGTTGCGCGCATCGGTCGATCCGATCGCGATGATGCGTTCGGGATCGTCAAAGGGCAGCCCGCGAATCAGCACGGCATTGACGAACGTGAAGACGGCGGTGTTCACACCGATGCCGAGCGCCAGCGCAGCCGCAGCGACGATCGTGAACCACCGGTTCTTGATGAGGAGCCGGATCGCGAACCGGACATCCTGCCACACGCTCATAAGGCTCCCTTATCTCCCGCGTTGCTTAGACACCGGAACCCGCTTTCGGGCGTACATCAATACGCGAAATCAGAGACCGTGGTTAACGTGCGGCGACCGACGATTCGAGCCACTCGAGATCACCGTTGCCAGGCCGCCAGGCTGGGCCGTCACCAAAAGGGCGCACGACCCCCTTTTCAAGAGTGAAGGGGAACAGGCACACGACAGCCTATAGAGACGGAAAGCGGGTCGGCGAAGTTTCGAGGCGTTTCAGGCGGCTGCTTCTGCGCGCTGTCTTTGCCGGATGGCTCGATATCGCGCGAACACGGCGCGGTCGCTCTCGAGCCCAACGATTGACCGTAAGGTCGAGCCGGCAAACGTATGGGACATCATGCGGCGCGCGTTTCGCAGCACCCACCAGGGGCTGTGCGCAAAGGCCGCGGGCAGGTGCCGGAGTTTCATCCACCGATCGGATCGCCACCGCAGGTACTCGATGTCTTCGGCCGACACGTGCTCGCTCCTCACGACTGCGGTCGTCCCGTCGTAGTGCGATACGTCCTCGTCGACGATCAGCCCGCGCTCGACGAAGGCGCGCGTCATCGGGGTGCGAGGGTAGGGCGTCGGATGCTGGATATAGGGCCAGTCGACGTACCGTTTGGCGAATTCGAGGTTCGTTTCGATCGACTCTCGCGTGTCATCGGGGTTGCCGACAATCAGCCCGCCGACGACGAACATCCCGTTCGCGTGCAGATGGCGAATGGCCTCGAGGCTGGCGTTGCCGACGGTTCGGCCATGCTCGCGGCGGGCGTTCTTCGCGCGCGCCTTCAGGAATTTCAGGTCTTCGTCCAGAATGTTCTCGATACCCAGGAAGACATAGCGGAACCCGGCCTGCCTCATCAGCGGCGCGAGCCGTTCGCCGTGTTGCGCGAGTGGGGCGGTCATCGCCTGGACCATATAGTCCGAACCGTTCAAACCGGCGTCGACGATGGCCTTGCAGAGAGCTTCGAACCGCGAGACGTCGAGCGTGATGTTGTCGTCGACGAGAAAGATCGCCTTGGCGCCGTGGGCTCGTGCGTCGGAGATGTCGGCGAGCACGCGCTCGATGGGGTACGGATGAAAATTCCGTCCACGCATCTCGATGATCGAGCAAAAACTGCAGTCGAACGTGCAGCCGCGGGAGGTTTCCACCACATCTACGGGGCGGCCGAGCAACGTGTAGCCGCGAAGCACCCGCGCATCGCGGTTCGGCAGCCGGAGTGGATTCGACGCCAGCGGCAGCACTGGGCGGTCTGGGTTGTGCACGATGCCGTCGCGCGTGCGGTACGACAAACCGGCGATGCCGCGGAAGCGCTCGGCTGACGCCTCGCCCCTCGACTGCGCCTGAGGCGACCGCGAGCTCGTCGACGGGTCGCGCTCCATTTGCAGCGTTTCCAGCACGCGCACCAACTGACAAAATGTCTGTTCGCCTTCGCCGCGAACAATGAAATCGATCTCAGCGGCGCCAACGTATGGGTCCACGGCCAGACTTGGGTCGTAACCGCCGACGACGATCCGCGCAGGAGGGCGCATCGCTCTCACGAGCCGGGCGATCTTCAGTGCTGTGGCGCGTTGAAAAGTCATCACCGACAACCCAACCACATCGGGCTCGAGCTCGCGCACCAGGCGTTCGACGGTGCTGACAACCGTGGACTGTACGAGGATCAGATCGGCAATCGCCACACGATGATGAGCATCGACGTTGCCTGCCAGCGACGCCAGGGCTCCATTCGGCATCCGGATCGCGACCGGAGGCATGTGCTCGAACGAGTCTGGCATCGAGAGCAGGAGAACGTTCATGTCAGGAGAATAATACGTTTCTCCATGCCTGGCTCGTGGCTAAGGATGATCGCTAATGGTCGTTGGCGAACCTGTCAGCCACGATCCACCCTCGATTAAGCCATCAGTCATCCCATGACGCAGTTCAATGTCGCGCGGTGGCTTTTCCTGCGATGGCTGGGCTTGGTCTACTTTTGCGCGTTCGCATCGCTCGCGACACAAATTGTTGGGCTTGTCGGCGACGACGGTATTGTGCCAGCCGGCGTGCCCGATTGGGCGTTACGCACGGCGTCGATCGGCGGCTCGATTCTCGCCATCGTTCTTATGGGAGGCGTACTCCCGATCGCTGTCCTGCCACTGCTGTGGTTGGGGTATTGGTGGTTGTCGAGCGTTGGCGGCGAGTTCATGTCGTATCAATGGGATGCGCTGCTGCTCGAAACGGGGCTTCTCGCGATCGCGCTCGCCCCGATCGCCTGGCGCGACCGATTCCGCGATGCCAGGCCGCCGGAAAAACCTGCGGTCTGGCTGATGTGGTGGCTGCTGTTCCGTCTGATGTTTGGATCCGGCGCCGTCAAGCTCGCGAGCGGTGATCCGACCTGGCGCGATCTCTCGGCGATGACATTTCACTACGAAACACAGCCCATTCCAACCCCGGTGGCCTACTATGCGCATCATCTCCCTTCGG
>JBKPDW010000517.1:0-9644 GCA_046728115.1 Acidobacteriota bacterium | reverse complement strand
ATCATCGCCTGTCCCTGTGCCCTCGGCCTGGACACACCAATGTCGATCATGGTGGCGACCGGAAAAGGAGCCACGATGGGCGTGCTCTTCAGGAACGCTGAGGCCATTGAAGTCCTGCGGAAGGTCGACACGCTGGTCATTGACAAGACCGGCACGCTGACGGAAGGCAAACCCCGGTTGGTGAGCGTGACGCCGGCTCCAGGCGTGGACGAGCCAGAACTGCTGCGTCTGGCGGCGAGTCTGGAGCGTGGCAGCGAACATCCCCTGGCAGCCGCCATCGTCAAAGGCGCCGAGACGCGCGGTCTGAAGCTCGCCAGCGCCGAGGGATTCGAGTCCATTACCGGCAAGGGCGTGAAGGGTCGCGTCGATGGTCGGATGGTCGCGCTGGGGAACCAGGCGCTTATGGAGAGTCTCGGGATCGACGCCGAAACGTCGTCGGCGCGAGTCGAGGCACTGCGCGCTGACGCACAAACGGTCATGTTCGTCGCGCTCGATGGCCTGGCGGCAGGACTCGTGGGCGTGGCCGACCCCATTAAGGACAGCACGCCCGACGCGATCGAGTCGCTCCACCGCGACGGCGTGCGCCTGGTGATGATGACGGGCGATAGTCGGACAACTGCCGCAGCGGTCGCAAAGAAGCTCGGCATTGACGACGTGATGGCGGAGGTCCTCCCCGATCAGAAGGCGGAGAAGGTCAAGCGTCTGCAAGCCGAGGGTCGTGTCGTCGCGATGGCGGGTGACGGCATCAACGATGCGCCCGCCCTGGCGCAAGCGCAGGTCGGGATTGCGATGGGCACCGGAACCGATGTGGCCATGGAGAGTGCGGCGGTGACACTCGTGAAGGGCGATCTGCGAGGCATCGCACGCGCGCGCCACCTCTCGCGGCAGACGATGCGCAACATCAAGCAGAATCTGTTCTTTGCATTCGTCTACAACACGGCGGGCGTCCCCATCGCCGCAGGCGTCCTGTACCCCGCGTTCGGCCTGCTGCTCAGCCCCATCATCGCCGCCGCCGCGATGAGTTTCAGTTCGCTGTCGGTCGTGGGCAATGCGCTGCGCCTGCGCGTCGCCGTATAGAGGAGACCTCTATGAGTGCCCACCATGTCTCGATTCCGGTCTACGGCGTCGCATGCGCCGGCCATTCGGTGGAGCGCGGCTTAACCAGACTAAACGGCGTGATCGCCGTCTACGTCAACGGCGTCACCGAGGTGGCCGAGATTGACTTCGACGATGAGCGAATCACCGTCGAACAACTCTGCCAGGGGATCCGCCGCTGCGGCTTCCGCGCCGGTACGCCGTCCGTCGCACCGGACGGCACAAGTCGGTCAACCACGTCTGCCACATGACGGTCACACGTCAGAGGGAGAGCGGACTATGGATGGACTGATCAGTCTTCTCGTGTTTGCAGGACTCTTCTACTTCATGATGCGCTTCGGCTGCGGGGCGCACATGGTGCACGGCCATGGAGGGCACGGGGGACACGACCATGGGAGTGGCGCGGCGAGCGACACCGATCCAGTGTGCGGGATGTCGGTCGCCGCTGATCGCGGTTACGCGAAAGTGCAGAACGGCCGACCGTACCGGTTCTGTTCGCGCGACTGCCTCGACAAGTTCGAGGCAAACCCAAGGCAGTATCTGACCCACGCTGGAGGTGCGCGGTGAATCGGGGGATCTCACTCAGTGCGTTCGGCCAGGCCACGAGCGCGTTTCTGGCGATCACGTTTGCGCTGTGCGTCGGATTCGATCTGCTCTTCCCCAGTCACGCGATGTACCAAGCGTGGCAACGGCTGTTACCGGGATTCACGTGGATCAGCTGGTCGAGTTTCTCGCTTGGGCTGCTCGAAAGCTATGGCTACGGCTGGTATGTGGCGCTGATCTGGGTGCCGCTCTACAACGTCTTTGCGGCGCGGGGCGCGACTCCGAATACGCGGGCCTCGAAGACTGCCGCCTGAGGTGCTTGAGGGAGCGGCCAGCACTGCGGTGCCGAACGCGGAGCGGAGAAACAGGTGTGAGCTAACGGCATGACTATGCAGGTCTGTCTTGATTCGCTGGGTGGCAGGGGTTACAGTTGGGCTGGCGGCTTTCATCGTCGCCCTCACCAGCAACCGCTCAGACGACGTTGCGCCAAGCTGCCGCTCCGGACGGTGCCTTGTTCTGTCCTTATTGGGAGCGATCGCATGGGTCAACGTCTAACCCTCGAAGACGATGACGTTGTCATCCGGGAGAAGCACGGCAACCCAAGTACTGTCTACCTGCTCGGAACATCTGCAACTCCCGACCAGTTCATTCTCCGCACTCGCGACGAAGCCGTCTCACAAGCGCTCGCGTTCGCCAAGCGACAGGGTGTGCGGACGTGGTTTGCCGACGGCGACGACAAGTTTGTGCTGCTTGGCACCTTTAGAAAAGAAGAAAAGAAGAAGTAGAACCAGCGAGGGAATCTGATGGCGAAATCACCCAAACGAACGACAGACGTTGCGGTGACAACCGCTGCCGACCGCGCAAGGACCGTACTGACCGATGGACCGGGACACGTGACCGAGCATGACATCGCTCGGCGCGCCTACGAGCTGTACGTGGCACGTGGCTGCGAGCACGGACACGACCTAGACGACTGGTTACAGGCAGAACACGAACTCCGCCAGCTAATCGCTGCGTGATCACCGGGCCGCACAACATCATCCTGAAACGCATCCAAGGCGAGTACTTGGAGATGCCCGGTTTGCGGCTGACCTTGGCACAGGCGCTGCGGTGGCGATCAGGAGCTGTGCGAGCGGGGGCTCGATTCGCTCATCGAGACGAAGTTCTTGTACGTGAAGTCGGACGGAGTCCTCGTGGTTATGCCGTCTGCCTCTCGTCAATCGGCGACAGCACGTCCGGCGCTGCAGAATGAGCCACGAGAATCAATCCCAGCTCCCACGCGCGCTCTTGTGACGCCGAATTCGTCAAGACATCGGAGGGACGGCACGGCCGGCCGTGCTTCTCGATGTACGCGCCGTTGAGCCTGGCCGCCTGCGGCGCAGTCGCCGCGAAGATCGATGAACGCGCTGCCGACTCCGGAGTGCCGCGTCGCTGGAATGCGCGCAGGAGCGGCCACACGGCACGCAGCCACAGCGGAAAGCTGCGCGGAGCGGTCGCCTGTGTCATCGCCGTCCACGCAGTGCCCGGGTTGACGGCATTCGCCACCGCGTTGGTCCCCTCAAGCCGGCGCGCGAGCGCGAACGTCCACCAGATGTTCAGAAGCTTCGATCGCGCATAGGCATCGCTCCCGAGATACCGCCGGCTGCTGTGGACATCGGAGAACGCGTCGCCCTTCCACATCGCAAATGCAGCCGACGCGACGTTGACGATACGGGCTTCTGCGCTGCGATGAAGCATCGGGAGCAGCGCCTGCGTCAATGAAACGGGGCCGACGAAATTCATGGCGAGCGACGCTTCGTACCCGTCCGCCGTGAGGTGGCGATCGTTGTACGCGCCGCCGACGTTGTTCACGAGAACGTCGAGGGCTCGACCGGTTGCGAGAATCTGCCGGGCGAGTGCCTGGTTGCCGGCCACCGTCGAGGCGTCCGCTCGAACGAAGTACACGTCATGGTGACCGGCGACCTCACGCAATCGTTGCTCGGCCGCTCGGCCACGTTGCGAATCGCGGCCAGTGATGTAGAGAAGATAGCCGCCGCGGGCGAGAGCACTCGCTGTGTGAAATCCGATCCCCGACGTCGCGCCGGTCACCAAAGCGAGTCTTCTTGAGAGCGACATGCCTGCCTCTCTCCCTACGCGGGGACTGCTGTTTCCTCCTGGAGCAGCACACGACGCATGTCGGCGGCCCACGCGCGGATCGCCGGCCAGTTGCGAAAATCGCCCGGCTTCCGGATGACGATCTGCGCGAACAGCCGTTTTGGAAGCGTGAGCGCTCGATGGTCCATCTTGCCCCCGAAGAACGCGACGCTGAGGGGCTTGATGAACGGCGCTTTGCTCAGCACGGGGGCCAGGTACCACTCGACGGTGCTGTAGCGTTCTGTGAAGCTGAGGCGGCCCGTCTGGCGCGGCGGTGTGGCCAACGCCGGATCGTAGTACACGGGCACTGTCACGTTCGGGTCGGCGGTGCGTACCAGATGCAGCGCCGTGACGAAGAGCGCCATGGGGATGTGGCGCAGGGCCTGCTGCTGTTGTATGACAAAGTCGACTGCCTCACGGTGCCATGCGCCAAAAATCATCGGACCACCGACAATCACGGCGCCGTACGCGTTCAGTCCACTCACGTCGTGAATCCTGCGCACATCTACCGGCGTGCCACCCCTGCGCAACTCCTCTCCGACTGCTGCGGCGACTGCCTCAGTCGAGCCTGCGTTCGTCGCGTATGCCACCAAAACTGGTTTCATCGCTGGAACCTGTGCCGCCTGTCGTCATGGCTATGAGTCGGCTGCCCGTTGCGATGTCGTGCCTTGGGTTCCGGTCAGACGCTTGGATCAATCAAGGCGAAAGCACTTCGGGTGCCACCGCGGCGGGGCTCAAAGCCGCTCGCCGAGCCCGATGGATCACGTCTACGAAGCACTGCTCAGTGCCGAAAATCCCGCACCGTTGCGGGGATTTTCTCGTTATCCCCGCCGGGATACCGGCAGTCTCACGCGGTGAGTCGAAGATCCGTTTGTAGCCTTCGGCGTCTCATGCCACCATCAGGCGCCGCGGCTGGGACGCGGACGTTAGTCCGCTTGATCAACCGAGGGCGGGTATACCGTGGCGCTTGAATTCACCTCGACCGTTCGTCGACTCGGACTCTTGTCGGCTGTGGCCGTCGTGGTCTTGCTTGTGGCCTATGCAGCCACGCTCACCGTCGGCTTGCTGTCTCTCACGTCTCGGGAGCAACCAATCGGCGACCCGATGTTCTCGATCCTCGAGGTCCTGATCATCGTCATGATGCCGGTGATGGTTGCGCTGATGATGGCGGTGCACGCTTGGGCACCGTCGCACCGCAAGACGCTCAGTCTGACCGCCGTCGTCTTCATGGGCCTCGTCGCCGGGGTGACCTGCAGCGTGCACTTCGTCATCTTGACATTGAGTCGGCAGGCCGCGTTCGCCGGACAGTCGTGGCTGCCGCTGTTCCTGTCGTTCAAGTGGCCCTCGGTCGTATACGCTCTCGACATCCTCGCCTGGGACTTCTTCTTCCCGCTCTCGATGTTCTTCGCTGCTCCGGTTTTTGGCGGGAGTCGGCTCGCCACATCGATCCGTGTGCTGATGATCGCAAGCGGAATGCTCGCGCTCGCGGGTTTGAGCGGTGTTGTCGCCAGCGATATGCAGCTGCGAAACATCGGCATCATTGGTTACGTAGCGGTGTTTCTGGTCGTCGTGGGGCTACAGGCTGTCTTGTTCTATCGAACCCAACCGGCAGTGGGGGCAACGAGCGAGCCGGTAGGACAGCGGCACCGAGACGCTTGACTGCGGATCTTTGGGGCTCGGCGGTTTCAAATCTAAAGACGCGGCGCCTTCGCGGGAACATCAGGGCCACGCCTGCACGTTCTTCGGTCATCGAGCCCGGTCTGAACAGCCGCGCGCGTGTCCGCCTCGTTCTAACCACGCGTTCCTGTGCGTCAGGTTGATGCGCTTGTTGGGTGGTTGGTCAGATGCGAGACGCCGGGTGGGCCCAGAACAACACCGCTCCTAGAACAGTGCCGGGAGCAGCTTCCACCGCGTCCTATTGGTGTAGTCCTTATAGCCGGGTAACTCTTCGACTAGGAAGCGGTCCTCGAGAACTGTGCGAACCGCCAGCAGTGCCGCCCCGATACTTGCCGGGACGAACGCCCAGTACGAGTTCATGACCAACGGGAACGCAAGCTGGGACGTCAGCATGCCCAGGTAGCCCGGATGACGCACGAGGCGATACAGCCCCGTGTCGCAGACCTGATGGCCGCGTTCCGTCTGGATTCTCACTGTGCTTGAGAAGAAGGCATTCTCCCGCTTGGCCACGGCAAAGAGCACCTGCCCCGAGAGCATTAGAGCCGCTCCCGCAACGGTGACGCCGACCGGCACGTCGCCCGTCCAGTGGAACCGACCTGAGTCCAGTCCGGCCGTCAGGAATGTCACGACATTGACCAGGAAGTACGCCCCGAGCAACCGTCTATCCCAGTCCCGCCCAGCCTTCGCCTCGCGGGCGCGATCGGCTGTAATAGTGGAGCCTGCCGGCACGAGGATGTGACTCAAGGTCGTACCCACCAGAGCGAGCACGACGTACAGGAGGCCCTGCCAGTAGGCGATCTTCAACGCACCAAGGAAGACGAGGCTCGCGTAGAGAAGAACCCCCGCGTAGCTCGCGATGATCGCTTTTGTCTTCCCCATGGGTCACTCTTCGAGCGCGTACGTGTCGCTAGTCACGCCGTCATAGCGGGCCGCAATCACGGCGTCGACGAGACGCGCCTGGGTCGGTTCGCGTTATGCGGCCAACGGATCCCGGAGGCCGCTCATGGCCGCGCTGTCTCGGGCCCGCAACAGTGCGGTTGCCAGCACCACGACCCAGAGCAGAAACACGCCGATGTTGATGCGCTCCCAGAGCCCTATCCACGGCGTTGGCAGATTCGCCCCGAGGCGTGGGGCGTCCAGGAACGTCAAAAAGCCACATGCGGCGAGGATGACAATGCTCGCGATGGAGTAGACGCGGAACCGTTTGCCGAATGCCGCAGCCCCAAAACCGATTGCGAGCAGCATAAGGAGAACGGTCACACCTCCCAGAACGAGATGCATGGTGTCGCTCAGCGTGCTTCCGCCCGCTGCCAGCGTCTCGCGGAGGTGCATCGGGGCAAACGGCCAGAGGAGGCCAAGCGAACCATAGGCCAGAGTCAAGCCGCCCACCATGCGCAGGGAACGTACTCGACCAGCCGATTTCCAAACGCCCCATCCGAACGCGGTCACAAGCACCGTGTAGACCGCGCCTGGCAGTACCCATAGCGATCGCGTCGGAGCTCCGATCGCGGACAGCTCGCTGACCACTTGCGACGCAGAGCTGTAGCCCTCCCATTGCATCGCGATAAAGACAGTCATCGCGGCATACAACAGCGAAGAGAGAATCCCGCAGACGAGCAAGGCTTTTCGCAGCATCTATCATCTCCCCGCCGACCGACCAGGACGAAGAGCCGCGCCTGATGGGACGTGTCTGAAGAACTCTCCTCCTGTGAACGGCACCTGCACGACACCCAACCGATGGATGATGCAGTCCAAGTGCCACTGGCTGATTGACGTCGCGCGACGATTTCCGCGGATCCACGAGCTATTGGCGCGCGAGAGCCATCGCACGATGCCGGAAATCCGGAAGGTCTATGGGAATGATTCCGCACGTCTACGGGTGTTTTTCCGCAGGCCGACGACGAATTTTCGGCAGTCATCGTCGTATTCCAATGAGCCAAGGCGAGTAAGCATCGGCAAGGTTCATGCGTCGTGAACACGGAGTCGCACGAGGTATCGATGCCACGCCGCTGGCCAGTTCCCGCCTCTCCGCTGTTCGACGCCGTCGCTGATGGCGCTCAATTCCGAGACCAGATTGCCATCGTCGTAAAGGCGTCACCCGATGCGACCTTCCGAGCGCTGCGTGAAATCAGGTTGCCGGATATGAAGTTGGCCTGGCTACTGGGAGAGGTCCGGTATCTGCCCTCGCGGATCGCTGGCCACATGCCGGCCGTGGATAGGAAGACGCCGTTCTTCGAGACGCTGATCGCCGGCGGCACACTCGTCCTCCGCGACGACACACCGCGCGAAGTGATCACGGGATCGGCGGCGCAACTTCACCGTGTCAATCAAGCACCACGCCGATTTGCCTCGAGGGAGGCGTTCGACGCCTTCACCGATCCGGAGCACGAAAAGCTGTTCATGAGCGTTCGTGTGGCACCGACTGGCCGGCCCGGCGAGTCCTGGCTCGTGCTGGAGCACGCGACACGAGCGCTATCATCGAATGCGGAACGCAAGTTCGCGCGCTACTGGCGAATCATCAAGCCGCTGGGCGCGTTTGTCAGTTGGCAATTGCTGCGGGCGGTGCGCCGCCGAGCGGAACGGGCGGTCGGAGCGCCGCGTGGACGATGGAGCTGGAGATCGGTACGCGCCAGCCGTGCTGAACGGACACGCGTGCTGCCCGGAGACGAGCGAATTCCGCAGGCCATCGACTCGCTCACGCACGGCGTCACGATTCGGCGCGCACCACGTGACGTGTGGCCGTGGCTCGTGCAAATGGGGGCCGGCAACCGCGCCGGCTGGTACAGCTACGACTGGCTCGACAACGGGCGGCAACCGAGCGCCACGCGGGTCGTGCCGGAACTGCAGCATCCAGCTGTCGGGACGATCTTCCCCGCGCTGCCCGGCATGACGGACGGCTTCGTGCTGCTCGCGATCGAACCCGAGCGAGTGTTGATGCTTGGTGGACCGGCATCGAACGAGGTGACGTGGACGTTCCATCTCGATGAAGTGGCGCCTGGCGTGACGCGTCTGCTCGTGCGTGCCCGAGGCGGACCCGGGTATCGATTCCATGGGCTGCCGTTGCTGCTGACCAGAGTGGTCGTCAGGGTGGTGCACTTCATCATGCAGCGGAAGCAACTGCTTGGTATTGCCAAGAGAGCGGAGATGGCCATGTATCATGCATCTGCGTTCAAGACTCCCGAAGGTGAAGCCGCATTTCTCGCCGCGTATGACGCCGCGATGAAGCTGTGGCCTGTTCCGTACGAAGAGTTCGAGATTCCAAACCCGTTTGGGACGACTCACGTTGTTGTCAGCGGCCCGAAGGATGCTCCGCCGTTGGTGCTGTTGCACGGATATATGGCGACATCGACGATGTGGGCACCCAACATCGCGGATTTCAGCAAGCGCCATCGCGTCTATGCCATCGACGTCATGGGTCAGCCTAGTAAGAGCATTCCCATGGAGCCGATACGAAATGCGGCAGACTACGTGGCCTGGTTGACGGCGACACTGGATGCCCTGCATCTCGACCGCGTTTGCCTCGTGGGCATGTCGTACGGCGGGTGGTTAGGCCTCAGCTTCGCGGTCGCCGCACCCCAGCGCGTTGAGAAGCTCGTGCTGCTCTCTCCTGCCGCATGCTTCCTGCCGATCGTCAGACAGTTCAGTGTGCGCGGGATGCTCATGGTGTGGTTCCCGACACGCATCACGGTGAACTGGTTCATGCGCTGGCTGGGATTCAAAGACACCCCCGGTGAAGGCGACGCGCGGCCGGTGCTCCGTGTGATGTATCTCGCGATGAAGCATTTTCGAATGTCGCAAGAGACGTTGCGTGTTGTGCCCACGGTGTTCTCCGATGGTGAACTGAGTGCGATGCACGTACCGACGCTGCTGCTCATGGGCGAACGGGAAGCCATCTACGACCCGGCAGCAGCGCTGGATCGCGCGCATCGCGTTGTCCCTAACCTCCGCGGCGAACTGGTGCCGCGGTCCAATCACGACATGTGCTTCAGCCAGCATCGAATCGTAGACGCGCGAGTGCTCGATTTCCTGAAGACGGCGCGAACTGATGATCAAGATAAGACTACAGAGCGCGCTGTGGCGTAAGTCGGCGGTAGGCCGCAGGAGGTTCCCATGCTTCTCATAATCCTCGCGATCCTTACGCTCGCGGTACTGTTCTGGTTTCCGATTCGACGGTGGATGAGCCGGTGGGGCACCAC
>JBKPDW010000516.1:0-3281 GCA_046728115.1 Acidobacteriota bacterium | reverse complement strand
GGACCTGTGGACGCACAGAACGCGTCCACAAGGTCCTTGGAAAACGCACACCACGCGTTTTCCACAGCTCCCACACGCATCAACAATGTGTTACCTATGTCTTCGGACAAATCTGTTACCTATCTCTCCGACTGTCCGGATGTACATACCCGGGTCATTCGCTGTCTCAGACGAGAAGATCTTGGAGTCGTTCATCGAGAGGTATGACTTTGCGACCCTGACCAGCTCGTCATCGTCCGGCTTGGTGGCCTCGCACATCCCGCTCATGCTTCGGCGGTCGGCGGGAAAAGCCGTCCTCGTTGGCCACATCGCCCGAGCTAACAGCCATTGGCGGCAGTTTGATGGCAGCACAGAGACCCTCGCCATTTTCCACGGGCCGCACGCCTACGTCTCACCGTCGTGGTACACGACCGGTCCGGCCGTGCCGACTTGGAATTATTCCGCCGTTCACGCTTACGGAAAGCCACTTGCACGGGAAGACGGCGACTTCACCGCTGCCGCCCTTCGAGACCTCGTTGCGAGACACGAGGGCACCCGGGCGAAGCCATGGCGCATGGAAGATCTCGCGGTGGAGCTCTACGAGAAGCTAGCAGGAGCCATCGTCGCCTTCGAAATGCCGATCGATAGGATCGAAGGAAAATTCAAGCTCGGGCAGAACCGCTCTCAAGACGATCGCCTTGGGATGCTCAAGGGACTCGATGCGGAGGGATCCCCCGATTCTGACGCGCTTGCTGAGTTCATCAGAAAGACCTTGGTCGACGGGGGCCCCTAACCTGCCGATACGTTAGCGACGAATAACGCCGGCGGGTCCAGCAAAGGGTGGCCCGAGGATCGGTCTCTCCGTCGGCGGAACTACTATCTGAGATGTTCGACTGCGATCGACCTCGATGCGCTCACCTAGCGCAAATCCTCGATCTTTTTGGGGAGGATAGTTGGCGCAATGTTTATGCGGGTGAATTCGATCTGCGCCCACCACTCGGCGGGATAGAGACGAGCCAATTCCTGAGCGACCCGCCGCGGTAGAATCACGGCTGACGCGCCAGCCTGAGGAAGTTATGAAGGTCGCGAGCCTTGCGTTGCTAATCAGTGCCGGGATTTTGTCGCAGGCGGCGCCGGTTCCGACGCGTGCTGTTCCGCTCGATCCGATCGGCGCCATTCTCGAAGCGTTCAAGACGTACGACATCGTCGCGGTTGGTGAACCTCACGGCAACGAGCAGGCCGCAGCGTTTCGGGTCGCGCTCGTGCGAGACCCGCGCTTTGCCAACGTCGTTGACGATATTGTAGTGGAATCGGGCAATTCACGGTACCAAGACATCGTCGATCAATTCGTGAGCGGAAAGGACGTGCCTAATCAGACACTGCGACAGGCGTGGCAGAACACTACGATCGCGAACTTTCTCTGGGAGCGGCCGATCTACGAGCAATTCGTCCGTGCGGTTCCCGAGGTCAATCGCTCGCGCGCGCCGCAGCGGCGCATTCGGGTGCTCCTCGGTGATCCGCCGATCGACTGGAATGAAGTGCGTACCGCGGACGACCTGACGAAATGGCTACTGCAACGAGATGCATCGGCTGCCGACATCATTCGCGCTCAAGTGCTGTCAAGACGGCGTCGCGCGCTCGTGATATATGGCGAAGGTCACTTCTGGCGCCATCACGCTGGTGACAATCTCGTTACGCGCCTCGAACGCGGCGGCACGTCTGTCTTCACAATCTCGACTCCAATTCCAACCGATTTGAGTCAGGTTCAACCCGACGTGGCCACTTGGACGGCGCCGAGCCTCGCGCTCTTACGCGGAACCGTCATCGGCGCGAAGGCGTTCGTCTACTTCTTTCCGAATCCTGCGATCGCCACCGACTCGCCTCGGTACGAAGACCAAATCGACGCAGTCCTTTACCTTGGTGCGCCTGCAGAATGACGACCTCGATGTTACCTGCCACATTGTGCGCCGATGAGCGTTACCTGTCGATGCGGGTGGCGCGGAACATGCGGGTGGCGCGGATGCAACTCGATCCTGGACCGCCAGGTTCTCCGTCGCCGGGCGATCGTCTTCGCAGGAACTGCGCGACGCAATAAGACGCCGTAGCGTCTAGTCATGTCGCCCGCCTCGCGCAAATCCTCGATCTTCTTGCGGAGGATAGTCGGTTCAATGTTTATGCGGGTGAACTCGAAGTGCGCCCACCAGGTGCGCCCACTACCGAGTTCGACGGTTCGGCAATCGGTTCTCGCGAGGTTGTTCTGGCTTCGGAGGCCTAACTTCGCCCCGCAGTGCTATCTCGACCCAGAAGCCGCGCCAAGGCTGGTCGGTGATTGCGTCAAGACATTCAGAATCACTTGGCGCCAGGAAGACTCGATACGAAGGCATGGATTTCGCGAAGGACCAGATCCTCGCGCGTCATCCAGAGGTAGTGTCCGCCGCCGGGCATATCGACGATGCGCGCGTCGGGCACGTGCTCTTTCAGCTTTCCGGTCCAGCGTTCGAGGATGACCCGTCCGCGTTCGAGGAACCGTTCGATGTTCACGCGGTCTTCTTGACTCTTGGCCCGATATCCGTCGGGCCACTTCGGGAACTCGAGAAACGCGAGAACCGGCACCGTGATGTGCGAGTAGTCGCGGCGAAAGACTTGCTGCTGGCCGATCGCGCGCGACACCGAGTCCGACGCCGTTGGAGGGCCGACCGATCCGTTGCGATCCTCGAACTGATTGTGCAGCTCTGATTCGGGAATCACGAACCCAAGGCGGCACGCCATCGACTTCTGATACGCCGCGAACGTGCTGCGGTCCACTGGGTCGCACACGGGTGGCGGGCGTAGATCGGGCGGCACGTTTTTCACCAGCGCCGACCACTCCGCGTCGGCGGCCGGATCGTCTTCCAGATCGCCGAGCGCGTCCATGTAGACAAGGGCCGACACGCGATCGGAGTGTCCACGCGCAAGCGTCGTCATCTCCCCGCCGGCCATCGAGTGGCCGATCAGGATCGGCCGCAGGATCTGCATCCCGTCGATCGCCGCGAGCACATCGTCGGCGAGCCGTTGATCGTCGTAGCCCGACTGCGGACGAGTGGAGGCGCCGTAGCCGCGCCGCGTGATGCCGTAGACGCGGCAGCAGTCGGTCAGCTTCGGCGCGAAGTTGTCGTAGACGTGCGCCGTGTGCCCCGATCCAGTCAGGAGAATGACAGGGCGGCCGGTACCGCCCCAGTCGAGAACTTCGAGATGGACGTCCGGCGCGACCCTGACAAACTGAACGGCGTGTTTGATAGGGTCCTTCCAGGCGGAGGCTGCCT
>JBKPDW010000515.1:0-11805 GCA_046728115.1 Acidobacteriota bacterium | reverse complement strand
ACGTAGGAGAGCGACATCGTCCGATACTGCGAGATCGACGCGACGTAAAGGTTGATCTGCTTGTCGCCGAGCACGTCGCCGAAGCTGACCGCGGTGCCGCCGAAGATGTCGCCGTTGCTCGTCACGCCGAGATTGACCGGCGGGCGCCCTTCGAGAAACATCTTTTCCCACGCGCCCTTCTTGCGGTCGTTCTCCTTGACCAGCGTGTGCTGGAGCGGCGCCTGGAAGTCGATGATTGGACCGGGCGCGCCGAAGTCCGACGTGGCGGCCGTGTGCAACGGCTCCTTGCGCTCGAGTGTGTGGATACCGTATTCGCCCTTGTAGTAGCTGATGAAGGCGATTCGACTGGTCTTGCCGTCGTTGAGCACGACGGCCGACCAGTTGCCGCCGAGCGCATCGGTGTACTGGCGCAGCTCGCCGCTGCTCATGTCGAGCGTCCAGATGTTGTAGATGTTGCCGTTCTTGGCGACTTCCGGCTCGAGCGGCACGGCCGGATCAGTCGCCGTGGACGAGAACACGAGCGTGTGATCGTCCACGAACTGCGCGCCGGTCTCGTCCTGCGTGCCGAAGGTGAGCTGCGTCTTGTTCTTCGTTTCGAGATCGAGCCGGAACAGCTTCTGATTCCCGCTCACGCGCGCGCTGTAGACGATGTACTTGCCGTCGGGCGAGAAGACCGGCGCGGCGTCAGCGAACGGGTCGTTGGTCAGGTTGACGATCTCCCTCGTCTCGAGGTTCACCGTGAAGATGTCGCCCACGCCGCCGCGCAACGCCGAAAACGCGAGCAGTTTGCCGTCGGGCGAGAAGTTGGGCGACTCCGGCTCGTCCACGCTCTTGGCCGGCACCTTCACTTCAATCTTCTTCGTCAGCACGTTCTGGATGATGAGCGATCGTTCCTTTTCCGTGCGCACGAAATATGCGAGCCGATCGCCTTTCGGCGACCAGCCCATCCAGGGCATCTCGAATCGCTCGCCCATCTGCACGATGTGATCGAAGCCCATGTCCTTATCGAAGCCGCTCGTCAGATTGCGAACGAGGGACCCGTCCTTGGACGAGAGCAGCACCAGGTCGAGCTCGCGATCCTTCCGGTTCACCGTCACCGCGGCGATCAGATCGCCGGACGGCGAAGGTGCAATCGAGAACGCCTCGGCGAAATGGGTCTTTTCCTTGTTCGGCGCGAGGTCGCGCCCGTAGTCGGCGGGGCGCTCCTTGTCGCGGAACGGCTTGAAGCGATCCTTGAGATACCGTTCGAACGCCTGATCGAACTCCTCCTTCTTCATCTTGAGGGCTTCTTCGTACGCGTCCTCGCCGCCACCGATCACGCTCTTGCGCAGCGAGAACATGAACTGGCGGATGCCCTCCTTGCCGAACTTCGCTTCGATGAACTCGAACACCGCGTGGCCGAGGTTGTAGACCAGCCGCGGGTTGCTGGTGTTGCCGTAGCCTTCCATCTCCGACATCTTCGGCACGATGTCGGCGACTGCGGCGTCGCGGACCGACATGAGATCGATTGGGCTCCATTGCCCGCGCTCGTAATCAGACAGACCTTCGTTCACCCACAGCGGAACACTGCGCCGGATCAAGGACTGCGGGATAATGTCGAATTCGAACTGGTGCGTGAGTTCGTGAACGATCAAACCGTACAGGCGGTCCGGGGGATCGTCGATCGGCAGCAGCATGCGATTGCGTACCGGCTCGGCGAAAGCGCCGACGCCTTCCGACGAAGCGTCGGGCGGCGCCACGTTCTGCTGCTCGAACTCGCTGTGCGTTTTGAAGAGGATCATCTGCACTTTGAACGAGAGGTCGTGTTTGAGGTCCGCGCTGATTTGCTGATAGGCGCTTTCCGCATATCCCGCCACCCGCTCGAGGTGCTGCTCGAGTTCCGGGTAGTAATAAATTTCGAAATGGTCGGTGGTGTAGATGTGCCAGTCGAACTTGTCGTAGTGAATGTTGTTCTTGCCGAAGTACGGCACGAGCGACGTTTGTGCCGAGACGGCGCTGGAGTAGCCGGCAACGAGGAGGGCAGCGACGGCCAGGGCTGGACAGGAGCAGGCGGTCAGCGGCATGCGCGGACGCATAGGCAAGTACCTCGGAAATGGAACGTGGGCGACTCGAAGGATCTTATCTTCGACCGCGACGGCCTGCAAACGTCGTGCTCGGCAGCAGCCCCGTATTTTCCGAAGGTTGTCCTCGGGCAGCCGCGAACGCGACCCTTTTTAGCGACATTCCGGCCGCCGCTCGCTAATATTTTGGCGCGAGCGACCGGCTGGCGAGCCCTGCACCTCAGGTAGACGGCGGCATTGCCACTTCGGCTTGGCCGGTCTTGGCCTGCCGCTTCGGCTTGGCAAGCGGGAGAACGCGATAACATGACACGCGGGGCTGAGACGCCGACGCGCGCGCACTCCGACCGAAAGGCGCCTGCCAGGCCGAAGCGCAACGCACACTGGATGCTGCGGTCCGGCTTCGCGTGGCGTGCCAGGTCGGCCACGCTTCGGCCAGGCAGCCTCGCGGGGCCTGCCTCGCCGAAGCGCCGAAGTTGCGAAGGCGGGAATAAATGAAGACGCGGCAGGGTTTATCTCGGACGTGGCCGGCTTTCCAGGAGGAGGCCCTCGCCTCGCTGGACAGTT
This sequence comes from Acidobacteriota bacterium, assembly GCA_046728115.1. Taxonomy (GTDB): domain Bacteria; phylum Acidobacteriota; class Vicinamibacteria; order Vicinamibacterales; family CAVVIG01; genus CAVSWN01. The sequence goes on along the minus strand of JBKPDW010000515.1, from coordinate 9,181 downwards.
TGTATCGCATGGCGCTTCGTCTGACGCGCGTACCCGCCGATGCCGAGGATTTGGTCCAGGAGACGTATCTGAAAGCCTTTCGCGCCGCGGACAGCTTCGAGCCGGGGACCAACTTGAAGGCGTGGCTGTTCACGATTCTCCATAACACAGCGCGCAACCGGGTGCGAGACCGCGCTCGCGACGCGGTCGCGATCGACAGCGAGCTCGTGGAGCGGGCGAGCGAGCGCGCGCCGACCGGTCTGCCCGAAACGCCCGAAACCCTTCTGCTGCGCGACACGCTCGCGCCCGAGCTGCAGGCTGCGATCGACGCGCTGCCCGACGCCTTCCGGCAGGCGGTATGGTTACGCGACGTGGAAGAGTTTTCGTACGCCGAAATTGCGGAGATGCTGTCGATTCCAATCGGTACTGTCATGTCGCGCATCAGTCGCGGACGGCGCGCACTCTACGACGCGCTGCGCCGTCCCTCTGATGAGACTGCGGTGCCTTCGGTGACCAGTCGCACCGCGACTTCGTTCGGGGCGACCCTGAGGCCCTCGAAGGGTCGCCAGTCGGCGTGATCGACCATGAAGGGACTCATAACCGTCGACCCTTCGAGAGCCTGGTGACTGTCTGATGTTGACCTGTAAGACGTTCGATCCGCTGATCACGCCGTACATCGATGGCGAAATCGCCGACGCCGATCGGCGCGCGGTGGAGGAACATCTGCGCGCGTGTCCGCCGTGTGATTCGCGTGTGGCGGCCGAACGCGTCGTGCACGAGCTGGTCCGCGCGCGCACCGGCGCGCTCCGGTCGACGCGGGCGCCCGAGTCGCTGCGCAGCGCGTGTTCCAGAATTGCGGCCGACGCGCGAGCTGTCCCCGCGAGCGTCGCTCCAACCTGGCGCCGGCGCCTGACGCCCTACGGTTTGGCGGCCTCACTCGTCGTCGTCGTGGGCGGCGCGTTCGTGTATCAGGCAACGGATCGATCGGATCGCGTCATGGCCGCGGAGCTCGCCGCCGATCATCTTCGATGCTTCGCGATGAACTCGGTCTTCGGGACGCATCACGCTGCGCCCGCCGTCGAGAGTTCGATCGCAGCGAGTTTCGGATGGCACACCCATTTCCCCGAAGATCGTGCGGGCGGACAACTCGAGCTGGTCGACGGCCGCCCGTGCCTGTACGGGAAAGGCAAGGTCGCGCACATCATGTACCGTCACCAGGGCCACCCCGTCTCGCTGTTCATGCTGCCCGACACCGTGCGGGCGCGCGATCTGGTGGAAGTGTTCGGCCACGAGGCGGCGATCTGGTGCAGCGGCAATCGCACGTTCGTCCTCGTCGCGCGCGAATCCAAGCCGGAGGTGCAGCGTCTGGCGTCGTTCGTTCAGGCAGGGTTGCGTTGATCCTGGCGGGTCAGAGTTCAGAATTCAGAGTGAGTTCAGAATCGTAGAGTGAAGGATAGGACGATGAAAACTCGATGGGTCGTCGCGACTGTGGGCGCGCTCGCGCTGGCCATTCTCACGCTGCCCGCCGATCCGTGGCCGTCGGTGAAGTCGCTGTTTGCGGCCGGCAACGCGTCGTGCCCGGCCAATGCCAAGCCGGCGAATTTGAACTTCACGCTCAAGGACCTGAACAACAAGGACGTGAAGTTGTCGGCGTTCAAGGGCAAGGTGATCCTGCTCGACTTCTGGGCGACGTGGTGCGGCCCGTGCAAGATCGAGATTCCGTGGTTCATCGAATTCCAGAACAAGTACGGCAAGAGCGGTCTCGAAGTGGTCGGCATCGTCACGCAGGACACGGCCGACAAGGCCAGGCCGTTCGCTGCCCAGTGGAAAATGAACTACACGCTGCTGCAGGGCGACGGGCGCGACGATGTGGAGGATGCGTTCGGGCCGATGTTCGGGTTGCCGGTCACCGTGGTGATTTCGCGCGACGGCAGAATCTGCGGAAAGCACGTCGGGTTGTCGGGCAAGGATCAGTTCGAAAAGGAGATCAAATCGCTGCTCTGATGGTATGATCGGACGCGATGTTGAAGGGGTTTACGCACGCGCGGCTGGCCTGCGGTTGTCGCATCACGTTTCGCGACGGCGTGGAGGGCAGTCCCGTGACGGTCGTCGTCGATGAAAAATCGCCGGCGTGCACGCTGACGTTACATGTGCGCAACCTGCCGCTGTTCGACTATCGCGAGGCGCTGCGTCCGTCCACACGCCTCGGTCCGCCCGGGGAGGAAGAGTTCGAGGAAGAGGGCTAGTCATCGGACCCCTTGGCCGGTCGCTCGTCGACTAGTTTTCAGTGCCAATCCACTCTGAACATCCCGCCGGCGATCTGTCGCGCTTGCGCATCGATCGCGCTGCCCGACCACGCCGCCCGTGGCTCGCGTGGGCCGTCGTGGCGATGCTGGTCGCCGTCGGCGTAGCTGTCTATCCGACGGCCCGCGCGCTCGTCGACGAACGGCGTGCGCCGGAGGTCGAAGTGGCGCGCGCGACGCAGGTGGTCGCGGAGCCGGGCGGTTCGACGGCGCTGCCCGTGCTGGTGGCCACCGGCTACGTTGTCGCACGACACAGCAGCGATGTGGGCGTCAAGAGCGGCGGCCGCCTCGCCCGGTTGAAATTCGAGGAAGGGACGCGCGTGCGCAGGGGCGCGGTCATCGCCGAGATCGAGCACGCGGACATCGAAGCGCAGCTCGAGGCGTCGCGCCGCGCCGTCGCGGAGGCCGAGGCGCAGCTGGTACAGATGATCGCGGCACGCGATGAAGACGTGCGTGCGCTGGAGCGACAGCGCCAGCTTTCGAAGGACGGGATCACGACGACCGCCGCGTTGACGGCGGCCGAAGCCGCTGCGGCCGTGTCGGCCGCGCGCGTGCGCTCGGCCGAGGCCGCGATCGCGTCCTCGCGCGCGCGCGTCCATGTGACCGAGGAAGCGTTGGAGAACACGAACGTCCGCGCGCCGTTCGATGGCGTGGTCATCAAGAAGCGAGCGGAGGTCGGTGAAACCGTCTCGCCGTTCGGCGTCGCCGGTCAAGCGACGCGCGAAGGCGGCGCAATCGCGACCATTGCGGACCTTGGGGAGTTGGAAGTCCAGACCGAAGTCAGCGAGAACAGCATCGCGAAGCTCGTCCCGGCGATGCCGGCAGAGGTCAAGCTGCAGGCATACCAGGATCACAGCTACAAGGGCCGCCTGCGGCAGATTTTTCCGTCGGCGGATCGAGCGAAGTCGATTGTCGAGGTCCGCGTCAGCATTGTGGACGCTGACGTGCACGTGAAGCCGGAGATGAGCGCCAGCGTCACGTTCCAGGAAGAGAATCGCGCCAAACGCGGCGAACGGAGCGGAGAACGAACGGGGACGGATCCGGGGGCCTCGATCCCGTCGACTCCGGTCGTCCTGGTCCCCAAACGGGCCGTGATGGAGCACAATGGCCAGTCCATCGTCTGGGTGGTGTCCGGCGGCAACGTGTCGCGGCGCGGGGTGACGCTCGGCGCCGACCGCCTCGACCGCGTGGAAGTGCGCAGCGGCGTCGCGGCTGGTGAAACGGTGGTCGTAAACCCGCCAGCCGGACTCTCGGATCGCGCGCTCGTGCGTGTGAAGGGGACCTGACTGTCCATGGCGCTCATTGAACTGCGGGACGTCACGAAATCTTACAAGCGGGATCAGATCGAGATCCCGGTACTCGAGCGTGTGTCGATCGCGGTGCCCGAGGGCGATTTCCTGGGATTGATGGGGCCGTCCGGTTCCGGCAAGACCACGCTGCTCAACCTCCTTGCAGGTATCGATCGGCCGACGAAGGGCTCGGTCCGCGTCGCCGACACCGAAATCAGCAGCCTGGGCGAACGTCCGCTGGCGGCCTGGCGCGCGCGCCACATCGGATTCATCTTCCAGCTGTACAACCTGATTCCGGTGCTGACGGCGTTCGAGAACGTGGAGCTGCCGCTGCTTTTGACCAGCTTGTCGAAGCAGCAGCGCCGCGATCACGTGATGACGGCGCTTGGCATCGTCGGCCTCAGCGATCGGGCGCAGCATTATCCGCGTCAGCTCTCGGGCGGGCAGGAGCAGCGCGTGGCGATCGCCAGAGCGATCGTGACGGATCCGACGTTGCTGCTGGCCGACGAACCGACCGGCGATCTCGATGCGAAGTCCGCCGGCGAGGTGCTCGTGCTGCTGCAGCGTCTGAACCAGGAATACAAGAAAACGATCGTGATGGTGACACACGATCCGCACGCCGCCGAGCGCGCCGCGCACGTGTTGCACCTCGAGAAAGGGACGCTGGTCGAACAGGCCACCGAGGCCGCGCAGACGCCGTAGCGCGGCCCTTCACGGGTCGCGGGGTGCTTTATGAAGTACATCAAGCTCGTATTGAAGAGCGCGCGTCGCAGCAAGCGGCGGACGGCGCTGACGACCCTCAGCGTGGCCATCGCCGTCTTCCTGTTCGCATCGCTTCGCGCGGTCCTGGACGGGTTCGACGCGGTCGCCGCCGCAAGCTCCTCCACACGCATCGTCACCATCCGCTCGACGTCGATGATCTTCCCGATGCCGACGAGCCATCGCGAAGTGATCAAGTCGACGCCGGGCGTGCAGGACGTGACATTTGCGAACTGGTTTGGCGGCATCTACAAGGATCCCAAGAACTTCTTCGGCCAGTTCGCGATTGAGCCAGAGAGCTACCTGCGGATGTACCCCGAGTTCCTCATCTCGCCAGAAGAGAAGAAAGCGTTTCTCGAGGATCGCACCGGGTGCCTGGTCGGCGATGGCCTTGCCAAGAAGTACGGATGGCACGTCGGCGATCGCATCGTGCTGCAGCCTGGCATTCCGGTCTACGGTACGCAGGACTATCCCTTTACGATCCGCGGCATCTACAAACCGGGCAGCAGCGCCATCGACAACCAGTCGATGCTCTTCCACTGGAAGTACGCGGACGAGCGGAGCCAGGTGAAAGGGCTGGTGGGCTGGTACGTGGCCCAAATCGCGGACCCCAATCGGGCGGCGCAGGTCTCTCAGGAAATCGATCGGCGTTTCGCGAATTCGCCATACGAAACCAAGACCGAAACCGAGAAGGCGTTTTCGGCGTCGTTCGCGAACATGCTGGGCAACCTGAACGTGTTGCTCGGCAGCGTGGCGCTTGCGGTGGTCATCACGACGCTGTTCGTTGCCGGCAACACGATGGCCATGTCCGTCCGCGAGCGGACGACAGAAATTGCGGTGATGCGGACGCTTGGCTTTCCCGCCGCCACGATCTTCGCGCTCGTCGTCGGCGAAGGGTTGTTCGTGGCTGTCGTCGGCGGCGCGCTCGGCGCGGCGCTGGCGCGGCTGGTGGTCAACGGCGAGTTCCTGCAGATGACCGGCGGTTTCATCCCGGCCTTCGGCGTCGGCAACTGGAACGTCGTCGTCGGCCTCGGGCTGAGTGCGCTGATTGGCGTCCTCGCGGCACTGATCCCCGCGACGATGGCATCCAGGCTGAAGATCGTGGACGCGTTGCGGCGGGTCGCCTGACGCAGGAACGCAGAGATCGCAGGGCCCGCAAGGACGAATTTCTTCGCGGTCTTCGCGGGCAACATTTATGGGCTTGATCGGCAGCTACAACCTTCGCTCGATGATCGTACGCAAGACCACCGCGGCCATGACCGCCATGGGCATTGCGATGGTCGTGGCCGTCTTCGTGATGACGCTGTCGATCGCGCAGGGATTCCGCTCCACGCTCGTCGCGAGCGGCCAGCCGGACAACGTGATCGTAATGCGAAAGGCTGCGACGTCCGAAAACGTTAGTGCCGTGCTCAAGACGCAGCTGCCGATGCTCGAATCGATGCCGCAGGTCGCGCGGGGGTCGGATGGACGCCCGCTGGTGTCTCCCGAGCTCGTCGTGATCATCGCGCTGCCGCGAACGACGGACAACAACCCCGCCAACGTCCCGGTGCGTGGTGTGGGGCCGAAGGGATTCGAAATCCGCAACACATTGACGATCGTCGAGGGCCGACGCTTTGCGCCCGGCACGCGCGAGATCAATGTCGGGAAGCAGGCCGTGAACCGGTTCAAAGGCTTGAACCTTGGCGACGAGGTGAAGTTCGGCGGCGCCGCGTGGAAGGTGGTCGGTATCTTCACGGCCGACGATGCGTCGTTCGAATCAGAAGTGTGGGGCGATGTCGATCTGATGATGCCGGCGTTCCAGCAAAACCAATATCAGTCGGCCACGCTGAAGCTGAGCGATCCGTCCGCGTTCGAGGGTCTGGAAGCGACGATGGGGGCGGATCCGCGCCTGGATTTGAAGCCGCAGCGCGAACGCGAGTACTACGAGGGGCAGTCCGCGACAACCGCCACGCTCATTCGCGTCTTTGCCACCTTTGTGACGGCTATCCTCTCAATTGGCGCCGTGTTCGGCGCCATGAATACGATGTACGCCGCGGTCGCCTACCGCACGCGCGAGATCGGCACGCTGCGCGCGCTGGGCTTCTCGCGCTTCCGCATCATCACTGCGTTCCTGGCCGAATCAGTTGCCCTGGCTCTCATCGGCGGCGTCATCGGCTGCATCCTGGCGCTGCCGGTCCACGGCCTCTCGACGGGCGCCATGAACATGACCAGCTTCAGCGAGTTGGCGTTCAAATTCCGAGTGACTCCCGCGCTGCTCGCGGGGGGAATGATCTTCTCCGCGCTCATGGGGGCCGTTGGCGGCCTGCTCCCGGCTCTTCGCGCGGCCCGTATTCCCGTCGCCCGTGCGCTGCGTGAGATTTGATAGTGCTTCCAAACATCGTTCAGGTCAGCATCTTCTGGCTCGTTCAGGTTTCCGCATTACTGGTCTTCGCCGTTCCGTTCCGTTGGGCGTTCATCGCGCTCTGGGCGGCTTCGCATTTCGTCCGCGCGATCGGGCTCACGCTGGCCTTCCATCGCTACTATGCCCACCGGGCCTTCAAGATGAACCGCGTCGCGCGGTTCGTCTGGACGTTCATTGGCACGGCCGCGATGCAGAAAGGACCGCTCTGGTGGGCGGGCCATCACGTGAACCATCACAAGTTCGCGGATCGGGAAGGCGATCCGCACAGCCCGATGGTGAGCGGCGTCTACTACGCACACATCGGCTGGTTTCTCAACGACGCGAAGTACGATCGCGTCGAGGCGACCAATCCGGTCCTTCGCGATTTCGGTCCGGTGCCGGAGGTTGCCTGGCTCGATCGTTACTACTTCGTGGCGCCGGTGATGCTGGCAGTCGCATTGTTCGTGCTCGGAGGCCTGCCGTGGCTCGTGTGGGGCTTCTGCCTCCCGACGATGACGCTCGCGCACGCCACGTTTGCCATCAATACAGTGAACCACATGTTCGGGTCGCGGCGATTCGAGACCGTCGACGAGTCGCGCAACAATCCGGTGACCGCGTTCTTCGCGGTCGGCGAAGGGTGGCACAACAACCACCACCGCTACCAGCGGGCCGCGCGCAACGGTTTCTACTGGTGGGAGTTCGACGTGACGTGGTACGTCATCCGTGCCATGAACGCCGTCGGCCTGGCCTGGGACGTTCTGCCAGTGCCCAAGCGCGTCTACGAGGAGGCGCGTGTCATGAAGGCCAAGCGAGCGAGCCGGAAGGTCCCAAGCATCGTCGAAGCCATTCCGTTGGTGCTCGAGCTCGCCGAAGAACCCGAATAGCGCACTTTCAGCGGCCTCTTTGTCGATCGTCGATCGCGGTCCGTCGATCGCTCATCGGCTATCCGATCCTGACATCCGCCACGAGCGGCAGATGATCCGACGCGACGAGCGATAGCCGTGTCCTCGGGAGCTCGACGCCGAGAATCTCCACTCTGCCCTCGTAGTAGATGTGATCCAGGTGCAGGATGGGGAAGACGCCCGGATAGGTTCGGCGCCGCCGGAGGTGATTCCGCAGATCGACGCTCCGGAGCTTCTCGCTGAGCAGCACTGTCGCAAACCCGCGCATCCATTCGTTGAAGTCGCCGAGCACCAATTTCGGTCCGTTGACGTGCCGGTCCGACACGATCGTGGCCAGCCGTTGAGCCTGGTGGCGGCGTTCCAGGATCGCGGTCCCGAGGTGCACGTTGTACACGTGCAGCGTGCAGCCCTCTGCCGCGATGTCGACGCGCTGCATGCGGCGCGGCTCGCACGTCTTCCACGAGAGGTCGTGTTCGAGATGCTGCGTGATCGGAAAGCGGCTCAGGACCGCGTTGCCGAACTGGTGTCCGCGCATCTGGCGCGCCGGCGCCATCACCCAGCCCATACCGAGCAGCGCGCCAAGTTCCTCCGCGTGACCGCGGCCATGCGGTCCGGCCCCGATCACTTCCTGCAGCGCGATGACATCCGCCTCGATCGTGCGCAGAACCGCGGCGATTCGCGCCGGACGTGTGCGCCCGTCCAATCCGCGGCACCGGTGGATGTTGTACGTCGCCACGCGCAGCGTCGGTCGCGCCGAGGTCACTACGCTATGATAGTTGGTGCCATGCGTCCGACCACCGTCGCGCTCGCCGCGTTGAGTTTGAGCGTATCCGTGGCGGCGTGCTACAAGGCGCCACCCGAACCGTTGACGCTTGACAGCGGCATGCTGACGGTGCACAACCGGACCAGGAGTGAATGGTCGAATGTCGAGATCTGGCTGAACACCTACTACCGCATCACGATCAAGTCGATTCCGCCGGGTGGGCGCTATCAGGCGCCGTTGAACTTTTTCGTCGCGGGGTTCGGTCAGCGGTTCAACTACAACCGGATGCAGGTGCGCGATCTGCGTCTGACGGCCAGACTGCCCGATGGGACGCCGTTCGAGCTGAAGAAAGAGTTCGAGAAGGACGCGCTCTCAGCGCTCGGCGACATTGGAAAGAAGAAATGAGAGGAGCACACGATGGCTCGACTCAAATCCGAGCTTGAAGTCACCTGCCCGTGCTGCCAGGCGACGCTCGTCATCGACCTGAACCTGGGTCGCGTCGTGTCCCACAAGGAACCCGAGCGCGGCGACAAACCGGAGCTCAGCGAGGCACAGCGAATCGTTGCCGAGCAGGCCGCCCGGCGCGAAGCCCTCTTCCAGCAGTCGGTCGATTCCGAAAAAACGCGCGGCGACGCACTGTCGAAGCGATTCGAGGAGGCGTTGCGTCAGGCAAAAGAAGAGCCGATCACGAGGCCAACGCGGGACTTCGATCTCGACTAGCGAATCTGGCAATTGCGTAATCTGGTAATGTAATTGATCATCGATTGCCCAAGCCAATTACTACTCGATTACGTTACGCGATTACC
>JBKPDW010000514.1:0-9522 GCA_046728115.1 Acidobacteriota bacterium | reverse complement strand
GGGATGTTGTTCGCGGGAGGCGGATTGTATTCCTCTACCGTCGCGTGCTCGTGGACGTACGCGGCCGTGATTCTCCACTCACGGACGCGGTACTCGAAGTCGGTCTGGAACCCCTGCACCTCCGTTCGCGGGACGTTCTGCCGCTGCTGCGTGATGTTCGCGCCGGAGATGGCCGTCGTGACGTTGAACACCGGGTCCTTGATGCTGTTATCGAACAGTGTCGCGCGGACGGAGACGTTCGGGGCAAGGGCGAGGGTAACTCCACCCTCAGCGCCGACGAGGCGCTCCGGATTGAGGTCGAAGTTGGCGAGCGTCAGCGTCGTGCCGACACGGAACTGACGGTACAGTTCGTTCAGCGTCGGTGCCCGGAACCCGGCGCCCACATCGCCCCAGACGCTGACGCGGTCGTTCACGTGGTACAGCGCGGCGACCCGAGGCGTGCCGACCGTGCTGCTCTTTTCGGGGAGCGTCGGACGATCCCCCGCACCCGGCGTGCCCGACGGCACGTTGGTTTCGTTATTGTGCGCGTCGTAGCTGCGCCAGTGATCGACACGCGCCGCCAGCGTGATGGAAAACTTCGGCGTCGCCGTAATGATGTCCTGCACAAAGGCGCCAACGCTCCGCTGCGTGCCTCCCGAAATGCGTTTGAGCGCCAGCACCGCCGGTGTGACCGGCGAGACCAGCGGACCGAGCTGGTTGTAGGCGTCTTCGTTGCTGTCTCCGTCCACCCATCGCCAGTCGGTTCCGGCACTGAAGAAATGCTTCGACTCGAACTCCTTCGACCATTGCACCATGCCGCCGACACTGTCGGTCGGCACGTGCTGATCGAGGGTCAGCCGCACCACGCTTCGCGGAACGCCGTTGAGCGCCGACACCGCCATGAACGTGCTGTGGAAGTTCTGGAAGTCTGCGAAGAGGCTGCCCTGCAGCGTGCTTTCGTCTGGCAGACGTACTTTCACGGTGCCGTTGACCGTCTTCCAGCGGGTGTCGTTGACCTCGTCAATCTTGCCGTTGACACGATCCTCGTTGAAGTACCCGCCACGTACGGACGCCGACACGCGGCCGGCCGGGTTGTAATCGAGCTTGACGTTGACGTTCTGGTACTTGACCGTCGCATTGATGTCGATGACGCCGCGCTCGCTGGGTACTACGATCGGAAACCCGTCGGTATCGAACAGACTGCCTTCGACGGCGACCCCCACCTTGCCCCACACGTCGCTGCCGAAGAAGTCGAGCTTGGGGCTGCTCCGGTTTCCATACTGCGGCTTCAGCTCGAGCGTCCGTCGCGTGGGGCGCGACGTCATGATGTTGATCACGCCGCCTTCCGCGTAGTTGCCGTACAGGCTCGAGCTGGACCCTTCGACGATTTCGATCCGGTCGGTGCTCTCGAGCGGCACGCGCGTCCAGTACACCCAACCGCCGAACGGGTCGTTGAACGGGACGCCGTCGATGAGCACGAGCGTGCGGCTGACGCCGCTCGGTCCGATTCCACGAAGTGACACCCCCTGCGACGTGGGATGCGACGACAGACTGCTGGTACGCCGGAACAGGCTGAACGTGGGCACCTGGCGCAGGACATCGTCGGCCACGACGGCCGGGGACGCTTTGATTTCATCCTCGCTCAGGACGCTGACGCTGGCGGGGGTGTCCATCAGGCGTTGCTCGCGTTTGGTGGGTGTGACCGTGACCGTCTCGAGAATCGCGGCCGGCATGACCTGGATGTCGAGAACGGCGTTGCGATCCGCGCCGGACACGCGTTGCGTATATTCCGCAAACCCGCCCGCACGCACCAGAACCGTCACGTCTCCGTCGTCGGCAGTCTCGACGGTGAAACGGCCGTCGGGGCCGGTCACCGTCTGACGCTCGGTTCCCGATTCCGGCCGCACGATGACCGCAGCCCCAACCACGACGGCGCCGCTCGAATCGTGCACGACGCCAGACACGGACGCCGCTGCTGCTACTGCGAGGATGATTGCCGCAATCACGCTGTGCCTCCCCAGGTCCGGTGAAGTTGGACGCCATCCTTACTGGTCGAAAATCTCGGCGCCACGCAGAGTGTTCCTCATGTCCCCTCTGTTCTCCGTAGAGGGGAGATTAATCTCGCCTATTTATCCCCCAAGGCAAATGCCACGAGCGCGGCATCGTCACCACCACCGGTGGCTATCACGATGAACTGACGTCCGCTCGCCGCGCGATAGGTCATGGGCGTCGCATTCGCCCTGCCCGGCAATGCCATTCGCCACACCTCCGCGCCGGTCCCAATGTCCATGGCGTGGAACGCCGCGTCGCCGCCCCCGGCAAATACCAGGCCGCCCGCGGTGGCGAGCACGCCCGGCGCTCCGGCGACGCCGAGCACGGCCGGCAGCGTCACGCCGCTCAACGCTGGATGTTTCCGCAGCGACGGGGTGTCGCCGAACGGAACGCGCCACTTGATCGCGCCGCGATTCAAATCGAGTGCGACCAGATGCCCGTAGGGCGGCTTGATCAGCGGCACTCCATTCATGAACTCGGCGTTCGTCTCGCCGACGCGGACCAAATCGGCGTCAACCTCCGATGCCCGCGGATTCGCGCTCGAGCGATCGGGCTTCCCGACACGCGCGATGTTTGCCTGGTTCGTCGTTTTGAAAACCAGTACACCCGAGGTCGGATCAAATGCGGCGCCACCCCAGTTGGCGCCGCCAATCAACCCCGGACGCTGAACCGTCCCCTGCAGGCTCGGCGGCGTGAAGAGGGGGCCGAGGCGGTACTTCTTCAGCTCGGCCTGTGCTGCCGCCTTCAGTTCAGGCGTCAGGTCGAACGCATCGTCGAGCGTGACGCCTTGTTCGGTGAACGCAGGCGGCCTGGTCGGAAACGGCTGCGTCGGCCAGGGGTGCTCGCCGGGAACATCGCTGGCGGGAACAGGACGCTCCTCGATCGGCCACACAGGCGAGCCGGTGACGCGGTCGAAAACGAATGCAAACCCTTGCTTCGTCAGCTGCACGACAGCGTCGAGGCGGCGGCCGCCGACGTTGATGGTCACCAGATTCGGCGGTGACGGGTTGTCGTAGTCCCACAGCCCGTGATGGATGATCTGATAGTGCCACTTCCGTGCGCCCGTGTTCGCATCGAGACACAACAGCGCTTCGGCAAACAGATTCGCACCCGGACGCCGGCCGCCGAAGAAGTCGTTGCTGGGAGTTCCCAGCGGCACGTACAGGAGACCGCGCGCGACATCGAGCGTCATCGGCGCCCATGCATTCGTGTGGCCCGTGTAGCTCCACGAGTCGGCGCCCCACGTCTCATTGCCTGTTTCGCCGGCCTGCGGGATCGTGTGGAACGACCACGCCTGTCTGCCGGTTCGGGCGTCGAAGGCCCGAATGTCTCCGGGCGGATCGTTCCGGTACACGAGACGATCGCCGACGCCGTTGCCGAGAATGATCAGATCCTTGTAGACGACTGGCGGCGATGTGTTCGTGTAATGCTTCTTGTTGATCGCCCAGACCAGGCCTTCGCTCAGGTCGATCGCTCCGTGCGATCCGAACGACTCGACCGGGAGTCCACTCGAGGCATCGATCGAAAACAAGCGATAGCGGCTGTTGATGAAAATACGAAGGGCGCCGCCGTTTGAGGCATCGCGCCACGCGGCTATCCCGCGATGCACGAACCCCGTTCCGTTTGGCGGCTGACCATCCTCGTACGCCTTGGGATCGAACGTCCACCGCTCGACTCCGGTCGCGGCGTTCAAGGCCACTACGCGGTTGTACGGCGTGCTGAAGTACAGCACGTTGTCGATCATCAGCGGCGTCGTCTGGAAATTGCCGGGACGTGTGCCGAATTCGTCGAGCGCGGTTTCCCGGTTTGACCACTCCCAGGCGACGGCGAGACGCGACACCGTCGAGGTGTTCACATCGGTCAGCGCAGAAAACTTCGTGCCGGCCTGATCGCCGCCGTAGAACGGCCAGTCGGCTTCCTTGCGCGTCGCGCCCTGCGACGCGACGATGCCGGTGACGATCAGCGCAAGAAGAGCCGGTCTGAACATGTGCCGAGACAGGGGATTATAATGCGCCCGCCAGAGTCGAAGTCTGAAGTTTGAAGTCAGAAGTCAGAAGTCAGAAGTACTTACGACTTCCGACCCTCGACTTCAGACTTTTGATTTTCGGAGGGACACATGCGATTGAACATCGTCTTGCCGGCTGTCTTCGTGGCCCTCCTGCTGATTCCGGCCGCGCTCCGATCGCAGGACCAAACAATTCGCGTCCATGCCGGCACGGTTATTGACGGTGCCGGCAAGACGATGCGAAACGCGACGATCGTCGTCCGCGGATCGAAGATCACTTCAATCGAGACCGGCGGCGCCGGAAGCCCGATCTACGATCTCGGATCGCTCACGGTCATCCCGGGCATGATCGACGTCCACGCCCACGTGGGGTGGCACTTCGACAAGGACGGCCGCTACGCGGCCCGCCGAGGTGCGCCAGCCGAGGAAATTCTTTACAGCGCCGAAAATGCCTACGTCACGCTGATGGCCGGCTTCACCACGATCCAGAGTCCCGGACAGGCCAACGATGTCGAACTGCGTGATGCCATCGCCCGCGGCGTGTTTCCGGGACCTCGCATCCTGACATCGATCCGGCAGGTCAACGAGAACAGCGGCACGCCCGATCAGATCCGTGAGATCGTGCGCCAGCTCAAGAAGGACGGCGCGGACGTCGTGAAAGTCTTTGCGTCTGCGAGCATTCGCGATGGCGGCAAGCAGACGATGACCGATGCGCAGCTGCAGGCGGTCTGCGGCGAGGCCAAAACGCAGGGGCTGCGCACAATGGTCCACGCACACAGCCCTGAATCGATCCGAGCCTCGGTGAACGCCGGCTGCGATCAGATCGAGCACGGCGTGTTTGCCGACCCGCCCACTCTGAAGCTGATGGCCGACAAGGGAGTCTACTTTGATCCGAACGTCGGCGTCGTGCTGCAGAACTACCTGCGCAACAAGACGAAGTATCTGGGTATCGGCAACTACACCGAAGAAGGCTTCACATACATGGAAAAGGGTCTCGCGCTCAATGCGGCGATGATCAAGAACGCGGTCAATACCCCGAATTTGAAGCTGGTGCTCGGGACGGATGCCGTCGCCGGCGCGCACGGGCACAACGCCGACGAGATCGTGGAACGCGTGCGCCAGGGCAATCAGAAGCCCATGGACGCCATCATCTCTGCCACGTCGCTGTCAGCGAAGTCACTGGGTCTCGATCACACCATTGGCACGCTCGCGCCCGGTTACGAAGCCGACCTCGTCGCGCTCGATGGCGATCCGCTGGCGGACATCACGGCTGTGACTCGCGTGGCGTTTGTGATGAAAGGCGGGACGGTTTATAAGAACACCAGACCGGTCCGGACCAGCCCATAAGAGTAGGTCTCGAGCCGCATCCCCGACGTATGATCTGAACGTGGCACACGCAGAACGCATTCCACGCACCACGGCTCTCGCGACAACGCCATCGGCCGGCGCCAAGGGCGCGGTCGCCACTCCAAAGAAGCCGGCGTTCACCAAGGGCGCCTGGGAAGAGGCGCGCGCCCTGATCTGGGCGCACCGCAAGCGGCTGGCCCTCGGGCTGGTTCTGATGATCGTGAACCGGCTGGCCGGGCTCGTGCTGCCGACGACCACGAAGTACCTGATGGACGACGTCATCACGAAGGGGAACTGGGACCTGCTGCCGACGCTCGCCATGGCCACGGCGGGCGCCACGATTGTCGACGCCGCGACGGCGTTCACCAATTCGCAGGTACTCGGCGTTGCCGCCCAACGCGCCATCACGGACATGCGCAAAGATGTCGAAGCGCACATCATGCGGCTGCCGATCCGCTACTTCGATTCGACCAAAAGCGGCATCCTGATCTCGCGCATCATGACCGATGCCGAGGGCATTCGAAACCTCGTCGGCACGGGGCTCGTGCAGTTGACGGGATCCACACTGACCGCGGCGCTGGCGTTGTGCGTGCTGCTCTATCTGAACTGGCGGCTCACGCTCGTGACCATCGTGATCCTCGCTGCGTTCGGCGGCGGCATGGCCACGGCCTTCAAGCGACTGCGCCCGCTCTTCCGGGAGCGCGGCCAGATCAACGCCGAAGTCACCGGGCGTCTCGCCGAATCGCTCGGCGGCGTTCGCATCGTGAAGGCCTACACCGCGGAGAAACGCGAAGAACTGGTATTCGCCAAGGGCGCGCATCGGCTCTTCCGGAACGTCGCGAGGTCGCTGACCGGAGTTTCCGCAGTGACCTCGTTCTCGTCCGTCGTCATCGGTTCGACCGGTATCGCCATGATGCTGATCGGCGGCAGTTCCATCCGGAACGGCACGATGACGATCGGCGATCTCGTGATGTATCTCTCCTTCACCGCGCTGATGACGATGCCCGTGATTCAGCTCGCGTCGATCGGCACGCAATTGAGCGAGGCGTTTGCGGGTCTCGATCGCATTCGCGAGATTCGGCGGATGGCGACAGAGGATCAGGAGGACGCCTTGAAGGCGGCGCTGCCCGACATTCGGGGCGATGTCGCGTTCGACGATGTCAGCTTCGAGTACAGCGCCGGGGTTCCGGTCCTGAAGCACGTTTCGTTCAAAGCGCCCGCAGGATCGACGACGGCGCTCGTCGGATCGAGCGGATCCGGCAAGAGCACGTTGATCAGCCTCGTCATGACGTTCAACCGGCCGACGTCGGGCCGTGTGTTCGTGGACGGCCAGGATTTGTCGTCGGTCAAGCTGCGCGACTACCGTTCGCAGCTCGGCGTCGTGCTGCAGGACAACTTCCTCTTCGACGGCACCATCGCCGAGAACATCGCCTACGGCAATCCACACGCCACGCGTGAATCCATCAAGGCCGTCAGCAGGATCGCGCACTGCGACGAGTTCATCGAATCGTTCGAGCAGCAGTACGACACGATCGTCGGCGAGCGCGGCGTTCGGCTGTCGGGAGGCCAGCGCCAGCGTGTGGCGATCGCGCGCGCGATCCTCGCCGATCCGCGCGTGCTGATCCTGGACGAGGCGACGTCGAGCCTCGACAGCGAGAGCGAGGCATTCATCCAGGACGGCCTGCGTTCGCTGCGACACGGCCGCACCACGTTCGTGATCGCGCACCGGTTGTCGACCATCCAGAGCGCGGACCAGATTCTGGTGCTGGAACAGGGTGAGATCGTCGAGCGCGGCACGCACGAACAGCTGCTCGCGGCCGGCGGCCGCTACCGACAGCTGTACGACAAGCAATACCGCTTCGAGCGCGACCGGTTCATCAATCCCGGGGAGGATTTCACGCCGGAGCGCGAGCCGGTCGCAACGGCCGCCCGCGTGACGAACACGTTGTAAACGCTAGCGATCGCCCCCGCTCTGAATCACGTTGACCTGCGAGCGCACGGCCGCGCGGGCCTTCCCAAGGCTGTCGCGAAGGGTGGCCGTCACGACGTACGTCCCGGACGGCAGGCTGCGAAACTCGAAGACGTTGACGTGCGGCGCGTTCTCGCCATCGAGCTGGACTTCGCTGGACCGATAGAAATCGTTCGATTCCGCGACGATCTGAACGAGCCGGTTATCGTGGTCGGCCTGGACCATGGCGCGTACGATCAGCGTGGCCGGCGCGAATGCCACGGCTGGCGACACCTTCAGCGTGAGCTTCTCGTCCGCGCCGACCGACAATACTGAAATCAGGATTACGATTCCACACAGGCAGGCTCGGGTTCTCATTCTCGTCCCCATCACGGTTCGTTCGTGCACACGCGCGCTCGTCGTGTGTGCAATCAGCGGACCACAATCCGCTGGGCGGGGGCGCGTCAAACTGAGTTACCCTGAATGGCTTTGGAGGCCCGCCGAATGACGCAGCGTTTCGGATTGTCCGTGGTCGTGCCGCTTCTGATCGTTGGCGCCGTTCGCGTGCCGGCGCAGTCGACGCATGCCAATGGTTCGGTAACCAGGGGAGGTTGGCTTGAACCGTATCGCGACCCCGCTGGGCGCCTGATCGGCGCGGCGGTGTCCAGTACGTTCGCATGGCAGCGGTTGTCGGTACTGACCGACACCATCGGTAATCGCTTGAGCGGCACGCCCGCGCTGGATCGCGCGATCGAGTGGGCCGTCAGCGAAATGAAGCGAGACGGGCTCGAGAACGTGCACACCGAGCGGGTGATGGTTCCCCGCTGGGTGCGGGGCAGCGAAAGCGTGGAGATCGTGGAGCCTGCGCGGCATGCGATGGCGATGCTGGGGCTCGGCAACAGCATCGGCACGCCGCGCGAAGGCGTCGAGGGCGAGGTCGTCGTCGTCCGGAGCTTCGAGGAACTGGACGCGAAGTCGGCGTCGGTGCGGGGGCGGATCGTCTTGTTCAACGCGCCGTTCACCAATTACGGCGAGACCGTGCGATTTCGATCGGCCGGGCCGTCCCGCGCGGCAGGTTACGGCGCCGTGGCCGCGCTCGTGCGATCGATTGGCCCGGACGGACTGCGAACGCCGCACACCGGAGCGCTGCAATACGCCGGCGATGCGCCGAAGATTCCGGCGGCGGCGGTGTCCTCGGAAGATGCCGACCGGATGCAGCGCATAGCGGACCGCGGCGGGCGTCTCGTCGTCCGGCTGCAGATGGAGGCCCATTTCGAGGCCGACGTGGAATCGGCGAACGTGATAGGCGAGATTCGCGGCCGCGAGAAGCCGGACGAAATCGTCGTGGTGAGCGGCCACCTCGATTCCTGGGACGTCGGCGCGGGCGCGACCGATGATGGCGGCGGGTGCATCGTGACGTGGGAAGCGTTGCGCTTGATGAAGGCGCTCAATCTGAGACCGCGCCGCACGGTGCGAGTCGTGCTCTGGACCAACGAAGAAAACGGCGGGCGCGGCGGACTCGCGTATCGCGATCAGCATCGCGCGGAACTGGCCAAGCACGTCCTGATGATGGAGTCGGACGGCGGCGTGTCTCGACCGTTCGGATTCGGCTTCAGCGGACCCGATCCGGCGCGCGAGACGGTTCGCGCGATCGCCACGCTCCTGTCAGGCATCGGCGCCAATCAGGTCAGCAATGGCGGCGGCGGTGCGGACATCGGCCCAAGCGTGCAGGAAGGGCACATCCCGGCAATGTCGCTGGACGTCGACGGCTCGAAGTATTTCCTAATCCATCACACGCCGGCGGACACGATCGACAAGATCGACCCGATCGAGATGGCAAAATGCGCGGCCGCGGTCGCAGTGATGGCTTACGTGGTGGCCGATTTGCCTCAGCGGCTGGGTGAGTAGCCGGGTATACTTCTCTCATGCAGTACAGGCAGTTGGTCGCGGCGGGACTTGTTGTGCTGGCCGCATGTTCATCGTCGGCCCAGTCGCCGCGGCAGCCCGCGCCAACGGACACAGTCGGCATGGTCGGGTCGACCCGGATCACGCTCGCCGAGGTCGACGAGAAAGCCCTGCAGCAGCCGGCGTCGAATTTCGGCTCCGCCAAGCTCGCGCAAGCGCTCTACGACGCCCGGCGCGCCGCCCTGGATGACATCGTGGCGATCAAGTTGATGGATGCCGAGGCCAA